>JBBRWV010000081.1:0-17352 GCA_038248985.1 Phycisphaerae bacterium
CGCTCTTCCCGTTTGCCCCCGCCCCTCCTTCGCGCCCGGGCGGCGCGGGGCCGGGGGGGGTGTGGGGGGGGGGGGGCACGGGTGGGTTATTTGACGAAGGCGCATTTTTCAGAGTCCGTGGGGGCGTCGGCGCGTTCGGATTTGGGGATGATGACGTGGAGGGTGCCGGTGGCTTGGTTGTAGGTCCAGCCGGCGTTGCGGTTAGCCCTGGACACTGAGGGAGGCGGATTGGGGGGCGGCGGGGTGGGGACGGACGGCGATGTTGGGGTCGCCGCGGCGGGAGGGGTTGAAGGAAGTTGGGGTGGGAGCGGGGGCGACGTGGGTGGGGATTTCCTCGGATTGGACGGCGGCGTCGATGTTGGAGTTGACGAGGTCGGTGGCTTCGGCGGCGCGGGTCTTGCCGAGTTTGTCCATGAGGAGGACCCAGGTTTCGCGCTGGTGGCGCATGATGGCGAGGGCGTCTTCGACGAGTTTGGGGTCTTTCTGGAGGTTGGCGTCGACGAGGCGGCGGTAGATGAAGTTATAGAGGGCCGCGAGTTTTCCGCAGAGGTCGGGGCTGACATCGTGTTTGAGTCCGGCGTTGAGTTCCATGACGATGCGTTGGGCGCGGAGGAGGGCCTGGTAGGAGGCTTCGATGTCTTTTTTGAGGATGGCGTTTTTGCCTTGTTCGGCAAAGCGGATGGCACCGTCCCAGAGCATGAGGGTAAGCATTTCCTGGGAGGCGGTCAGGACGGTTGTGCGAAGGTATTCCTGGGTGGGGAGGGCCATAGAAATTCCTGCATTAAAAGAAACCCTGGAGAGAGGCGATATGCCAACAGTTGAAGTATCGGAGAAACAGAGGGTTTGGGTTTAGCTAGAGCGGGGCAGAAAGGAATGGTCTTTTCAGGGTATTGCGCAGAATTTGCGTGCTACGGGTGAGATCAGCCCTTGGCTTGCTGGGTGGCGTAGCTGGAGAGGGCGGTGCCTTGTTGCTGGAGCTTGGAGATGCTGACCTCGAGGTTGGCGAACTGGCGGATGAGGCGATTTTTCTTGGCGTTGAGGAGGGTGTTGAGGCTGGTGGAGCGATCATTGAGTTGTTTGGTTTGGGATTCGATGGCGTCGGTGCTGCGGAAGATGAGTCCGGTGGAGGAGTCGGTGAAGCGATCGATGAGGGTGGTGAGGGCGGGACCGGCGCCGGTGGTTTTGGTGGTGAAGAGGGAGCGAATGTCTTCGGGGTTGGAGGCGAGGATGCCGGTGAGTTTGTTGGTGTCGAGGTCGAGGCCACCGTCTTCTGTGACTTTGATCCCGATGCCGGAGAGGTTTTTGATGAGACCGACGCCGACGAAGGATTGGGTGAGGAAATTGCCGAGGCTTTGCTGGATCATCTGGATAGTGGGGTCGCCGAAGAGAATGCCTTTGTCGTCGGGGTTGGAGGGGTCGAACTTGGTGAGATCTTTGATGACGTCGTGGATGTCGTTGTACTGTTTGGTGAAGTCGGTGAGGGAGTCGGAGATTTTTTTATCGTCGCGGGTGACGCTGACGGAGGCGGTGCCGAGGCCGCTGATGTTGATGTTGAGGCTGGGTACGAGGGAGGAGAAGCTGTTGGAGCTGCTGGTGGCGACGAGTCCGCCGGAGCCGTTGGCGTTGGTGCCGAAGACGACGACGGAGTCAGTGGCTTCGACGAGGGTGGTGAGGTTGAGGCCGATTTCGGAGCCGTCGAAGATGAGTCGTCCGGCGTTGCCGGAGTTACGGGAGGCGAGGCTGAGGCGGAAGGGGTTGTTGCCGGAGCCGTCGTTGATGATGTTGGCGGCGACGCCGAGGCCGGCGTCGTTGATTTTTTTCTGAATGTCGACGAGTTTGTCGGTGGCGACGACGGCGATGGTTTTTTCGAAGGAGCCATTGAGGGTGCCGGCGGCGAAAGTACCTTTGATGCCGAGGGAGGCGGCGGTGGAGCCGCCTTCGACTTCGTCGATGTGGGCGTCGAGCGCGCCGGCGGTTTGGGTGAGGACGAGGCCGTCGCCGTTGTCATTGATGCGGGCATTGAGGTTGGGGGAGACGGCGTTGATGCGTTTGATGACATCGCCGACGTTGTTGACGCCGGCGACGGCGAGGTCGAGGGTGGTGACGGCGCCGGTGCCGTCGGTGATGCGGATTTTACCGGGTTTGAAGCCATTGCCGCCGCCGAGGGAGGAGAGGAGGGAATTTTCGGAGAGGGCGCGGAAGTGGAGATCGCCGGAGGCGAGTTTGGAGCCGGTGGCGGTGGCGGCGGAGGTGCCGTTGATGTTGAGGAAGGCGCCGAGGGTGCCGGTGCCATCGGCGATGGTGAAGGCGGCGACGGTGCTGGTGAGGGAGATTCCGGTGCCGTTTTCATTGATGGCGGCGGTGACGCCCTGGGTGTTGGTGTTGAAGGTTTTGACGACATCATTGAGGGTGCGGGCGGAGGATAGGTCGACGGATTCGCCGTTGATGGTGAGTGTGCCGAGAGTGGGGAGGGTATCGGTGGCGCCGCGGTATCCACCGCCGAGCTGGGAGAGGAGTACGGAGTTGAGGTCGCCGGTGATGGTGTTGGCGGCGGCGGTGCCGGTTTGGAAGCCGAGGTCATAGGCACCGAGTGAGCCGTTGAATGCGGTGACGGAGACGGGGCCCGCGCCGGCATCGGTGAGGGTGAGGCCGTGGCCGGTGGTGGAGATGGTGGCGGAGACGCCGGTGGCGGTGGATTGGGCGTTGATTTTGGTAATGATGTCGCCGATGGATTTTGTGCCGGAGAGGGAGATATTGGCGGTGCCGGTGGCACCGGTGATGGAGAAGTCATCGAGGCCGGCGGCATTGCGGACGCCGTTGCCGTTGTTGAGGGAATCGAGGGTGGTGGTGGCGCGGAGTTTGGTGAGGGAGGAGCCGGTGAGGGTGCCGGCGACGGAGGCGACGGTGAGGCCGAGGTCGGTGGCGGTGGTGGTTCCGCCGGCGTCGGTAATGGTGAGGTTTCCGGCGCCGGTGGCGTTGTCGGTGATGACGAGTTTGTCGCCGTCCATTTTGGCGAGGACGTTGACGCCGGTGGTGGAGTTGATGGCGTTGATGACGTCTTTGGCGTCGACGGCGGTGGTGAGATCAATGATGGTGGAGGCGCCGGAGCGGTCGGCGATGCGGATGGAGCCGCGGGCGACGCCGGCGCCGCCGTTGAGGGAGGCGAGGGTGGCGACATCGTCGACGCGACCTTTGCCGAGCTGGATTTTGACGTTTCCGGTGAGGCCGAGGGAGGTGGTTTCGGTATCGGCGAAGCCCTGGGAGACGGCTTGGCTGGCGGAGGCGAGGCGTTGGACGATGAAGTTGTAGGAGCCGATGGGGGTGCCGATGCCGGCGGTGGCGTTGAGGACGGAGGTGTTGGAGGAGGCGGCGGTGGCGGCGCGGAAGATGGCGGCGGAGGAGAAGTTGGTGGCGGCAAGTTTGAGGGAGGTGAGCTTGGTGGCGAGGGAGGTGAAGGCGGTATTTTGGTCTTCGAGCTTGGTGAGGCGTTTGGTGATGATGTCGATGGGGCGTTGTTCGATGCCGATGAGGCCGGTGATGAGTTTGCCGTAGTCGATACCGGAGATGGGCCCGACTGAGGAGGAGACGCTCATGGAAAACCTCGACATCCGTGTGAGAAGGGGAGAGGGGAACGTGACGGCAAATCCGTTGGCCGACGGGGTTTAGGGTGATTTGGGGCAGGGTGAGGAGCGGTGGTGTATGGATGTTATCGTCTGGGAAGGGTGGTGAGCTTAAGGGACGTTGTGAGGGGCGAGGGTTAAGGGGGGCTGGATGTTCGCCATTGTGATTATCTTGAGGGAAAGAGGGGGTGTGGGAATGGGGAGGAGGGGCGTTTTTGGGTGGAAAATGACAGAGTGCCAAAGAGAGGGGGAAAAAGAGAGGAAGGTTGGCAATCTCCTCCCAATCCCGGTAGGAAATGTAGGAGATGAGGGGGGCGGGAATTTTTTCTGAGAGGGGTTGCCATTGGCAGAGGGGGATGTATAATTGCTTAGACGATTATGCCTATGATTGCTACAGACAAGGTCGATTTGATGTTTCGTGCGTTTTCGGATCGCACGCGGCTGAGGGTGTTGAATTTGTTGCGGGAGCGGGAGGAGATATGTGTTTGCGATTTGATGCGGGTTTTGGACTTGCCGCAGGCGAAGGTATCGCGGCATTTGGCGTATTTGCGGAAGGCGGGGCTGGTGGCGGGGCGGAAGGAGAAGCAGTGGATGCACTATCGATTGGTGCCGACGACGGGGGGTTTTCATGCGAAATTGTTGGAGTGTTTGGGGTGCTGCATGGGGGAGGTGCCGGAGTTGAAGGGGGATCGGGAGCGGTTGGCAGGGGGGTGTTGTGGGGGTGAGGGGGGTGTTTGTTGTGAGTAACTGTTTTTTTGGGTTTGTATATGTGCTGGGGCGAATGAAAGGTGATTTGTGGCGGCTGATCGGTTGAAGGTTTTATTTTTGTGTACGGGGAATTCTTGCCGGAGTCAGATGGCGGAGGGGTTTGCGCGGGCGTTGAAGGGGGAGGTGATTGAGGCGTTTTCAGCGGGGGTGGAGCCGCATGGGATGAATGCGCGGGCGATGCAGGTAATGCGGGAGGCGGGGGTGCCGATTGAGGGGCAGCGGAGCAAGCATGTGGAGGAGTTGAAGGAGGCGGGGCTGGAGGTGGTGGTGACGGTGTGTGGGCATGCGCAGGAGAGTTGTCCGATGTGGTTGGCGAGCGGGGCGAAGGTGGTGCATGTGGGGTTTGAGGATCCGCCGCTGCTGGCGAAGGGGGCGAAGACGGAGGAGGAGGCGTGGGGGCATTACCGAAGGGTGCGGGATGAGATACGGGCGTGGGTGGAGACGTTGCCGGGGAGTTTGACGGAGAAGGGGGCGGGACGATGAAGTGTGCGAAGGCCGGTGTGGTTGAGGCGGGTGTGCTGAAGCGGTTGAGTTTTCTGGATCGTTATTTGACGGTGTGGATATTTTTAGCGATGGGGGTGGGCGTGGGGTGGGGTTTTTTTGTGCCGGGGACGGAGGGGTTTATCAATCGGTTCAATTGGGGGACGACGAACGTGCCGATTGCGATGGGGTTGGTGTTGATGATGTATCCGCCGCTGGCGAAGGTGCGGTACGAAGAGTTGGGGAAGGTGTTTAGGGATTGGAAGCTGCTGGGGTTGAGCCTGGTGCAGAACTGGGTGATTGGGCCGGTGTTGATGTTTGTGTTGGCGGTGGTGTTTTTGCAGGGGTATCCGGAGTACATGGTGGGGCTGATCATGATTGGGTTGGCGCGGTGCATTGCGATGGTGATCGTGTGGAACCAGTTGGCGAAGGGGGATACGGAGTATTGCGCGGGTCTGGTGGCGTTTAACAGTGTGTTTCAGGTGTTATTTTTCGGGGCGTATGCGTGGGTGTTCATCAAGGTGATTCCGCCGCTGATCGGGGTGTCGATGGGGGAGGTGGATTTGGGGAAGATCACGATGGGGACGATTGGGGAGTCGGTGTTTATTTACCTGGGGATACCGTTTATCGCGGGGATGGTGACGCGGTTGGTGCTGGTGAAGGCGAAGGGGCGGGAGTGGTATGAGAAGGTGTTTATTCCGAAGATCAGCCCGATCACGCTGGCGGCGTTGTTGTTTACGATATTGGTGATGTTCAGTTTGAAGGGGGACATGGTGGTGAAGCTGCCGGGGGATGTGGTGCGGATCGCGGTGCCGCTGTTGATTTATTTTGTGGTGATGTTTCTGGTGAGTTTTTGGATGGGCAAGCGGGTGGGGGCGGATTATGCGAAGACGGCGACGATGGGGTTTACGGCGGCGAGCAATAATTTTGAGTTGGCGATAGCGGTGGCGATAGCGGTATTTGGGATCAATTCCGGGGCGGCTTTTGCGGCGGTGATTGGGCCGCTGGTGGAGGTGCCGGTGTTGATTGGGTTGGTGAATGTGGCTTTGTATTTTCAGCGGAGATATTTTGGGGAGACCAATAAATGGCCTCAAAAGACACAAAAGACACAAAATTTGGTTTGAGTTTTTGATGATGGGACCGCGGTTTAGATTTGGGTTTTGGGTTTTGTTTTTGATTTTTTGGGTCTTTTTTTAGGAGATGGTCATGGTAGACAGCTCGATTACGCAGGCGGTGAAGGCGAAGTATGGGGCGGTGGCGGAGAGTGGGTTGACGAATGATCATGCGGGGGTGAAGGCGATTGCGGAGGCGTTTGGGTATTCGGCGGAGGAGT
This sequence comes from Phycisphaerae bacterium, assembly GCA_038248985.1. Taxonomy (GTDB): domain Bacteria; phylum Planctomycetota; class Phycisphaerae; order WQYP01; family WQYP01; genus JBBRWV01. The sequence goes on from JBBRWV010000081.1 coordinate 6,202, forward strand.
TGGGGGGGATACCGGCGGAGGCGAACATGGGGCTGTCGTGCGGGAACCCGACGGCGACGGCGAAGCTGCGTGCGGGGGAGGTGGTGGTGGATTTGGGGAGCGGGGGCGGGTTGGATGTATTTTTGGCGGCGAAGAAGGTTGGGCCGACGGGGAAGGCGATTGGGATCGATATGACGCCGTCGATGGTGGAACGGGCGCGGAAGGGGGCGCAGGAGGGAGGATTTGCGAATGTGGAGTTTTATTTGGGGGAGATCGACAAATTGCCGCTGAAGGATGGGAGCGTGGATGTGGTGATTTCGAACTGTGTGATCAATTTGGCGGCGGACAAGCGGGCGGTGTTTCGGGAGATTGCGCGGGTGTTGAAGCCGGGGGGGCGACTGGCGGTAAGTGATATTGCGTTGAAGCGGGAGTTGCCGGCGGAGTTGGCGGGGGATGTGATGGCGTATGTGGGGTGCATTGCGGGGGCGATTTTGATTGAGGAGTATCGTGCGGGGCTTCTGGCGGCGGGGTTTGGCGCGGTGCAGGTGGTGGATTCGGGGGCGGATTTGAATGCGTATGCGAAGCTGGAGAATCAGTCGGGGTGCTGTTCTCCGGCGATGGAGGAGAAGGTGGAGAAGGGGGCGATGAAGAAGGGGGGTTGCTGCGGGACTTCGCTGAAGGTGGTGCAGGGCGGAGGGTGTTGCGGTGGGGAGGCGAAGAAGGAGGAGAAGGACGACCTGCATGGGGGATTGAAAGGGTTGCTGGAGAAGTACGATGTGAATGCGTATGCGGCGAGTGTGAAGGTGTATGCGGTGAAGCCGGCGTAGGGGTCAGGGTGCAGGGTAAGAGGTATGGGGTATGGGGCAGGGGTGCGCGCGTTGTCTTGGGGGGTGAGATATTGGGATTTTTAGCGTGAAAAAATTCGCGTTGGGGGGGGCGTTCGAGGACAATTGGGGGTGATGCAGCAGTGCAATTTTGGAGACGATAATGAGCACCAAGCGACGGACGAACGGACAGAGTACGGAACGCGGGCGGGTGGTGGAGGCGCCCCGTAGCACGGTGCTGGGGGATGGGTTGCCCGATATTACCAAGCAGATTCGGGATTGTTTTCTGGAGAAGCTGAAGCAGACGCAGTGGCGTTCGCTGATTACGGCGACGCGGAACGATTTGTACATGGCGCTGGCATATGGGGTGCGGGATCTGTTGATGGAGCGGGCGGTGAACACGGCGGACACGTTCCTGGAGATGGGGAACGCGAAGATGGTGTGCTATTTGTCGGCGGAATTTTTGATGGGTCCGCATTTGGGGAACAATTTGGTGAATTTGGGATTGACGGAGAAGGTGCGGGAGGCGTTGGAGACGGCGGGGGTGGATATGGACGAGTTGCTGATGCAGGAAGAGGAGCCGGGGTTGGGGAACGGAGGATTGGGGCGGTTGGCGGCGTGCTTTATGGATTCGCTGGCGACGCTGGAGGTGCCGGCGATGGGGTATGGGATTCGTTATGAGTTTGGGATATTTGACCAGGAGATTCGGGACGGGTGGCAGGTGGAGGTGACGGACAAGTGGCTGCGTTTTGGGAATCCGTGGGAGGTGGCGCGGCCGGAGCTGGCGTATACGGTGAAGTTTGGGGGTCGGACGGAGTGGGGATCTGATGGGAAGGGTGGGATGTGCATGAGGTGGTTGGCGGCGCGGGCGGTGATGGGGGTGGCGTATGACACGCCGGTGCTGGGGTACAAGGTGAATTCGTGCAACACGTTGCGGTTGTTCAAGGCGGAGGCGGTGGAGAGTTTCAATTTTGAGGCGTTCAACAAGGGGGATTATTACGGGGCGGTGGAGGACAAGATGGCGTCGGAGAACATCACGAAGGTGTTGTATCCGAACGATGAATCGATGCAGGGGAAGCGGTTGCGGCTGGAGCAGCAATACTTTTTTGTGTCGTGCGCGTTGCAGGACATGATTCGGGGATTGAAGGTGACGGGGAAGACGGTGGAGCGTTTCCACGAAGTGTTCGCGGTGCAGTTGAACGATACGCATCCATCGATCGGGGTGGCGGAGTTGATGCGGTTGTTGCTGGACGAGCATGGGATGGAGTGGGAGAAGGCGTGGGAGGTGACGCAGCAGACGTTTGGGTACACGAATCACACGTTGTTGCCGGAGGCGTTGGAGAAGTGGCCGCTGGAGCTTTTCGGGTCATTGTTGCCGCGGCATTTGGAGATTATTTACGAGATCAACCGGCGGTTTTTGGAGGAGGTGCGGGCGCGTTTTCCGGGGGATGGGGATCGGGTGCGGCGGATGAGTTTGATTGACGACAGCGGATGCCGCTATGTGCGGATGGCGCATTTGGCGAGCGTGGGGAGTCATGCGATTAACGGGGTGGCGGCATTGCATTCGGAGTTGTTGAAGCAGACGGTGCTGCGCGATTTTGCGGAGATGATGCCGGAGAAGTTCAGCAACAAGACGAACGGTGTGACGCCGCGGCGTTGGATGGTGCTGGCGAATCCGGGGATGTCGGCGTTGATCACGAAGCACATTGGGGATTCGTGGATTAATTTTACGGAGTACGATTTGCGGGAGCTGGAGCCGCTGGCGAAGGATGCGAGTTTCCGGAAGGCGTGGCGGGCGGTGAAGTTGGAGAACAAGGAGCGGCTGGCGGGATTGATCCTGGAGAAGACGGGGGTGAAGGTGGATCCGACGACGCTGTTTGATGTGCAGGTGAAGCGGATTCACGAGTACAAGCGGCAGCATTTGGCGCTATTGGGGGCGATCACGATGTACAACCGGATACGGAGGGAGCCGGGGAAAGCGGTGGTGCCGCGGACGATTATTTTGGCGGGCAAGGCGGCGCCGGGGTATCGGATGGCGAAGTTGATTATCAAGCTGGCGGGCGGGATCGCGGACGTGATCGAGGGGGATGAGAATGTGCGCGGGAAATTGAAGGTGGTGTTTATGCCGGACTTCAACGTGAAGACGGGGCAGTTGATTTATCCGGCGGCGGATTTGTCGGAGCAGATTTCGCTGGCGGGGAAAGAGGCTTCAGGGACGGGGAACATGAAGTTTGCGATGAACGGGGCGCTGACGATTGGGACGCTGGACGGGGCGAACGTGGAGATACGCGAGGAGGTGGGGGCGGAGAATTTCTTTATGTTTGGGCTGACGACGGAGCAGGTGGGGGCGTGGAAGCGGGACGGATATTATCCGTGGAAGTTGTACCAGGAGAACTGGGAATTGCGGGAGGCGTTGGACCAGATTGGGAACGGGCATTTTTCGAAGGGCGATCCCTGGTTGTTCCGGCCGCTGGTGGATACGTTGCTGGGGAACGACGAATACATGTTGCTGGCGGATTACGCGGCGTACATGGAAGCGCAGGGTCGGGTGGATGCGGCGTGGGCGGATGTGGAAGGATGGACGGCGAAGTCGATTGTGAATGTGGCGCGGAGCGGGAAGTTTTCATCGGATCGGACGATCCGGGAGTATTGCCGGGATATCTGGGGCGTGGAGCCGTTGCAGGTGCCGGACGAGGAGGGGGAGGCGGGTTGAGGGGGGAGGGGGAGGAGTTGGGGGAGGGATTTTGGTGCGGCTTTTGTGGGGGAGTGGGTGCGGCTATGATTAATTACGGAGTTGATTGAAGGAGATGTTTCGTGGCTGAAGCGGTGTTTGACGTGGTGGTGATTGGTGCGGGGCCGGGCGGGTATATTGCGGCGATACGGGCGGCGCAACTGGGGCTAAAGGTGGCGTGCGTGGATAAGGAGGCGCGATTTGGGGGGACGTGTTTGCGCGTGGGGTGTATACCGAGCAAGGCACTACTGGATGCGTCGGAGAAGTTTTACCAGGCGAAGCATGGGTTTGCGGGGTTGGGGATTACGTTTGAGGGGATCAAGCTGGATCTGGGGGCGCTCATGGCGAAAAAAGAGAAGGTGGTGGAGACGCTGACGACGGGGGTGTCGGGCCTGATGAAGAAGAATAAGATCGAGAAGATCGTGGGGACGGCGAAGTTTGTAAGTGTGGGGGCGGGCGGCGGGAAGCAGTTGGAAATTACGGGGGCGGATGGGGCCAAGAGCGGGGTGAGCGCCAAGCATGTGATTATCGCGACGGGGAGTGTGCCGGTGGAGCTGCCGTTCATGAAGTTTGACGGGAAGGCGATCATCAGCAGCGATCAGGGGATTGCGCTCACAAAGGTGCCGGAGAGTTTGGTGGTGATTGGCGGGGGGGCGATCGGGCTGGAGTTGGGGAGCGTGTGGAGCCGGTTGGGGTCGAAGGTGACGGTGCTGGAGATGTTGCCGCAGGTGGTGATGGGGAGCGATGAGGAGATGGCGCGGGGGTTGGAGCGGGTGCTGAAGAAGCAGGGGTTGAATTTTTATTTGGGGGCGAAGGTGACGGGGGTGAAGGATGTGGGGGGGAAGAAGGTGGTGACGTTTGAGTGGGAAGGGAAGCAGATGAGCGAGCCGGCGGAGGTGGTGCTGGTGGCGGTGGGTCGGAAGTCCTATACGGCGGGAGTGGGATTGGATGTGGTGGGGGTGAAGGTGGATGAACGTGGGCGGGTAGTGACGGATGCGCATTTCAAGACGAATGTGGAGGGGGTGTCTGCGATTGGGGATTGCGTGGCGGGGCCGATGTTGGCGCACAAGGCGGAGGAGGAAGGCGTGGCGTGCGCGGAGATGATCGCGGGGAAGGCGGGGCATGTGAATTACAACGTGATACCGGCGGTGGTGTATACGAGCCCGGAGTTGGCGTGGGTGGGGCTGACTGAAGAACAGTGCAAGGCGAAGGGGGTAGCGGTGAATGTGGGGAAATTTCAGTTCCGGGCGAATGCGCGGGCGTTGTGCATGGATGCGGCGGAGGGTTTTGTGAAGGTGATCGCCGACGCGAAGACGGACCGGGTGCTGGGGGTGCATATTTTGGGGGTGCAGGCGAGCAGCTTGATTGGGGAGGCGGCGGTGGTGATGGAGTTTGCGGGGAGTGCGGAGGATATTGCGCGGACGTGTCATGCGCATCCGACGCTGCCGGAGGCGTTGAAGGAGGCGGCATTGGGGGTGCATAAGCGGATGTTGAATAGTTAGTTGGTCGGCAGGGGAGACTTGGCGAAAGCGCGCGGGGTCAATGGCGCGGGCGAGCAGTTTGATGCGGGGGAGAGCGCGGAAAGCGGATCGCATCAAGGAATCATGGCTGGTTGCGGGGCGATGTGGGTAGAATGGTACAAGGACAAATTTTGCTCGAGGACGAACGATGCGTAAGGCGAATGCGGCGTGTTGGATGGTGGCGGGGTTGATGGCGGGGGCGGCGTGCGTCATGGGGGAGGCGGGGCCGAAGGCAGGGGGCGGGACGAACGGCGGGGCGAGCGGGGCGGCGCCAGGGCCGGCGACGATGGCGAAGATGACGCTGGAGAATTATGCCAAGACGCGGAGCGCGGCGATTTTGGATGCGGCGCAGGAGAGCGGGGATTTTGCGGCGGCCAGCGCGGCGGGGGAGAAGCTGTTTGACCAGGTGGTGGCGTGGGGGACGAGTCAGAATTTGGACGCGTTTCGGGAGGCGGCGTATACGCGGCGGCTGACGGGGCAGTTGGCCAAGGGCGGGGCGGACAAGGCGCTGCTGAAGTATTTGCGGGCGAATGACAACGTGGCGCGGACGCTGGCGTTTTTGATGGATGCGTCGGAGGATCCGAAGGGCGTGTATGCGATACTGGGGAAGTTGCGCGAGAAGGATGGGGAGAAGCTGGACAAGTATGCGACGTTGGCGGCGGCGGTGTGCGTGGTGCATGATCGGCCGTTCATGCGGGGGATCAACGAGAACACCTGCAAATCTCCGGACGCGGTGGAGATTTTTGATTTTTACGTGAAGAACGAGGGGGCGATGCTGTTTGGCATCAAGGCGGTGCCGGCGGAGCTGTTGATTTACGTGGTGGACACGACGGCGAGTATCGAGGATATGAACTGGGCGTTGAAGAAATATGCGAAGGACGAGATGGTGGGGCGGCATTTTTTCGATATTAAGTATGACTACGAGCACTTGCGGAAGATGACGCCGAAGAAGGTGACGAAGGCGGGCTACACGCTGCCGAACATTTTGCAGTATGGCGGCGTGTGTGCGGACCAGGCGTATTACGCGATGTCGGTGGGGAAGAGCATTGGTGTGCCGACGGCGTACGCGACAGGGTCGAGCGGCGCGGTGGGTCATGCGTGGGTGGGATTTTTGCAAGCGCAGGCGGGGCGGGGCGTGTGGAATTTTAACGTGGGACGATACGAGGAATATCGGGGCGTGAAGGGGAATGTCATGGATCCGCAGTTGAAGCGGTCGGTGCCGGACAGTTACGTGAGTTTGCTGGCGGAGTTGATCGGGACGAAGGCGAACGATCGGCAGAACACGGTGGCGCTCACGGATGCAGCGGTGCGGTTGCGCGCGGGGGTGGCGGCCGAGGCGCTGGACGTGGAGATTACGAATGGTCGGAGGGTGGTGCGGGATGCGGGGGTGGATGGGCAACTGGAATTGCTGGAGCTGGGGTTGCGGCAGAATCCGGGGTATCCGCGGGGGTGGTTCGCGGTGCGGGATCTGGCGAAGGACGGGAAGCTGACGCTGGCGCACAAGATCCGCTGGAGCGAAGTGCTGATGAAGTTGTGTGGGGGGAAGTATCCGGATTTTGCGCTGGCGGTGCTGGTGCCGATGATCGAGACGGTGGAGGATGTGAAGGAGCAGAACAAGCTGTGGAACGGGGCGTTTACGATGTTTCAGTCGCGGGCGGACCTGGCGGCGGAGATACGGATGCGCAACGCGCGGATGCACGAGGCGGCGGGGAACACGAACGCGGCGGGTTTGTGTTACATGAACGTGATCGAAAAGTTTGCCAACGCCGGGCCGTTTGTGCTGGAGGCGTTGCGCGGTGCGGAGAAGCTGTTGGCGGGGGATGAGGCGAAGATTTTGGTTTTGTATGATTCGACGTGGTCGAAGGTGCGGAAGCCGCAGGAGATGGCGGGGCCATTCATGCAGCAGAGCAATTGGTACCGGGTGGGGAAGATCTATGCGTCGAAGCTGAAGACGGCGGGGAAGACGGACCTGGCGGCAAAAGTGGAGGCGGCGTTGGGGGACGATGCGGCGAGTTGAGTGAGAAGGGTGGCGGGTGAAATGGGGCGGCGGCGGGGGAGCAGGAGAGTTGGCTTTATGGGTGGCGGGGTGTGATACTTCGCGTTTTGAATTTTTCGACGGTAAATGCAGGTGCGATGATGATTGGCAATATTTTGCAGGTGGAACTGGAGGAGATGATCGCCAAGCAGCAGTGGGCGGAACTGCGTGAGGCGTTAAGCGAGCTGGAACCGGCGGACATTGCGGAGATCATTGAGGATTTGCCGGCGGAGGATGAAGGGGTCATTTTTCGGGTTTTGCCGCGGGACCGGGCGGCGGAGGTTTTTTCCTATTTGCCGGTGAATACGCAGGAGGAGTTGCTGCGGAGTTTATCGAGTGAGACGTCGCGGGCGTTGCTGGACCAGATGCCGCCGGATGATCGCGTGCATTTGCTGGATGAGATGCCGGCGGAAGTCACGCGGCGGTTGCTGGAGTTGCTTTCGCCGGCGGAGTTGAAAGAGACGCGGCGGATATTGGGATATCCGGAGGGGACGGCGGGGCGGTACATGACGCCGGAGTACGTGGCGTTGCGTCCGGACATGACGGCGCGGGAGGCGCTGGAGTATGTGCGGACGACGGGGCGGGATAAAGAAACGCTGAATGTGTTGTACTTGATCGAGGCGGGAAAGCTGGTGGGGGATGTGGGGCTGGGGACGCTGGTGATGGCGGACCCAGCGGTGGCCGTGCGGGATATTCATGATATGACGGTGGTGTCGATTCCGGCGGCGGCGACGCGGCAGGAGATGGTGGACACGTTTGAGAAGTATGATCGGTCGGTGCTGCCGGTGACGGATGGACAGGGGAACATGTTGGGGATCATCACGGTGGACGACGTGCTGGAGGTGGCGGAGGAGATCACGACGGAAGAGATTCAGAAGATGGGCGGGCAGGAGGCGTTGGATGCGCCGTACTTGAGCGTATCGTTCTGGCACATGGTGAAGAAGCGCGGGGGGTGGCTGGCGGTGCTGTTTTTGGGGGAGATGCTGACGGCGACGGCGATGGGATATTTTGAGCATGAGATTGAGCGGGCGGCGGTGATTGCGTTGTTTGTGCCGCTGATTATTTCCTCGGGCGGGAACAGCGGATCGCAGGGGACGAGTTTGATCATTCGGTCGCTGGCGTTGAAGGAGGTGAAATTGGCGGATTGGTGGCGGGTGTTTGGACGGGAGATACGGACAGGTTTGGCGCTGGGATTATTTTTGGGGGTGATAGGATTTGGACGGATCGCGGCGTGGCAGGGGCTTTCGCAGATGCCGGTGGTGGGGCGGCTTTTTCAGACGCAGGGCGAGCAGGGGGCGGCGAAGATTCCGGAGGGGATGCAGATGGTGGTGGCGGATACGGAGTTGAAGCAATCGGTGGCGGTGCCGGCATACACATTGCCGTCGGGGGTGGAATTGCCGAAGGGGACACTGCTGCCGACGAAGCTGACGACCCAGATCAAGCTGCCGACGATCGAGAGCGGCAGTTTGCACGCGCGGGGGACGGCGTACGGGAAGTATTGGTATTTGGTGGGGCTGACGGTGCTGGTGTCGCTCGTGGGGGTGGTGATGTGGGGTTCGCTGGCGGGCTCGATGCTGCCTTTCATCATGCGGCGGCTGGGGTTTGATCCGGCGACGAGTTCGGCGCCGTTTGTCGCGACGCTGGTGGATGTCACGGGATTGATCATCTATTTTGTGGTGGCGAAGATCGTCCTGACGGGGACGGTGTTGTAGGGGGTGGGCAAGGAGTGCGCCGAGCGTTTACGGATGATCGTCCGGGCCGGACTCGACGGACTGCGAGAGCGCGGGGGATTCTTCGTCTTCCTCGGGTCCAAATTTGTTGCCGAGTTTGCGTTGGAGGGTGCGGACGCTGATGCCGAGCATTTTGGCGGCGCGGGTACGTCGTCCGCCGCAGCGGGCGAGGGTGGCGTCGATGGCGCGTTTTTCGATATCTTCGAGCGTCATGCTGGCGAGGGATTCGTCGAGGAGGGAAAGGGCGTTGGCGGCATCATGGACGGGGAAGCGGTGAGCGGAGCGGTCGTGATGAAGGTCGGGCAGGCGAGGTACGGGGCCGTTGCGGATGTAGGCGGGCAGGTCGTCCAGGTCGATGATGGCTTTGTCGGTGAGGACCATCATGCGTTCGATGACGTTGAGAAGTTCGCGGACGTTGCCGGGCCAGGCGTATTCCTGCAGGGCGTCGACCAGGGCGGGTGAGAGCGCGGTGATGGAGGTGCCGTTCTGTTCATTGACGCGGTCCATGAAGCGTTTGGCGAGGAGGGGGATGTCTTCGAGGCGGTTGCGGAGAGGGGGGAGTTCGATGGTGATGACGTTGAGGCGGTAGTAGAGGTCTTCCCGGAACTGGCCATCGGCGAGCATTTGGGGAATGTTGCGGCTGGTGGCGGCGAGGACGCGGGTATCGACTTTGATTTCGCGGTTGCTGCCGACGGGGGTGACGACGCGGTTTTCGAGGAGGCGGAGGAGTTTGACCTGGAGGGCGACTTCGAACTCGCCAATTTCATCGATGAAGAGCGTGCCGCCGCTGGCGGCTTCGAACTTGCCCATGCGGCGGTCGGTGGCGCCGGTGAAGGCGCCGCGTTCGTGTCCGAAGAGTTCGGATTCGACGAGGGTGGCGGGCATGGCGGCGCAGTTGACGGCGACGAAGGGGCCGTCGCGACGGGGGGAATTTTGGTGGATGGCCTGGGCGACGAGTTCTTTGCCGGTGCCGGATTCGCCGAGGATGAGGACGGTGGAGAAGGCGTGGGCGCTGCGGCGGATGAGTTCGAAGACGCGCTGCATGTAGGAGCTGCGGCCGATGATACTGTTGAGGCTGAAGCGTTCATCGAGGCGGTTTTGGAGATCGACGACTTTGCGGGATTGTTCGCGCTGGTGGGTCATGTTGGCAAGCATGTTGAGGAGGGCGGGTGGGTCGAGGGGCTTGGTGAGGTAGTGATAGGCGCCGGCTTGGATGGCATCGACGGCGGTGGAGATGGAGGCGTGACCGGTGGTGATGAGAAAAAGTGTTTCGGGGTGTTTTTGTTTCCAGGTGCGGAGGAGGTCGATGCCGGAGTCTTCACCGAGTTGGAGGTCGGAGAGGATGATGTCGATGGGTTCATCAAGGTAGCTGAGGGCTTTGTCGACGGAATCGGCGGAGGCGACCTGATAACGGGCGGAGGCTAGAAGTCTTTGCAGGGCAATGCTTTCTGACGCATTGTCTTCGACGACGAGGATTTTGGTATGACTGTGAGACATGAGAAGGCGCAGTCCTTTTCGCTCTGGAAGTAGTCCACGACCGAGGATCTCGTCCGGTCATTAATCGTTTGGACCCACTTACTGAATTTTGGCCTAAGTAAGCAGGTCGCCGATGAAATAGTTTACTATACGCTCTTCGCGCGTGTCGTTATAGCGACACTTTGTCCTACCAGGATACAAAAAGTCGTGTTAATGGTCAATGGAAATACCGGAATGTCCGAATTTTACTGGGGGTTGGTGGTGGGTGCGGGGGACTCGGAATGAATGCGGGTTTGGAGGCCGGTGACGAGGCGCTCGGCGTCGAGGAGGGCGGAGTCGAGGCCGTCGGCGGTTTCGCGATCGAGGAGTTCGGCGTGCATGCGGCGGAGGAGGTAAGCGTTGATTTTAGCCGCATTTAGGGCGTTGCTGAGGTCGTGGAGGGAACGGCGGAGTTCGAAGGTATCCATGGTATCTCACAGGGCGAGGAAACAGAAGTTACAGGGCCAGACAGAGGAGCGAATGTGTCGGAAGCCCGCACCACTCAGCTTCCGACTCCTCGCCGCTGCAGGTGATTCATGAGGCGGGCGTCGGGCTAAAAAGCGTGTTTTCAGCACGGGAACGAGGGTTTTTGCTAGGGCCCTCGATAAGTGTGCTGGTCAGCCGCACGGGTACGCCGGTCAAGAGAGAAGCCGAGGTCACGAATGACGCTGGGGATTCACAGGATTGTGAAGCAAAGGGGGGGCCAAAGGATGGAGGGGCGGGATTAGCGGGAGGAGTTGAGGGTTTGGAGCCATTCGGGAGGGAGGGGTTGGGGGGTGTCGGAGGCGGTGAGTTCTTCTTCGAATTCGAGGCCGAC
>JBBRWV010000082.1:0-17299 GCA_038248985.1 Phycisphaerae bacterium
AGCAGGATTTTGAAGTTGCTCTCTCTCCCTCCCCAGGCTGGCGTTCCTCACGGCCGTCCGCCTGGTTTTTTAGACCACAGTTCGCTGACTTGCTCAGCGAGGAAATAGACAAGTGAATATCTCCAGTCGCCTTTGAATCACACCAAGATTTTGAAGTTGCTCTCTCTCCCTCCCCAGGCTGGCGTTCCTCACGGCCGTCCGCCTGGTTTTTTTAGTATCCATTCCGGACCATGTCCGGTTTAGTTCATGTAGTGCCGACGTGCGAATGACGTTCACACCCGTCGGCTCTTGGCAAAGAACGTCGCGTCTTACCGTGAGGGTCGCATGGAACCGGAAATTGCCGTGTACCTGCGAAACATGAACGACGAAGAACTCGGCCTCTTTTGGATGGTCGCCAGTGAAAGCGTTCGTTTGTGGATCAAAGATGAACTTGTCATTCGAGCTCAAGCTCGTGGCGAAGTGCCCGTGACGCGTCAGGTTGCCGTTAAGAATTCTCAAGTGGCGGCTGCCTAAATCGCTCTTTCCCATCTTTAGGTGAGAGCGCCGACGCCTGTTTTTCAATGGTGTCCGTGAAAGTTGAATGAAATGAATGCCGAAGGCCAACATTTTCACCTGCGACTGGTAAGTGGAGAATCTCCATCTCCATTGCCGCAGGAGTTTCCCGAAGATCCCGCACAACGAGCACTTCTCACCGGGGTTCTTCAAGCCTTGATGGCTTCGCTTGATGCCAAAGATTCCTATACCAAGGGCCATTCCGAGCGAGTCGCCCATTTGGCGCGTCTCATTGGCTTGAAGTTGGGGCTAACTGAGTTGGAACTGCAAAAGCTCGTTCTCGCCGGCCTGGTTCATGATTTGGGCAAGATCGGCGTTCCGGAGCAGATTCTGCGAAAAACTGAACGTCTGACCGACGCAGAATATGACATGGTTAAGCTGCACCCCGAGATCGGCCGTAAGATTGTCAATGAAATTCCTTTGCTATTTCAGGTTATTCCTGCGGTACTCCATCACCACGAGCGCTGGGATGGCCGGGGATATCCTTCGGGTCTCCAAAATGATTCCATACCGCTTTTCGCGCGAATCTTGGCGGTGGCGGACTCGTTCGATGCGATGAGTTCCACCCGGTGCTATCAAACCAGCAAGAGCCAAGATCAAGTGCTGATTGAAATGCGAAAATGCCAAGGCAGCCAGTTTGACCCGGAGGTCACCCAGGCCTTGCTGGAAGCAGATTTGACCACGTACGAGCAGTTGTTGGAACGACACATCGCGGGTAAGAACGCTGCTTGATTTGCCGAAAATACCACCTGCACCAACAGTTTGCACCAGGAAACTTACCGTGCTCTCTCTCCCTCCCCAGGCTGGCGTTCCTCACGGCCGTCCGCCTGGTTTTATTTTTGCCATGGCATGGCCCTGGAGCGCGGCAGGTCGTGCCAATACATCCGAAACTATCGGCGGCCCGTAAATAATGGTGGGGGGGGGTATGAACCGATAATGTTTGGAGGCTTTAGGTGCGTGCGCATCACTCCCGAATCGCCGTGAGGAATCCATAAGATGTCGTTGGCCAAAGGATTACTCGCGAGAATGCTCTGCTTTCGCGGTTTTGTATGGACACTTTGCATCCTCGTGGCGATTTACGTGGTGGGTGGCCCTCTCGCTAAAGAGGCATGGGCCCGTTGGATGTGGCAGCGCGTGCCCTGCTACCTAGGTGAAAAGTCCACGCGCTATTTTTTTGATTGGGATAACAAACATTATGTGGCCAGTCGTATGAATATATGGGGAACGCCCAATCAAAATCCCTGGGCGATAAGCGACCTTCCCACTACATTCATTTTGAATGATTTTTGTTATGTTCAAATTGGCCGCAGCAATCAGGTAGGCGAAAGTGTTTACCAGTTTGATGGCTACAAAAACTGGAGCAAGATCGGGGGTCGTTCGGGTTTGGGTGTAATGATACTGGTGGTGGCGTTTATGATAACGCGGGTGACGTCACGGAAATCCGCGTCAAGTTTGAAGAAGGTGTCGAGGTTGAGCGGCAGCGCGGCGTCCGCTTCCACACCAAGTGGGGGAAGTACGCCATGAGTTTATGGGGTTTCAGCACAGATGATGGTGACGTGGCATTGAGCATGCTGGAGGTAGATGATAATGCCACATCATGACCTTCCCAAAGTAACTGTCATTCAAGACGGAGCGCGTCGGCATTATGCCGTTCCGGTTGCGCTCCAAAGCGTAAACATGTTGGATCGAGTATATACCAATTGGTATGCTTCGCCGGGAAGTATTGATTCTTGGATTGCTAAAGCGATACGAATGGGGGGAGGCAGAATGGGTGATAAGCTCGCCCAACGATACAGTCCATTGCTTGACGCGTCGCGCGTTGTTTCGAGTCCGTGGAATACACTGCGTGCGCAGTGGGGTCGCCGACGTTTTTCCGCGGAAGCAGATTTTTTTCGATGGGAATCTGAGGAGTTTGCCAAATGGGTCATTCGCCACGGCTTCGGCAAGGCTGATACGCTATTTGGTTTCGTGCGCAATATGCATCCGATGCTGGCTGCTGCCGCTCAGCAGAAGGGGCTCAAGACGATTGGTGACCAGATGATTGCACCTTACAAGATCGAAGACCGAGAGGACGAACTGCAAAGGCAGCGATTTCCCCAGTTTTCCAGTGCCGCAACGAATGTGGCCGAAGATTTTTCTGAATTTGAAAGTCAAACATGGGCCTCGCTAGATCACATCACATGCGGCTCGGATTACGTGAAGCAAGGTCTGGTTCAATGCGGGGTTGAATTCTCCAAAATATCTGTGATTCCCTATCCCATGGATGCGGCGAAGTTTCCATTCGTGCACCGACCACAGAATAGGACGCCGATTACCGTAGGTTTTGTAGGTTCCATCGGACTGCGTAAGGGAGCGCCCTACTTCATTGAGGTGGCAAGAAAGCTGGCCTCTGAAAAAATGCGGTTTGTGATGGTGGGGAAAATTCATCTCAGCGAGCGGGCGGCGTCCAATGTTTCTTCCGTGGAATTTATTGGTTCTGTCTCCCGCGCAGAGGTGCTTCAATGGATGAGCCAATTCGATATATTCTTTTTTCCAAGCACGTGCGAAGGAAGCGCCGGGGTTGTGCGAGAAGCCATGGCGACAGGGTTGCCTGTTGTCTGTTCGCCTAACAGCGGTATTGTTCAGTTGGAGCCCGACTCATGCATTCTTCGAGAATACGACGACATTGAGGGAGCCGCATCCGCCATTGTCGGACTTGCCGAGAGCCAGGATTTGCGAACAGAAATGGGCCGGCGAGCGCGAAGGAATAGCGAATTGGCGAGTATCGAGTACTATGCTCGCGAAATTGCACGCGAGACCAGACAATTGCATCTCGCACGCGTGTCTCACTGAACACTGGTAATTTTGGGTAAGGACTCGGATGACAGTACTAACCAAAGAATCCGCCATTTCACTATGGTTCAGGGGTCTTCGGCGAATTACAACCACTGGGAAGTTCATTCCGGAAATTGATGGATTTCGCTTTATAGCAGTGCTGGCCGTTTTTCTGCATCATGACCTCAATCAGATCATGGCCAAAAACAATATCGCGAGAGTTCCCGGTTCGAAGTTGGTGAATATAAACGCGCTTTCGGGCTTTGACTGGCTCTTGAGCGTCATCGTCGACCGCGGAGCGTTTGGAGTTCAACTTTTTTTTGTAATTAGTGGTTTCATTCTGGCCATGCCGTTCGCGGAACACTATATCAATAAGGAAAAACGTCCTTCATTGAAGGCCTATTTTTTGCGGCGACTCACCAGACTCGAACCGCCGTATATTCTGGCACTTATTCTGTGGATACCATTCGCGGGTGGGCACGCGTACTATTTTGACAATAGACCCCTGTCTGTTCTGCCAGGATCTTTTGTTGCAAGCGTTTTTTATGTTCATAACCAAGTATACCACTCTTTCAGCTACATCAATGGTGTCTCCTGGTCACTGGAAGTGGAAGTGCAATTTTATATCCTCGCTCCCCTATTGGCTGGTGCTTTCGTCTTCAACAATGTGTGGGTACGACGGTTGCTGCTTATTGCGGTCATTGGAATCACGTCGTACATGAATGCATATTATTCTCCCGACCATCTAGGCTATCAGTACTCCATTTTGTATTATATTCAATATTTCCTAAGCGGATTTATCTTGGCTGACGTATATCTTACTTATGTCAAAAAACATCCCAGAAAATCGTATTTGTGGGACGTGGCTGCACTCATAGCGGGGATATTCATTGTCACTACGGTCGTTAACCGCTGGCCTCACACATTTATGCCATGGTCGATCGCGTTCTTTTATCTCGCTGGGTTTAAGAGCATTCTGTTTAATCGATTTTTACGTTGGCCGCCGGTTTGGGCTATTGGTGGAATGTGCTATAGCATATATCTCTTGCATGCCCATATGGTATCGATTTTGGCTTTTCTCACAAAAATCATGTATATTTCCATGCTGCCATTTTGGGTGAATTTTCTGATTCAAACAGCTATTCATGGCGCGATTGTATTGTTTATTTCCTCAATGTTTTTCAAGTTGATTGAACGACCCTGTATGGATCGGGATTGGCCGCGCAAGTTGGCTAATTCACTACGCAAACGATTTTCTACTCCCGACCGCTCGTTGAAATCGACTTGAGGTTTTTCCAATAGATAAAGTAAATAATCATGAGGTCTTGCCATGATGACTCTACTCGGTGTTATTCTTTTAGTTGTGGGAGTTTTTCCCGCATTGCTATATCTCTGTGGATATCAGAAGGATCCCTTTCATCCTTTGATACTTGTGGGACTGACCAGTTATTTTATAGCCGGCCACAAACTGCTTACCAATCCGCTGCCGGCGCTTAGCTTTATGCCATCCAGCTTTTTTGAGTTTTATTTGCTTGTCACAATTGCGGCTGTCTTGTCCTTCTATTTCGGCTGGTACAAAGGTGGTGGAAAGAAGTTTATCCGGGGCCTTGGAGTAAATGAAAGCTTCTCTCCCGGCAAATTGTTGTTTTACTCGTTGGTCGCAGTTGTAACTGGAGTAATGGCCAATCTAATGACTTATGGGGATTGGCAAGCTACAGGATATCTTCGGGATCTGCTGTTCTTGTGGGTAGGTGGTTCTGTCGTCGCCGTTCAGGTCATATGCTTCTCGAGGAATCCGACCTACTTGGGATTAGCTGTTTTGTCGCTGGCAATTGCCGCCATAACTCCGATAGATCGGTTCATCGTTTACGGGCAGCGGAGTGATATCATGAGAACTGCTGTTGTGGCGATGGTTTTTTACCTGGCCAAACAGCGACGTCCATCGAAAATGGTTGTCGTTGTTGGCGCGAGTTTTCTGTTATTGATTCTTGCAACCATACAACTTACTCGTGGAGCGGTGAATGAAAATCCTACCTTTTCGGCACGTGTTGCTGCCATAGGCGAAAAGATTCCTACATTCTTTGACAAGGAGCCGTCATATATCGGCGGAGAGGAGCACATATTTGGACCTGCGGCAATCGGAGCTGTGCGCGAAAGCGGTCAGTATGGATACGGTCGCGGATATTCCGTTTACTTTTTGCAAAGGTTCGCGCCTAAGGAAATCTTCCCCAATAAATGGCAGTGGTTTGGTATGCACAGCGGTTATAATCAGGCGATGCTCAGTCAAGTGATGGGTGGTACGCATACGATTGCAGGCGGAGCCGCGCCCACAGGGTTTGCTCAAGCCTTTTGCGAGCTTGGTTGGGCATCTATCTTTATATGGATGTTAATGGGGTATTTCGTCAGACGCCTATGGGATCATGCCATTCTATTGGCATCCCCCATGGCGCAAGGGTTGATGGCAATTACACTGTTCCTGTTGGTTCTGGGAATTACCCAAGAATTGACTTCGATGTTAGTTCACGCCATATTCTTGTTGGTTCCCCTAACTCTTTGTTACAAGTTCGCACGAATTCACCACGAATATGATTCCTATGATATTTCAACAGCCTCTGCTGCAAACTAGATCAAAAGTGATGGGGGGGCATTCGAATCGGACTTTGGTGACGTCTTGAAAAGGGAAGTGAATTTGAACAAGAATGTCAAAGCGGTGTTTATGATTCTTCCTCACCGTGGAGGGACATTTTCCGTATTTCGATCGCTGCGCGACGGACTACGTGCGCAAGGCATTTCGCTGGACTGGCTTGCGTCAACTTCATCTTTTAGTCAACTTGTTAAGGATCCAGTATTTGAGGCATGTAGGCATGAAGGCAAGGCTTTTGACACATCCGGCAAAAAGGAACGTCAGGTTGCCGAGGAAATGCTGGCGCATGTTGAGAAGCAATCCTTCAATACCGTATTTGTTAATATCCTAACCGCGAATCAGGATATGTCCCTTGCAGCCTATCTTCCCCCAGCAGTTCGCCGCATCGGTATTGTGCATAACATCACCCCTGGAACATACTCGGCCGCCAAGGCTTTGCGCCCTTACCTTCATGCCGCCGTGGGCGTTTCACCCCGCATAGAAGAGGACCTTGTTGCTAAATGCGGTTTTTCGGCTGAATCCACGACCACTATCCCCAACGCCATTGATCTGGTGCCCTATGCCCAAATCGTTCCCAAGAAATATTCCTCGCCGCTCCGACTCCTTTCGCTCGGCCGCATCATAGATATCGACAAGGGTGTCTTCTGGCTCCCTGAAATACTCAATCAACTGTTCGATCTGCCCCTTCACCTGACCATCGCCGGCGAGGGGGCCGACCTTCCCGAGTTGAAAAACCGCTGCGCTTCACTTGCTGGCCGCGTGACTTTCCTGGGTCGTGTCGCCCCCGAGGCTGTTCCAGAGCTAATTGCTGCCCACGATATGCTTCTCATGCCCTCGCGCTTTGAAGGCTTCGGATTTACTCTGATCGAAGCGATGGCCGGTCGTTGTGTTCCCATCGCCTCGAGAATCCGTGGGGTGACTGATTTTGTTGTCCAGCAGGAGCGTACCGGGCTGCTTTTCCCCATCGGAGACACCCGCGCCGCGGCGGCAGCCATCCGCAAACTTACGGTACAGCGTTCACTCTTGACGGCTTATGCAGACGCAGGCTGCGCCGACGTTCACGCACGTTTTTCCACTGATCAAATGGCGAAAAGCTATCTCGATGTCATGCACAAGACCCTGGCTAGCACCAAGGAAGTCGCGCCTCCGCCCAATAAAGCCGGGTTCGAAGTTCTTCCTATAGGGGGTGGCTGGCGCAAGTTCATTCCCAACTCCCTTAAGAATTCGCTCCGCACCTGGATGTATCGGCGGTAACCCAGTCAAACAAATTCCAGTGGCGTTTTTTCTCCGCGGTATTCTCACGCTATAGTATTGCAAGCCTTGTTTTACCCGGAGTGCTACATGCCCACCCAGCGAGATTATTACGACATCCTCTCCGTCCAACGTTCAGCCACCGACGATGAGATAAAAAAAGCCTACCGCAAACTCGCACGTAAATTTCATCCGGATCTCAACAAAAGCGATCCTTCGGCTGAAACGCGATTTAAGGAAGTTCAGGAAGCCTACGACATCCTTTCCGATTCCAAAAAGCGCACCGCCTACGATCAGTTTGGTCATGCCGGTGTGAGTTCGGCCGCAGCCGCAGATGCCGCCGCGGCCGCAGCCGCCGCTGGTCGTTCGCGGCCATCGGGCGCTCCGGGAGGCTTCCGCTATTCCACCGCCACCCCTGGTGGTGCCACCGTCGACTTCGGCGAGGTCAACCTCAACGACATCTTCGAGTCCTTCATGGGTGGGCGGCCTTCGGCGGGTAATGCGCGCGGGCGATCGCGAAGGACGGCCAATCCCTTTGGCGAGGCGCCTCCGGTTGAGGCCCCCAGGGGAGCAGACCTTCTTTACCCTGTAACGATTACCTTCGATCAAGCCATTCATGGAACAACCGTGGAGGTCCGACTCAACTCCGAGGATCGTTCGATAGACGAAACCATCTCCGTCAAAATCCCACCGGGCGTTGATGAGGGCTCGAAAATTCGGGTGCCGGATCGTGGCCACCCCGGCGCGGGTGGGCGCGGGCACCTGCTGATTGAGACGCATATCATACCCCACGCCTATTTCACCCGTCATGGCAAGGATATCACCTTGGACCTACCCATATCCGTTGGCGAAGCGGCCAACGGCGCTACTGTTTCCGTACCCACACTCGATGGCCCTGTTCAACTGCGGATTCCTCCCGGCCTAGCGGCGGGCAAAAAAATGCGGGTCAAAGAAAAGGGCGTCCCACAGCGCGATGGCACCCGGGGCGATCAGTTCTGTCGCATTTTGATTCAACTCCCACCTGATCTGACGGATGCTGACAAGCTAGCGCTTTCCGAACTTGATAAGCGCACACAGTTCAACCCTCGGAAAGATGTTGGCTGGTAGATTTCCCTCATCTCCCACGAGGTTCGAAATTCGTTTCGCATAACCCGCTTCGTGATGGAACGTGCGCCCCTGGAGTTTGTCATGCCCTTTCGCGCCCTTGTCTGGATGGTCATCTCCATCGCCTTGGCACTGTTGACGGTATCTCTGTGGCTCGGCGCCATACGCCCCTTGCTTCTCAATCTTCCCGCGCCTGTCGCGACGACTCAATCCTCCACGTCCCCCGCCGCGACGGTCGATCAATCCGCTACCGCCCTCCGCTCGCTCATTCGGGCGGTTCTTCTTCTCTCGTTTGTCCTGATCACCCTGCTGCTTCTCGTTGGACTCATCGCCACCTATCGTGAACTGCTGCGCGCCCGCAGCCTCGGCCGACGCTTTTCCTCCAGCCCCGCCAAAACCCCCTATACCGATATCTGGAAACTCGCCGGCCGACGTGCTGAACTCCCACCAGCAAACGAAGACTCCCCTCACGAAACCGGCAATGACGAAGATGGGGCACCTTCACGTTAGCGTTCCGTGTTCCCACCATTCTTCGTATATCCTTGCGATTCCATCCATTTTTGTTCAATCCTTTGACCCAACTGCCCTCTCTCGCCGATAATCCTAATCGGTAAATTTATCACCACCTCATCCACGGTACGGAGGTCGCATGGACTCTTTGGTTATCGAAGGCGGCAATCGCCTTCGCGGTTCAATTCACATCAACGGTTCCAAAAACGCCACGCTCCCCATCATGGCGGCCGCGCTTCTCGCCGATGGCCCCAGCCTCATCAAGGGCGCACCGCACCTTGCGGATATTTCCAGCCTCATCAACATCCTGCTGGAACTCGGCATGACGTGCGAGCGGCTCCCGAATGGAGATCTCGCCCTTGAGGTCACCGATACCAAACCGTGTCATGCCCGCTACGATCTCATGCGTCGCATGCGAGCTGGAATCTGTGTTTTGGGCCCGCTTCTCGCGCGGCGAAAGTACGCCCGTGTTTCCATGCCTGGCGGCTGCGCCATCGGCGACCGTCCTGTGGATATCCATCTTCGAGGCCTCCGCGCTCTCGGCGCCCATGTTGAGCTTGAGGCCGGTGATATTGTTGTTCGCGCTGACAAGCTTGTTGGAACGGAAATCTTCCTCGGTGGAAACTTTGGATCTACCGTCACCGGCACTGCCAACGTCATGTCCGCAGCCACCCTCGCTGAAGGAACCACCGTTATCGAATCGGCAGCGTGCGAACCTGAAGTCGTTGACCTCGCCAACTACCTCAATGCCATGGGTGCAAAGATCACTGGTGCCGGCTCCCCCCGCGTCATCATCGAAGGTGTAAAAGCGCTCACCGGTGTTCCGCATACGGTCATTCCCGATCGCATTGAAGCCGGTACGTTTATGATTGCCGCCGCCATCACCAACGGCGAAGTGCAACTTGATAACTGCCGTTTCGATCACCTGATGGCGGCCATCGACAAGCTCCGATCCATAGGTATCATCGTCGAACGCAGCGGCAATGGGTGTACTGTCGCGTCGGCTCGCCGCCTCGAACCCACGTCCATCACCACTCAGCCCCATCCCGGCTTTCCCACCGATCTCCAGGCCCAGTTCATGGCCCTCCTCTCCCTGGCCGACGGCAACTCCATCATCACCGAGAAAATATATCCGGACCGTTTCCTGCATGTTGCCGAACTGGCACGCCTGGGCGCCAATCTCCACAAAGAAGGCTCCACCGTGGTTATCGCTGGAACCAAACGCCTGATTGGCGCACCGGTTATGGCCTCTGATCTCCGCGCTTCTGCAGCGCTCGTTCTGGCCGGCATGGCCGCTTCCGGCACCACCACCGTCATGCGTGTCTACCACATCGACCGGGGCTATGAGAAAATCGAACTTCGCCTCAACTCTCTCGGTGCCAAAATCAAGCGCGTTGACCAGAAAGAGCTCGAGTTGTAACGGGGTTGTATTCACTCGATCTTGTTCCTTACAATTCCTTGATCCTCAGTGCCAACACACTTGCCCGGCTCGTTCGCAGCGGTATGCTGGTGTGAGCGTTTTTTTCCTGCCCAAAATGGCTGACGACGTTCGTCGGTCCAGATCTTTTTCGGGTTGGCATGTCGGATGTGTTTCATGGGGGGCAGAATATAGCAAGGAAACAGAAATGATCGGACGGCGTACGTTTTTAAAAGCCGGAGTGGGTGCGTCTTTGGCAGGAATGGTGGGTGCTGGGGCGAGCTTGGGTGAGACAATCGTTCCAACTCCGCCAGTAGGAAAAACACTTCCAACGGCTGCCGCAGTACGAACTCCCCCGCAGTTGCTTCGCCATCGATTTGGCGTCAACTACACGCCGTCAAAAAACTGGTGGTATTGCTGGAACGACTGGGATGCCGGTTCCATCGCGCGGGATCTCGACGCCATCAAGGGGCTGGGCCTGGACCATCTGCGAATCCAGTTGATCTGGCCCTATTTCCAACCTAATCCCAAGTTTGTCAGCCCGGTCCATCTGAAACGGCTTGGCGAGTTGATGTCGCTGGCCAATGAGCGGAAGCTCGACGTGCAAGTGACGGTGTTCACCGGTGGAATGTCAGGATTCACATTTCGCCCGCCGTTCCTGGTCGACCGCGCGGAACAGGACCGTTTCTACTCGTCCGAGCGTTTCTGGAAAGCCCAGGAAATTCTGGTGCGCGAACTCGCCACACTCCTCAAACCTCTGCCGAATTTTCTTGGATTTGATCTGGGCAATGAAATCAACTGCACCTGGCACGCCCCGACCAAGGAGGGCGACGCTTGGATGGACAAAATGCTCACTCTGATGGAACGCGAATGCCCGAACCTCCCGCACGCCAATGGCGTCGATCATCAACCCTGGTTTTACGGGTCCACATTCAGTCCCGCAAAACTCGTTTCTCGACAGCAAATCGTCCCTCTCCATTGCTATGTGAAATTCACGGAAGCGCTCAATTACGGCGGCGTGTTCGATCCGGCGTGCATCAGACTCATCCCCGCCATGGCCGCGCTGGCGCGATCCTACGGGCAGGATGGCAACAAACCGATCTGGGTACAGGAATACGGCATGTCGGACGAATGGATGGATATCAAGAAAATGCCGGCGTTTGTGGAGAAGGCGACGGTGGCGGGAATCGACGAAGGCGTGAGTTGGTTTACGTGGTGGGACAGCCACGATATTGATCCGAAATTTGAGTTTCCATCGCTTGAATATAAACTGGGTTTGCTGACCGGGGATCAGAAAGTCAAAGATGTTGGTCGCAAGTTCAGCGAATTGGCGAAGCAGTATTCGGGGAAAGCTGTAAAAATCCCGAAACGGGCGGTCGGAAAGCCGCCGATCCCCGGTGACGGCAAGGTTGTTTGGAAGTGGATGCTGAACTGGATTGAGTCAAACCCGTGAGCCGGGTGGAAAAAAGGAGGGGGTGGATAGGGGGGAAAAATACTGCGCTGGGCGGGAGTCGAACCCGCAACCTTTGGCTTCGGAGGCCAACGCTCTATCCAATTGAGCTACCAGCGCGACTCGTGGCGTCGAATTCGCTACTCTATCGACTTTTGGTGCAAGGGTCAAAAATCTCCTCACAAGACGCGGGCCCATGCACATTTCAAATAGGCACTCTCCAGGCATTCCGTCATCACCGGATGATCCACTCCTGGCCCGGTTAGTTGCAGAATCTGCACGCGTTTTCCGGCGGATCGTGCAGCTCCGCGGAGAATTGACAGGAATTCGTCCGTGCTTACGAGGCCGCTGCAACTGCAGGTCACAATCATTCCGCCAGGTGAGACGGCGCTCATTCCGAGCTTGTTCAGATCGAAATATTTCTGGCGGCCCTCGGCAAAATCCTCGCGGGTGGGGATCAGTTTTGGCGGGTCCAGAATCACTACATCGTATGTTTTGTTGTTCACCTGCAACTGCCGCAGGTAGGGGAAACTGTCGGAGTGCGTGGTCGCAAATACACTTCGCGGGACTTTGTTGAGATTCGCGTTGCGCTGCGCCAGCGCGATTGCATCCTCATCCAGATCCACGCACATCACATTGTCCGCCTTGCCCAGCGTGGCGGCATAGACGCCAAAACCGCCGCTGTAGCAGCACAGATCGAGCACGCTCTTTCCGGCGGTATGGCGGGACAACGCCAGGCGGTTGTCCCGCTGATCGCAGAAGAACCCCGTCTTGTGTCCGTGGGTTAAATCAATCTGGAACCGCACGCCGTTCTCATTGATTACGGTCGAGCGCCGATCGGCCGATCTGGCGCGCTGCGGACCGCTTGGTGCATTTTCGCCCAGCACAAAACCCTCGGCGGCGCAGATCCGCTCATCGGCCCGCACTAAAACATCTTTGACCCCCAGCAGTTCTTTCAGCGTTTTTCGCAGGTACTCCGCGCGGCGGTACATGCCGAAGCTGAATAATTCCACCACGGCGTACTCGCCCAGACGATCGATGATGACGCCTGGTAGGCCGTCGCCCTCGGCGTGGACCAGGCGATAGGCATCGGTGGTTTTGTCCAAGTCAAACTCTTCCCGCCGCAATTTCACTGCCGCGGCGAGCCGCTCCCCAATCAGGCCTTCGGTGACGTCGGAGGCATCAAATGTCAGCATTCGCAGGGCGATCAAGCTTTGGGTGCTGTACATCCCGGTTCCGAAGATGTTGCCGTCACGGTCGTAAACCGTGACTAAGTTGCCATTGCGCGTGGCGGGATCCACGCGGCCGACCATTTTGCGGAATATGGAGGGGTGAAAGATGGCGTTGCGGAGTTGCACCCAGGGCAAGGGGCGTTCATGCTTGATCGGGGTCATGCGCCCCGCTGGTTCGGCGGCCGAAACCATCGGTCGTACTGGCCGTGTCGTGAATGTCCGTGGACGCAATTTACACCATCCTTGCTAACGCGCTCTGGTTTATCTGGATTGGCGATTATACTTGCTCTGTATCATTTACGGGGTATTCATTCTGGAGTTTATATGATCCACGCGATTCGCATTCTTTTCATTCTTCTGGTCTCGGCTGTCGCCTCCATTTATTTGTGGGCCACGATCTCGGGGGACGGTACGGCGGGGCGGGGGAATGTGGTGGCATGGGCAATCATGCTGGGCGGCGTCACCACGACATTCGCGCTCATCATCATCGATCTGCTGACCAAGAAGAAAAACCTTTCCTCGCTTTCGGGCCTTATGTTCGGTTTGGTGGTGGGCATGGTGGTCTCGCTGGGGCTGGGTTATCTGATCGATCAGGCCACGCGCATTTTGCTGGATGAATCTTCCCGCAAGGCCTATGGCTCGTTGATTGAAGGCACCAAGTTGCTTACGGCCCTGATGATCTGCTATGTCGCGGTTTCGTTCATACTTCAGACCAAGGACGATTTTCGGTTCATCATTCCGTACGTTGAATTTCAACGGGCCACCAAGGGGCCGCGGCCGATGATTCTGGATACATCGGTCATCATCGACGGTCGGATTGCGGACATGGCGGAAACGGGAGTCTTTGAATCGCCCATCATTATTCCGCGTTTTGTGCTCAATGAACTCCAGACCATTGCGGATTCCGGCGATCGGCTGAAGCGGTCGCGCGGACGCCGGGGGCTGGAGGTGCTGGAAAAGCTCAAGGCAATGCCGCGGATTGATGTTCGCTTCTGGGACGGAACACTGGCTAATATTCCGGAGACGGAAGGTGTTGATCAGAAACTGGTGGCGATGGCGCAGCAGGAGGGCGGGCGGATCGTGACGAACGATTATAACCTCAACAAGGTGGCGCAGCTGCGTGGTGTTTCGGTGGTCAACCTCAACACTATTGCCGATGCGCTCAAGCCGGTGGTACTGCCGGGTGAATCGATGAAGGTGCGGATCGTCAAACCCGGTGAAGGACCTGCGCAGGGCGTGGGTTATCTGGAAGACGGCACGATGGTGGTTGTGGAAGGGGCGCGGGACAAGATCGGGAATGAGGTGGAATTGATCGTGACGAATGCGCTGCAGACTGCGGCGGGGAAGATGATTTTTGGGCGGACGGATTCGGCGGGCGCGCTGCCTCATGGTTCGCACGCGCGACCGCCCAGAGCGGCGACTGGCGCGGCTTCGGTGCCGGCGAGACCGGTTGAACCCACCACCTGAAACGTGCAATTTTTCCTCCTCCCCTTTTTTTCACTACCAGTCGGTCTGCATTTGATCAACGATGGCGGCGGCGAGGCGCTCGATGGCGATTTGCTCGGCGTCGGCGACGCGTTCGCCTAGTTGCGGAAGCTCGGTGGAGGTGCGATTGAAGTCTTTGCGATCGACAAGAATGCGATTGTTGCGGGCGTCTTTCCAGGTGAAGTTGACGATCATCACCAGTTGGGTTTCGCGCGGGACGCTGGTGCCGAAGCGGCGGGTCAAGACGTTTTCAGACACTTCGGTCAAGGTGCCAGTGAGGACGGTGTCGGCTTTGCCTTTGGGGGCGATTTTGTAGGGGGTGCGGTACTCGATGTTTTTGCAGATGGCTTCGGTCAGGCGGAATTCCCATTCGCGGCGGAAGGTTTTGTTTTCGAAGATCGGGACGGAGACGGTTTTGACCGAGGCGTTGTAGGCGGGCTTGGTGGAGTAGCCGCAGGAACCGAGGGCAAGGGAAGACAACGCGAGCAATCCCAACAGGAGCAGGTATTTTTTGGTTTTTTTCATATTATTCTTCATTTCCGGCGCTCCCCGGGAAAGCGTTTGGACATTTCTTTTTTGGCATCGACGGCCATCTGCGTGTCGGGCCAGTTGTCGATGACGCGTTTATAGTACCATTTTGACGCATATTTTTTTCCAGCGCGCCAGTAGTAGCGGGCTATTTCCAGTTCTTTCTTGCCATCGAGTTGATAGATGCGGTCGTCGATGGCACGCACTTGCAGCACTTCGGCGGTTTGCGGATAGACCTGCTGCACTGCGGCCAAGCGTTCGCGGGCGTCGTAGAGGGGTGTGAAGTCGAAGAGGACGCCTTTGAAATTGGCGAGGGAGCTTTCGGCGCGGCGGACTTCGGCTTTGCGGGCGTATTGGGAGTAGGGGTAGCGGCGGAGGAAATCGCCGTAGGCGTCGACGGCGAAATTGAATTTGCCGGCTTCGTAGTAGTAGTCGGCGACGCGGAGGCCGGCGCGCTCGGCGAGGGGGAGGCCGCGCTGTCGGTCTTGAATGCGATCGAGGAGTTCGACGGCATCTTCGGCGACGGGGAGGATGCGCAGGCCGAGGAATTTGCGTTTGTAGCCGCGCATGAAGGCGTCGGCGATGTGGTACTCACGTTCGAGGGTGGGGACGTAGAGGTCGGAGGTGGCGTAGTTATTGAGGAGATCTTCGTAGGAGTAGAGGGCGCGGTACTTGTTGCCGCGACCGACTTCGGCGTCACCCTGGAGCAAGAGGACTTGGGGCATGAGGGGGTGTTTGGTGTTGGCTTTGATCCATTTTTTTGCGGTGTCGACGACTTGTTTGTGTTTTTTGGCGTCGAGATCAGCGATCATTTGGGCAACTTGGGCGTCGGGGGTATCTTTGCCGGGCTGGACGATGGGAACCCAGGCACCGTTGCGGAGTTCCCAACCGGCGGGGGCGGCGCTGGCGGGGGTAGGGGCGGTGGCGATTGCCGCAAGAAAAAGGAGGGGTGCGGCGGCGGAAAGCATTCGATGGAAAAGTTTTATGTTCATGGCGGCAAAGTATAGCCACGGGTGGGACGGTCCGAAAGTCAGCGGGGGGGCGAGGGGTGGGTGGGGGAGAGGGTAAGGGAGTAAGGCGCTCATCAGGAGGGGGGTAAGGCGCTCATCAGGATTTTTGTCGTAAGTTTTGTATTGACAGGGAGTTGGGGTAAGGCGCTCATCAGACACTGACACAGGCGCTGGGAGGGGTTTGGGGGAGGTGAAAAGGAAGCGAAATAGGGTGATGAACGCTTTTGCGAAAAATTGGAGTGATGGAAGAGTTGGCATTGGAAAGTCCCCCTCGTATAGATACGTTGATGAATGAGGAATTGTACCAAACTTAAGGCGAATATGTCAAGAGGAAAATCTTGAGGGGGAATGTAAAGGCCAATGAGATGCCGCGTTTGTAGACCGGGGTGGGATTATGTTGGCGATTTTTACTTTTGATTTTTGGTTTTGTTTTTTTGGGGGGGTTATTCGGGGGGTGGATATTTACGGATGATGATTCCTGCCGAGAGGGTGGCTAAGGCGACGGCGGCGAGGATGTAGGCGAGGCGGGTGCCTTCGGCGTTTACGTGCGCGGGACTGTCGTGGGACATGGCATAGGCGAGGAAGGACATGCCTGCGCTGCCGACGGCGATGGCGATCAACAGAACCTTGATTGTCACGCGGGCAAGCGAGGGTTTTGAGGGCGGAGCCGTTGAAGAATAGTCGATTGGCTTGGAGGGCATCGTGCATTCATATCATGAGGACGATCAGGTGCCGTGTTGGGCGTTGTATTGTTCGGCGGTCATGAGTTTGGAGAGGTCGGCGTTGGGGGCTTTGACTTTGATCATCCAGCCGGAGGAGTAGGGGTCCTGGTTGACGAGGGAGGGGTCGTGTTTGAGGGCGGCGTTGGATTCGAGGACTTCGCCGGAGACGGAAGTGTAGAGTTCGGAGGTGGCTTTGACGGATTCGATTTCGCCGAAGCGGGTGCCGGCGGTGATTTGTTTGCCGGGGTTGGGGAGGTCGACGAAGGTGACGTCGGTGAGTTCATCGACGGCGAACTGGGTGATGCCGATGGTGATGACGTCACCATCTTGTTTGTGCCATTCGTGGGAGGCGGAGTAGACGCGGTCAGCGGGAGCGGGCATGGTGGGCCTCGTGTAAAGGGGTCTGGGGACGGGGGTCAGGGGAGTTTCGAGTTTTGGGGTACAAGTTTCAAGTGGGCTGGTGGATTATTTGGGGCGTTTGTAAAAGGGTAGGGGGGTGATGGAGGAGGGGGTGGAAGCTGGACCCCCGGGCGCGTGACGGTGCCTGGTCTTTACCTCACCACCAGCCACTTCGAGGAGA
>JBBRWV010000083.1:0-16949 GCA_038248985.1 Phycisphaerae bacterium
ACTACGTTGAATGCCGAGACGGGGATGTAGAGCGATGCCACGACGAGGTTGAGCGTGCGGTTCGCACGGGCGGGCAGTGTGATGGAGGCGGAAGAAGGTCATGGCGCGGAGGGCGGTGAGGGTGGTGTCGGGGGGGAGATTGGGAGAGGGGAGAGTGTGGGTGAGGACTTCCTGCCAGCGTTCGCTTTGATAGAGGCGGGCGACGAGTTGGCGGCGGGTTTCGCGGTTTTGGTCGCGGAGGGCGCAACGTTCGAGGAGGCGGGTGGAGGCGGTGAATTCTTCGAGGTTGTCGAGCTGATTGACGAGGATGGGGAGGGCGTCGGCGGGGATATTTTCGCGGGAGGCGGCGAGGCGGGCCCAGGAGAGGGCGTGGGGTTGATCGGCGGCGAGGCTGCAGGCGATGCTGTGGATGGTTTCGAAGCGGGGGTCGTCGGGGTGAGCGGCGGCGAGTTTGGCGGCGTAGGGGAGGATGAACTGGGATTGGTCGGGGGCCTGGACCATGACGTTGAGGATGAGGAGGTGGGCTTCGAGGTTGAGGGGGAGGAGGGCGGCGACGCGATCGGCGGCATGGCGGGCTTCGGTGAAGCGGCGTAGGCGGAGGAGGGCGATGGCTTTGGCGCGCCAGACGCGGTCGTCGAGGGTGTCGGTGAAGAGGATTTCGTTGGCGAGGGCGAGGGCTTCGGAGGAGTATCCGACCTGGGTGTAGAGATCGAGGACGGTTTTTTTGGCGGGGAGGTTGTCGGGTTGGAGGTCGACGAGGCGTTTCCAGAGGGAGAGGGCGGGGAGGAGATGTCGGGCGTTGGGTTCTTCGACGCGGAGGCGAGCCTGGGCGTAGGCGGTGAGTGCCTCAAGGTCGGAGGGGTTGGATTTGAGGTAGAAGGCGAGGTGGGTGAGGGTGTCGGGGTAGGACTGGGCCTGATAGGCGGCGAGGCCGAGGGTGCGGGCGTGGGCGATGGAGACGCGGTTCTGGTGTTTGCGCAGGGCGACGAACCCCCCGGCGAGGGCGGAGACGGAGACGACGGCCAGTGCGAGGAAGAGGAGACGGCGGCGGGTTTTGGGTTTGAAGCTCATGATCTTAATACACCACGTACGACAACGAGGAAGGTATTCCAGAGGATTCGGAGATCGAAGAGGATGCTTTGACGTTCGACGTATTGGATGTCGAACTTGATCCATTCCTGAAAATCGAGGCCCTGGCGGCGGGTGCGTTTGACTTGCCAGAGGCCGGTGATACCGGGACGGACGCTGAGGCGGGCTTCGCGCCAGGGGGGGCAGAACTGATTTTCGGCGCGGGGGCTGGGGCGTGGGCCGACGATGGACATATCGCCGAGGAGGACGTTCCAGAACTGGGGGAGTTCATCGAGGTTGGTTTTGCGGAGGAATTTTCCGCAGCGGGTGAGGCGGGGGTCCTGGGCCATGAAGAATTGGGGTCCATCGGCCTGGTTTTGGGTTTTGAGGAGGAGTTTTATGCGGTCGGCATCGGTGCGCATGGAGCGGAATTTCCAGCAGAGGAATTCGCGTCCGCCGAGGGTTTCGCGGCGTTGTCCGTAGAAGAAGGGTCGTCCGTCCTCCCAGTAGATGGCGAGCATGATGAGGGGGAAGACGGGGAGGAGGAGGAGGAGGGCGGTGAGGGCGAAGAGGATATCGAAGAGGCGTTTTCCAGCGCGGCCGTGGGAGGAGATCCGGCGGGGTTTGGCTTGCTGGAGGAGGGCGTCGGTGGGTTCGATTTCGAGCCACTCGATGTCATCGACGACGGGGCGATGGGCTGGGTCATCCCAGAGGACGGCGGGTCCGATGACGGGGGTGGAGGAGGAGAGTTCGCGGCCGGCACCGACCCAGAGGGTGCCGATGACACGGACGTTGGGGTCGATGCGGGCGGTGGGATCGCGCCAGGCGCCGGAGGGGTGGCGGGTGGCGCGGGCGACGGTGGCGTTGGGATGGGGCCAGAAGGAGACGAGATGGCGGACGAACTGGGCGACTTCGGTGGAGTCGGTGAGGTCGCAATCGAAGGCGCTGATTTTGGCGGAATCGCGTTGGGCGCGGGGGGTTTGATGGCGGAGCTGGCGCCAGGCGTGTTTGGGGGTGCCGCCGGCCTGCCAACTGCGGGCGATATCGGGATCGCGGGTGAGAGCGACGCGGGTGAGTGGTGCG
Organism: Phycisphaerae bacterium; assembly: GCA_038248985.1. Taxonomy (GTDB): domain Bacteria; phylum Planctomycetota; class Phycisphaerae; order WQYP01; family WQYP01; genus JBBRWV01. The sequence goes on from JBBRWV010000083.1 coordinate 2,152, forward strand.
TGTCCGCCGTGGTAATCGCGGCGGAAGCGGAGGACGCGATCGTGGGGGTCAGCGAGGACGACTTCGCGGTAATCGCGGTGGCGTTGGCTGCGTACGCGGAGGAGGAGGACGTCGGATTGGAGCCAGCAGAGTCGTTCGAGGAGTTCGCGGAGGCGGAAGAGGACGAGGGAGTGAGGTTCAGTGAGGAGGTAGAGTTCAGCGCCGCGGACGATGGGCGAGGGTTCACCGAGGCGGACGACCTGGACGCCGCGCGCGGCCCAATAGTGGTCGTGCAGCTGCGTAGCGGTCAGTCCCCAGATGGTAGGCAGGGGAGGATTCAGTTGATTGGGTAAAGGGGAGACCATGGGGGTAGTGGTTAGCGATCCTTTTTGGAGGAAACAGAATCGAGAGCGGATTCCGGGGAGGATTCGATGGAGGCGACGGCGTTGGCGAGGGGGCCCATGCGCATGAGGGTGCCGTGGCTGGTGGTGTAGTCATCGTTGAATTGGTTGATGGAACTGGCGCGGGAGGTGGTGATATTTTCGAGGTCGCGGACGTCGAGGGGGTCGGCGCGGTTGAAGACGACGCCGGCGACGCGGGCACCGGTTTCGCGGAGTTGATTGAGGGCGCGGTCGAGGATGGAGCGGTCTTGTCCGCGGCCGACGGCGACGATGACATCGTCGGAAGCGGCGGCGGCGATGGAGGCTTCGAGGTTGCCGAGGATGGTGCCGGTGTCGATGAGGATGACGTCGAAGGATTTGCGGGAGTCGGCGATGACGCGGCGGAGGGCCTTGGGGGAGAGCTGGCCCATGTGGTGGGGTTCAGCGGCGCCGAGGGGGAGGATCCAGAGGTTATTGGTGCCGGTGCGGGCGAGGCATTCGTGGAGGGGTTTGCCATCAAGGGCGTCGAGGAGTCCGACGCGGGATTTTTCCTGAAGACCGAGTGCGTGAACGACATCGGTATCCTGGATGTAACCGAGTTCGACGAGGACTTCGCCGAGGTAGCGGTCTTCGGCTTTGGACTGGTTGAGGGCGCGATCGAGCTGGATTTCGGAGATGAGGCCCTGGGTGACGAGGATGCCGCCGATTTTTCGGCGGATGACGGAGTTCATGCGGCGGGTGAGTCCACCGCCGATGACATCGGCGTCGATCATGAGGGTGCGGGAGTTGGCGCCGGCGAAGGAGAGTCCGAGGGCGATGACGAGGCTGGTTTTGCCATCTCCGGAGGCGGCGCTGGTGATGGAGTAGACCTGGCGAACGGCGAGGGGGTCGGTTTCAAGGCGGGTGCGGATGTGGTGGACACAGAAGGCGGCGGATTTGGACTGTTCGAGATCGGCGAGGTCATGGGGGAGTTGGGGGAGTAGTCCGAGCATGGGTGTTTGGGGGGTGGAGCCGCGTTGGAAGTCGGTGAGGTTATTGATGCGGCGATCGAGGAAGGCGAAGGCGAGGACGGTGCCGAAGACGAGGACGAAACCGCCGGCGCCACCGAGGGCGGCGCGTTCGAGGCGTTTGTCTTTGGAGGGGACGGTGGGGAGTTCACCGGTGGAGATGATGGAGATACGACCACTGACGGCGGACTCGACATTGAGGGCGTCGATGCGGGCGTTGGTTTGATTGAGGCTGTCCTGAAGGGTGAGGGCTTCGGTCTTGAGATTTTTGATTTGGAGATCTTTGCGACCGAGGGCGACGGTTTCAGTTTTGGCGCGATCGTAGAGGGTCTGGAGGTTGGCTTCGCGTTGGCGGAGCTGGGCGAGGGTGAGGGTGGAGCCGGCGGCGCTGGAGGCGAGCATGCGACCGGCGTCGATTTCTTTCTGGACGGATTTGAGGTGGCGTTGGATGTTGGCGTCGATGGTGTCGATCTGGTTACGAAGTTGCACGACGGAGTAGTGGTTGGAGCCGACGCGTCCCTGGAGTTCGGTGAGGCGCCGTTCGACGTCGAGTTTCTGGTTGAGGTAGGCGCGCATTTTGGTATCGGTATCGGCGAGCATGGCGATGGTGATAGCGGGTGCCCGGTTATCGTGGGCGTCGGGCCTTGTGGCGGAGTCGGGGGCGGACTTGGAGTCTTCAAGGGCCAGGAGGGTCTGGCAGGTGCGGAGTTCGGCTTCGAGTCGATTGAGATCGACGATTTTGGACTGGTACATGGAATCGAGGGAGTCGGAGCCGAATTCATGGGCGACTTTTTCGATTTGATCGTTGAGGGCTTTGAGCTTGGCGGTCAGATCAAGGCGGAAGTCGCTGAGTTTCTGGGTGCGTTGGCTGTCGGTTTCGGCATCGCTTTCGCCGTAGATTTTGACATAGGAGTCAATGACGGCCTTGGTGGCGAGGGCGGCAGTATGGGGGTTGTCATCTTTGAAGGTGACATAGATGAGTTCCCCGCCGCGACGGGAGGCCTCGAGGTTGTACTGGAGGCTTTGGAGGGTATTTTCGGCGGGAGGTTTGGCGAGGGATTTCCATTCGGCGCTTTGGAGCGCGAGTTCGAGGACGCGTTCGCTGGTGAGGAGAGCGACCTGGGATTCGGCGAAGGCATCGAACATGGGCATGATGCCGTTTTGATCGGTGGAGTAGAGGATGCGTGGGATGTTGGCGCGGAGGCGGATGATGCCGGTGGCGGTGTAGGTGGGTTTTTTGGAGCGGTAGCCGTAGACGGCGCCGAGGACGGCGACGATGAGGGCGACCGGGATGAGCCATTTATATTTTCGGCGGAGGAGGTTGTGAATGATTTTGAGGAGGGTGGGTGGTTTGTCGGGGAGGGGCGCAGCGGCACCGTGTCCGCTGGAGAGGACGAGGGCGTTCGGGTTGGCGGACGATTTTTCAAGTCCTGGTCCATCGGCGGCGACGGTGAAGGTTTCATCGGTGAGTGCGTCGGCGCTGACGGTGAGTTCCATCAAGCCGGTGCCACCACCAATACCGGTCATGGGGTCTCGGGGATTATCTTTCATGGCGATGGTGCTCCTTCTCGCGGGTTACGGGTCTTGGTTTAGGAATCACTTATTTAGCAGTAGAGTGAGGTTCGTAGGTGTTTGGTGTGCCGGAGTTGGAAGCAGGGGGGGGCACACACGCCAGGAGGAATTGGTGGCCGAATTCGGAAGGCCAGACGGTCCAGGTGAGCCATTCGGTATCGTGGTCAATTTTGGGGGGCGGTTTGATTTTGATGAGGTTGAGGGAGAGGAGGTGAGAGAGGTACATTTTCATTAGCTTGGGATGGTTTACGAGGCCTTTGGGGACTTCATCGGGATCGACATCGGGGGCGATATTAGGAAGATAGAAAGCGTTGCTGGAGTTGCGGGTACCGGGGGCGTAGGTGGCGTTGCGTTTTTTGAGTTCGACATGCTGTTGTTTGAGGCAGAAGATGAGGACGGCTTCATCGCGGGAGAGTTGCTCGATGACGGGGACGAAGGCGGGGTGGATAGAGGCGGGGGAATCTTTGTCGATGGCCTGGGTCAGCAATGTGAGATAGAGGATACGGAGGGGGTTTTCGTTTTCGATATATTTGAGGCGGTCAAGGATGGGGCCGGAGATAGCGACGGGAGCGGTGCGGCGGCGTTGCGGGGGGACGGCGGATTCGACGAATTCGACGACATCGCGTAGACGTTCGGCATAGGAGGCGCGCATTTGGGCGGGGGGGGCGAGGAGCGCTTCATCGACGGTCAAAGGTGAGCGAAGGGCAATTTGGAAGGATTGGGGGGAAGCCTGGGTGGCTGGGGTCACAGGGTCGAGGTGTGAATCGACTACCTGATGCGGTGGGAAGTCGGTGAGGACTTCGGCAGATACTTGTTTAATGGGTGGCATGGGACCCGCATCCAAAAATCAGGAGTAAGCACAGACCGTGAGATAAACCAGTGGGGGTAAAGTAGATAGGTGTAGAATAGCTGGAGTTTTTAGGTGATACAAAAGAAATATGGAAAAATCTGATGTTGTAATCACCATATGCGAATATTGCGCAAATGGTTATTGGCGAATTTCGGTGCGCATTTCATTTATTACCGGACGGCACGCTTCGATGAACAATTGAATAGTTTCTTCGCGTTCATTTTGGGGCATTTCGGCATCGCAGACGATCTGCAGTTGGGCGGCGCCGAGGGCCTGACTTTGGTAGTTTTTGGCGGCCTTGTTGACGTGTTCAATGCCGCGGCCGATGGTGCCGTTGGGGAGGATCATGAAGTTTGCGATAGTCAGGGCGGAGGGTTGGCGCGTGCCATGGCGGGAGAAATTGTATTCAGTGCCGGGGACGTCGAGGTCGTCGATGTGCCAGTCTTTGGCGTAGGTGATGCCGCGGGTCCAGCCGTTGGAGGGATAGCAGATGGGAGGATAGTGTCCGACCATGTCGCGGGCGTCGCGGCATTGCACGATGAGGACGACGATATCAAACCGGAAGTTGCGATTGTGATAGCGTCGGCTGACGAGGGCGTTGGGTTTGAGGAGGGTGACGGCGGCGGCGGGTTGGGGGACGTCCACGCCGACCCAGTCGCCGATCTGGAAGGGGAAGGCGTGGATGGTGGAGCGCACGCGGGCGTGGTAGGGTTCGACGTCGGCGCGGGTGGGGCGAGTGAGGGAGTCGGCGAGGAGGAGGGCCAGCGCGGGGAGGGCGAGGACGATGCTCCAAAAGGCGGTGCTGTGTCGGGGGATGCGAATGGGAATTAGTCCTTGGCGAGAGTGAAGGTTTCGACGGGGACGAGTGCCCAGCGGAGGACGGAGAGGATGAGGCGGAGGATCAGGAAGGAGAGGGCGAGCATGAGCCAGCCGCTGACGTCGTGGAGGATGCCGGCCCAGGGGGATTGGGCACCGTAGAACCAGAGGACGAACATGAGGCGGATGACATTGCAGACGATGGCGGAGATGGGGCTGGCGGCGAGAACGAGGGCGCGGGCATATCCGCGGAGGGGGACGCTGAAGGCGAAGGTGTAGGAGACGAGGGTGAGGGCGAAGGCCATGCGGACGCCGTTGCAGGCTTCGGCGATGGTGACATCGACGCCGTTGACGCTGAGGAGGTTGCCGGAGCGTTCGACGGGCATGCCGATGATTTCGAAGATTTGCTGGGCGATGGCGGCGGTGGTGGTTTGGAGGGGGATGGCGATTTGTTCGCGGAGGATACCGGGGATGGGGATGAGGAAGATGAGGACGGCGAAGGAGGGGAGGAAGTTGAGAAGGACTTCGGTGCCGAGGACGACGAGGAGGGCACCGACGGCGACGAGGACGGTACCGCCATGCCAGAGCGATTGTATGGAGGCATAGTAGCCCCAGAGGTGGATGATGGTGCCGAGGGCGAGGACGAGGGTGCCCCACATTTGGCCGTGGGGTCGGGTATTGCGGAAGCGTGAGCGGCGGATCCAGACGAGCCAGACGGCGATGAGAGGGACGAGGAAGATGTGGCTGGCTTCTTCATCGCGGGCGGCGATGTGGAAGATATCGAACCAGGCCTGCCAGCAGGAGAGGACGGCGAGCGTGACCATGAGGAAGGCGCCGAGGGAGTGCCAGAGGGTCCAGCCATTGCGACGTAATCTTGCGGCCATGGGGGTTAGACCTCACGTGATTTAGAGGTGACGACGCGGTCGGAGACGGTTTCGTTTTTGGAGATGACGGCGCCGGGGCAGATGACGGAGCGGACGATGACGGCATGGGAGTCGACCTTGGCGCCATCGAGGACGATGGAGTCATGGATGACGGCCGAGGGGGCGACGAGGGCACCGGGTTCAACGATGGCGAAGGTGGATTGCCAGTCTTCGACGAAGGGGTCGGGGGCGACGGTTTTACCGGCTTGCTGCCAATGAAAATGTTTGACGGCGTGGAGATAGCCTTCGCGGGTGCGGGCGCTGTGATTGCTGAAGGGTCGGCGGACGACTTTGACCTGGTGGTGGGCGGTGATGGCGGGAATGGCCTGTTCTTTGAAGTCGACGAAGCCGACGTTTTTGATGCCGCGGAGGGCGCTGCAGCGGATGAGCATGGGGCAGTTGGAGGTGCCGTCATCGTGGGTGAGGATGGCGACATCGCTGAGGAGATCGGTGAGGGAGGTGGTGAGCGCGGCGAAGTCATCAAGGGTGATGGTGGTGGCGGAGCCGACGAGGATGTAGGAATCATCGGGGTAGTGGGCGGCGATGTCGTAGAGGACGCCACCGGTGCCGCGATATTCCTGGGGGTCGCACTCGACGAGGATGCGGGCGGAGGAGGAGAGGTGGTTGAAGCGGAGGGTGCGTGGTTCATTGAGGAGGATGCGGACAGTGAGGGGTGCGCCGCCGCGGAGTTGGGCGAGGGATTCGACGTTTTGCATCCATTGATTGAGGAGGGAGAAGCCGGGTTTGAGGGGGAGGTCGAGGACGGAGCGGTTGATGCCGGCGAGCAGGGGGGTGGGGCGGAGGGTGCCGGCGAGGAGGACGATGGCTTCGATGGCGGCGAAGGGATTGGCGAGGCGGTCGCGGGTGGGCAGAGGGGAGGGGCTGGAGGGTGCGGGGGCGGATCGCGATGCCGCGGCGAGAGGGTGTTTGAGTAGAACGCCCAAGGCGTGATTCCTTTCTGGAGTTGTGGAAGGACGGGGAAAGGGGTTGAGGAAGATTAGTTGCGTTGGCGGGGTGCGCCGAAGCCGAGGCGTCGGCCGCCGGCGTGGCTGAACATACTGAAGACGAAGGGGAGGTCATCGACGAGGTAGCGTTTAGCGAGCCGTTTGGGTTCCTGGGTGAGGCGGTGGGCCCATTCGAGTCCGCAGCGTTGGATCCAGATTGGGGCGCGGTGTACTTGTCCGGAGACGAAGCTGAAGCTGATGCCGACGCCGAGCCACCAGGCGTGGGGGAGAGCGAGGCGGAGGCGGTGGATAACGTTTTCCTGTTTGGGCGAGCCGAGGGCGACATAGATGATGTCGGGATGGGCGGCGAGGAGGGTTTGGCGGAGGTGTTCGACGGCGGCGGGGTTGCGTTCGAAGCCCATGGGTGGGCAGAGGGTGCCGGCGATGGTGAGGCCGGGGTATTTGGCTTGGAGGATTTGGGCGGCGTGATCGGCGGATCCGGGATCGCCGCCGAGGAGGAAGAGGGAGCGGTGGGATTGCGCGGCGGCGGCGCTGAGACTCCAGATGAGGTTGGAGCCGGTGACGCGTTCGGGGAGGGGTGTGCCTTGCATGCGGGAGGCCCAGACGAGGGGCATGCCGTCGGCGACGTGGAGGGTGGCGGGTTGGCAGAGGGAGGCGAAGGCGGGGCTTTTGACGAGTCGGCGGAGGATATCGACGTTGACGGTGACGACCCATCCGCCGCGGCGGGCGTCGAGTTCGTCGGTGATGTGGCGTACGCATTGGGATTCGGCGAGTCGATGGAGGCGTACACCGCTTAATAGGATGGATTGAGGTTCGGGCATATTTTCCAAAAAGGTGGGTCAAGCGGCGGGAAGGGGGTGGGCTCCGCCCCTTTCGACTGCGCCGGTTTCTTTTGAAAGCGGGCATTCGATTCAATCGGAGGGCTTGGGTGAGGCGAAGCATCCGATCGCGGTACTGAAATTCTTGAACCCGAATTAGTTACGCGATGCGTTAAGCGAGGGGTTCAAGTACGGCTCCATCAATTTCGAGGCTGGTGGCCTGGCCCAGCGCTTCAATCTGGAGGATGAGTCGATCTCTGCGGGTGCGGCCTTCGACGACGCCCTGGAGGCCGCGGAAGGGTCCGGTGCGGACTTCGACGCGGATGCCTTTGGTGAGGAAGGGGTAGGGGTCAAGGGTGCGGCGGGAGGAGAGTGCCAGGGCGAGGTTGCGGATTTCCCAGGAGATTTTTTGTTGATCGGCGATGGGGATGATGCGGGCGACGCGATGGGTGCGGTCGGCATCGTAGGTTTGATCGAGTGAGCCTTTCAGGAATACATAACCGGGGAAGAGAGGGAGCTGGAGGGTGGTTTTGCGATCGCCGTAGCGGCGTTGGATAGTGACGAGGGGGAGATAGTGGGGGATGCCGAGGGAGGCGAGATTATCGGAGAGGGCTTTTTCCTGTCGGCTTTTGGTATGGAGGAGGTGCCAGGCGCCCGGGAGTTCGAGGCAGGAGGGAAACAGGAGAGTGGAGCTTGCGGGGGACCCGGATATGGATGCGCCTGGGCAATCAACAGTATGGATGATCTCTGAGATCATGACGGTAACCTTACACCTTCCGGCCGATTGGGGTACTGACTCCGCTCACGTCTGTTATTTCGACTAAGAAATAGCAGGACTGAAGGATGGCATCGGACATTATGCTGCCCTCAACCGGGAGTTCCGGTAATGAAGGCACCTGTGCGATGCGCGCAAGACGAACGATGTTGGTACATCGTGCCACGGGTTATGGGATGCCCCGAAGCCAAATTACGCAATAACGGAAGTATGGGGCGGGATGACGCAGGTCAGCCGACCAAGGACACGTTACGGGACTGGCAACTTAATTCGGGGGCTAAATCGCTAAACTCTCACGGGAAAGTCTACTGCCAATTCGCCGCGACGCAAGTGAATTGAAAAGAGAAATAACCGATTGAAATGTATGAATATGACCTATCGAGGGGAAGTGAGAAGGGCGCGGGCTGGTGTGGAAAAATAGTTGGGGATTGGCGATGGGGGTGGGCGCATATGGGGCGTGAGGGGGGAGCGTTTGCGGGAGTTGGCCAGGGCGATTGGCGGCGGGATGAGGGAGGGGTTGGGTGTTTAATGGCTGTGAAGAGCGTAAGGAGACATTCCTGTTTCCTGTTAGGTCAGTTAGCAAGATCCCCCTAGTACCCTAGTTTTACTATCTTAACGCGCGAGGCTTCAAAGTGGATGTTTTTGCTGATATTGTGCGATAATATGATGAAAAATGTGCTTGCATACTCGAAAATCAGAGATATGTTTGAGTGTTCCAGAAGAGCGATAGTCTGGAATAAGCGATAGCCCCGAGTTTTTAGTCGTTGAGTAAGTCGTTAAATGAAGCAAGCGAAATCCCTGCGCTGGCGATGATGTGAGTTTGTCTCGTCATGTCGGTGAGTTAACATTTTTTTGAGAGGTATCGAAATGAAAGTTTTTCGTGGGAAGAAGTCTGTGGCGAGTCTGCGCAATGTGTTGGCTGCTGTTGTGGGTCTGGTGGGTATTGCCGCGACCGCACAGGAGAGTTCGGCCAATACGGTGACGGCTTACCTGAATAGCGTTGGGCCGTACACGACCAATCTGAACATTTCGTTTGATGGTGGCGCGACCAAGGAATACAACGCGTACGTTGGCGGCATCAACTGGACGATTGTCAATTGGGATCCGGGGAGCGCCCCGGCGCCGCAGATGCAGATGTTCTGCATCGAAGGCACGGAGAACGTGTATTTGAACAAGACGGCGACGTGGAACTTCGGCGAAGCAGCGTCATTGTCGGAAGTGCCGAAGCCGTGGACGTCGCTCACGGGCCTGACGGGCATGGGGGCGACTAAAGCGGCGTACATTGAAGAGTTTTGGAACAAGAATTACAACTCGGCGTGGGCGATCAATACGTCGACGAGTGATGTGAATCTCAACGTCGGCGCGGCGGCCTTTCAGTTGGGCATTTGGGAAATCGTGTATGACGGCCTGACGGACGGGTTCTACGGCGGCATCACCGCCAACAACCTGGCGACGGGCAAATTCGAAGTGCTTAACGGCACCAGCGGGAGCCAAAAGGCTCAGGTGGATGCGGCGGTTGCGATGCTCAACAAGCTGACGGGCACTTATACGAAGACGACGTCGGTGGGCGCGATTTCGGGCAACGGTGTACAGGATCAGATTTTCGGCACCAGCGTACCGCTTCCCGCGGCCCTTCCGGCGAGCCTGGCTCTGCTGGGCGTGGTCGGGTTGGTGCGGTTTGTCAATCGCCGCAAGATGGCCTGAATACGGATTGAGCCGTGTGCGCCGGTTTGGGAAGATCCCAAAACGCGCGAGCTAACAGTGTGAATTGATGAAGCCTGCGAAATCTGCAATTCGCAGGCTTCATTGTTTTTGCACGGGTAGCGGGACGGTGGCGGCGTGATGAAGCTTTTGGATGTCCATTTTGCGCAGGTAGCGTCGAATCGTGGCGAAGAGTTCGTGGAAGCCGAACTCGGGGAGCTCGGCGATAGCGGCTTCCAAGGTCCAGGATTGCACGACCATGCGATAGGTGGCCACCATCATGCCGGTGCGATCGGCACCATGCTGGCAATGGACGAAGATGGGCCAGTTCTCGGGATTGGCGGCAAGTTGGAGGAAGGCTTCAACATCTTCCTGCTCGGGATGCCAGGCGTTGCAGCGCAGGCGGAGGTAGCGGAGTTGGGTTCCGCGAAGGGCGTTTTTGTCATCATGCAGTGCGCGGAGGTTGATCACCGTTTTGATGCCCATCTTTTCGAGTTCGCGGAAGCCCTCGGGGGTGGGCTGGGCGCCGCGGTAGAGATGGGGCGAAATTTGAGCGAAGTTTCCGACGCCCGCAACCACTACCTTGGGTGAGGCGGGAGGATGCAGGGCTGGGATTGTTGCGACGGTGGGTGATGGAGGCGCCGCGGGAGCGGAGCGATCACAGGCGAATCCCACGAGTGAAGCGGCGCCGGCACCGACGCGGGCGAAAGTATGAGCGAGGCGATGGTGTTTGCGCATGGGAAATCCCTCCATAATGGGGAACATCATAAGCGAAAAACATGGGAGTGGTTTTCATTCATGCGTATCATTGATGCGGGTCGCTTGGAACGCGCCCCTGAAAGGCCCTATACTAGGGTTCTCAATTTTTTCGGCGTCCCGCAGAGCGTACAAAGGAGCCTTCATGGCCAGCATGACAATGACTGAGAAGATAATGGCCAAGCACAGCGGCCGCACGCACGTCAATCCGGGCGACAATGTGTGGGTGGACGTGGACATTTTGATGACGCACGATGTATGCGGGCCGGGCACGATAGGGATTTTTCATAAAGAGTTCGGGCGGAACGCGAAGGTGTGGAACAAGGAAAAGGTGGTGATCATTCCGGATCACTACATTTTCACGGCGGATGACAAGTGCCATCGCAACATTCAGATCTTGCGGGATTTTGTGAAGGAGCAGGAGCTTCCTTATTATTACGACCCGGAGTTTGTGACGAGCAATCCGGGGATACCGAATCCGTATTTGGATCCGACGAAGACGGCGTACAAGGGCGTTTGCCATAAGGCGTTGCCGGAGGAAGGGCATGTGCGGCCCGGGGAGATTTTGCTGGGCACGGACAGTCATACATGTACAGCGGGCGCGTTCGGGCAGTTTGCGACGGGCGTGGGGAATTCGGATGCGGCGTTTACGCTGGGGACGGGCAAGACGTGGCTGAAGGTTCCGCCGACGATGAAGTTTACGTTTCGCGGGCAGATTCCGCCGTACCTGACGGCCAAGGATTTGATTTTGGCGGTGATCGGGGACATATCGGTGTCGGGCGCGACTTACAAGACGATGTATTTTGCGGGCGAGGGGATCGGGTCGTTGACGCTGGAAGATCGGATGACGCTGACGAACATGGCGATTGAGGCGGGCGGGAAGAACGGGGTGTGCGATGTGGACGAGAAGACGCTGCAGTATGTGCGGGCGCGTTCACGGGTGAAGGAGTGGGAAGTGGTCGAGGGTGATCGCGACGCGAAGTATTGTTATGAGAACGAATACGATCTGTCGGTGATGGAGCCGATGGTGGCCAAGCCGCACAGCCCGGACAACAAGGACACGGCGCACAACTGCCGGGAGACGAAGTTGGACCAGGCGTACATTGGTTCGTGCACGGGCGGGAAGATCACGGACATGATTTTCGCGGCGAACATTTTGAAGGGGAACCGGGTGAAGATTCCGACGTACGTAGTGCCGGGATCGACGGAAGTGCATTCGGACATGAAGAAACTGAATCTTCGCGGGGTGGAGAAGGGGCCGAATGAGAAGTCGATTGAAGATGTGCTGCGCGATGCGGGCTGTTTGATGGGTGCGAGCGGCTGTTCGGCGTGTTTGGGCGGGCCACCGGACACGTTTGGGCGATTGAACAAGAGCGAGGTGTGCATCAGCACGACGAACCGGAATTTTCCGGGTCGGATGGGTTCAATGAGCAGCGCGGTGTTTTTGGCGAGTCCGTTGACGGTGGCGGCCAGCGCGCTGACCGGTCACATCACGGATCCGCGGGAATACATTGCGGCGCCGATTGAGACCGGCATGGCGGGAGTGTTGTAACGTCAGGCGTCGGCTGGCGATAATGGAGTGGCACCTGGGACGGACCTCGCGCAGTTGCATTGACGAGTCAATGGCCTGCGGTTATCCATCCATCCTCACGTCTGTTTCGGCCGAGAGATTCGGCATCACCGAACTGGTGGAGGTGTAGTGTGCCATTTCAACTGACATTTGTGGCGCGGGAAGAATCGGGCATTGTGCATGTGAATGCGGAGGGGGAGGCGACGACGAACGATTTTTCTTCGTGGAAGGTGAATCCGCTGGAGACGCTGCTGGGGGCGGAGTGGTGTTTGGCGCGGGTGCTCATTGATTTTCAGCATGTGCCGTATATTGATTCATCGGCGATCGGTTGGTTGATCAGCACGCAGAAGCAGATGCGCGGGAGCGGCGGGAAGTTGGTTTTGCATTCGGTGCCGGAACACGTGCGACAGATTTTGAACATGCTGAAGATCGGGCGCGTCGTGCCGATCGTGGAGGATGTGTCAGAAGGTCGGGCGTTGTTGCTGGAGGCGCCAACGGCCACGGGGTAACAGTTTTCGCAGAGATTTTTTGCGGTCACCTCTCACATGATACGGGGCTAAAAATGATCACCGCTTCCAATATTCCGATGATCGATGTGGAACGCGTGAGCGCCGAACATGCGGCGGCGGCGATCATCGATTACGCGGTCAAGCTGAATGCTTCGGATATTTTCTTTGGGACGAACGAGCAGCATGTGGTGGTGCAGGTGCGGCACATGGGGATCGTGCGGCCGATCGCGGTACTTTCGCACGATCACGGGCGGCGCATTGTGACGCTGATCAAGACGCGGGCGGGGATGGACTTGGCGGAACGACGGCGGCCATTGGATGCGCGGTGGCGTTATGAGCACGACGACGGGACGGGGTGGGATTTGCGAATTGGCACGATTCCGACGATTTATGGCGAAGACATTGCGATTCGATTGCTGGTGCGCGAAGCCAAGACGTTTACGATCGACAACCTGGGTTTGACGCGGCCGCAGCGCAATGCGTTGAGTGCGATGATCAGTGCGCCGGGCGGGTTGTTGCTGTTTACGGGGCCGACGGGTTCGGGGAAATCGGCGACGCTGTATTCGTGCCTAAAGGAACTCAATGATGGGCGGCGCAAGATTAACACGATCGAAGATCCGATTGAATATACGGTGCAGGGGCTGCGGCAATCGCAGGTGAATCCGACGATCGGGCTGTCGTTTTCCGATTTGCTGCGGGCGGTGATTCGGCAATCGCCGGATGTGATCATGATTGGGGAGATTCGGGATCATGAGACGGCGGATATTTCGATACGCGCGGCGAATTCGGGACATTTGGTGCTGGCGACGATTCATGCGACTTCGGCGGTGGGGGCGGTGCAATCGATGCGGGCCTTGGGGACGCATGCGCATTTTCTGGCGACGGCGTTGCGGGGGATCGTGGCGCAGCGATTGGTGCGGACGTTGTGTGAGACGTGCAAGACTTCGTTTGATTTGACGGATGCGCCGCACACGTTTGACGAGGTGACGAATCTGCACGGTCCGGACGAAGGGAAGAAGCTGTATGCGCCGGTGGGTTGCGAGGCGTGCTTCATGTCGGGGTATGGGCAGCGGACGGGGGTGTTCGAGGTGCTGCCGGTGAACAAGGCGATACGCAATTTGATTGCCGACGGGGCGACGGTGCGGGAGATTCGGAACCGGGCGGCGCATGAGAAGATGCTGGAGTTCCGTCATGCGGCGTTGCTGAAGGTGGCGCAGGGGATTACGAGTACGGAGGAAGTGTTTAGGGTGATTCCGAGTGAGCATTTGCTGGTGCAGGATTAGGATGACGAGTTTAAAGCCCCTCTTCATATAAGGTAAAGCCCGGCGAATTCTGTGCGACCATTACAAAACGTTCAGGTACTTCCCACAGATTTTAGAAGCTCGCGAAGATCCATAAAATAGCGGCTATGCGTTCGACGCAGGGCGTCTTCATCCGCTGCGTCCAGCAAAACCAGCTCGTGATCAATACCCTTTTGATTTAAATCAAGCTCGCGTTCAAGTCGTACATTTTCAACATGACGGCGTTGTGAATCATCAAAGTTGCGAAGGCTGACGATGCGCCCTTCGCTGCGTTTGTATTCCATGAGAAAGATCATTGGTCTTGCTCCTTTAGATGGTCCAATCGTGCCATGTCCGCGTCCATTTTCTTGATAAGTGTATCCCGAAGGCGTTCGACCAATTCAAACAACTCTATATTCAATTTCAGCATTTCCAAATCGGAAGTACACGCGTCAAGCTCTTGCTGCGTTTGGTTAGAAGTATTTGCGTCGGTCTGATTATAGGAGAGCGCGGCCTCAAGGTCGCTCTTTCTTTTACTTTGTACAGCGGCTTTTTCTCTTATGCCCGAGATATCCTTGATATAGTTTTCATGGTCATGTTTTTCGACCGAAGTCACCGATTCGCGGTATTTTTCCAAGAGTTCACGCCAATTTTCAGGGCCGCCCCCGTACTTGATCTCGGAGTCAATTACGTCAGATATTTTTTCCGAAAGTTGAGCCCACTTATCCTGGAGAAAAGTGCGTACCTGAATCTCAATTAAGGTTCATCCGGTTAAAGCGTAGGTAGTTTCATGGAGGGCGTAGATTTTTAGTTTGAAGAACTCCTGATCACGGAAGCCATAGGCTTGGCGTTGCATAGTCTTGATCTTGTTATTGGTGCCCTCCAGGGCGGCGATGG
>JBBRWV010000084.1:0-16679 GCA_038248985.1 Phycisphaerae bacterium
CAGCAGGCCGACTTTCTTGCCCGTCAGCGCCAGGCCGATCGCGATATTGATCGCCAGCGTCGATTTGCCCACGCCTCCCTTGCCCGCGCCCACGGCCAGGATGTGCTTGACGCCGGGAATGCCGCGCGGCCCTTGCGGCGCCTTGCCTTGCGCTGCCGGATGCGCGTGCTTGGGCTGCTCGCCCGCGCCTGCCGCCGGCGCAGTCCCCAGCGAAGTCGAAAAGTTCACAAAGACTTCATCCACGCCTTTGAGCGCCCGCAACGTCGCGACCACCTCCGCGCGAATTCGATCCTTCAGCGGCGACGGCGTGCTGATGTCCACCGCCACATTGCCTTCACATATCTTGATGTTCTTGATCTGATTGAGCGTCACCAGATCCTTGTACACGTCCGGATCGCGCACGTTGCGCAGGGCATTGAGAATTTCTGTTTCAGTGGCGGCCATGAGTAAGTCTTTCTTGCGTAAATGCAGGTTCGATAGTTGAAGCCAATTGTATTTCGCGTGCGACGGCGGGGCGAATAAATCCTGTGCGCTCCATCATGCGTAGCTGTGCAAACCCGCCAGGAAAAAGTTCACGCCTATCCAGTTAAACAACATCACGGCAAACCCCACCACCGAGAGAATCGCCGTCACCGTCGCGCGCTCGCCTGTCACAAACCGGATATGCACGATGATCAGGTACACAATCCACGTCACCAGGGCAAAGGTCTCTTTCGGATCCCAGCCCCACGGACGGCCCCACGAGTGATCCGCCCAGACCGCCCCGCAAATGATGCCGATGCCCAAAAACCAGAACGCCATCTGCAGAATCACCATGTTGGCGCCATCCAGCGACTCACGCAGCGACCGCCGCTGCGTGAGTATCCCGCTGGCTGGTGCCGCGGCAGGCTCCGCGCCGCGGTATGCGCCGCCATTGGCCAGCGCCCCCTCTTCCACGGGGTTGATCCAGTGCCAGATGCGCGTGCCCAGATACACCGCACCCAGCAGGAAGCTCGCGCCAATCAACGCGTACGAGGCAATCACAATGTTCACATGAACATACAGCCAGAAGTCCGACAAAATTCCCGCGACTTTCCCAATCGGCCCGCCCAAATCATGGCCAAAAACATAGGGCGAGGCGAAACACGCGGTCATCGCTAGAAACCCCACAAATGAAAACGCCAGGCCAAAAAAGCCCTTGTGTTTCCACATCTCCAGTCCCCAGCCAATCACACATCCCGCCGCCGCGGCGCCCAATACCGATTCAAACTGATTCTGAATCGGAATGCGCCCGGCCAGCCACCAGCGAATCCCCATCGCCGCTAGATGCACAATGACCGCCAGAGTGAAGACCGGCATCGCGATGTACCACAGTCTCTGCGAAATACCGATCGCCGTTAGAAGGAAAAGCGTCATGGCGAAAAGGTAGAGGAAGACGTTCAGCACCGTGCCATAAAAGGTTTTGTTGTAATACAATTCCACTTCTCGTTTGACCGGGCCGGGGTACTCGGCCGGGTTGACCAGTGGAAGGGCTTCCACAAATCCCGCAATCCCCTTGTTGGCCAGCGCCACGTCATTCCCCTGCCATCCTTCCGCCAATTCCTGCGTGGCAATGTAAATGCGCAGGGCTTGTTCGTCGGTGTATCCCGCAACCTTCGCCGTATCGATGTTGAGGCTCTTGATCGCTTCGGGATCTTTCATGGTCTTGCCGCGCAGATCCACCGGATGCCGCCACGGCGTGCTGTGCTCGTTGGCGGGTGGAGGAAGCAGGTTCAGCGACGCGGGTAGGCTCTGAAAGGCGTCGAAAGAAACAAAAACCTTGTTGACCGATGGGGCAATCCGTGTGTCCATAGCCATTCGCTGCAGGTGCCCGCTGATCTCCTCGCGCATCAGAAACCGCGGACTCACCAGGCCCGTCTTGAGTATCGCCTCGGCAGCCTTGGGTTCATTCTTGCCAATCAACGCCGCCAGTTGATGCCGAATCGGAACGGCCTGTATGTATATGATGTCGCGCTTGAACCACGCCTCCGGACGAAACGTCATGTCCAACGCCGTGTAAAGAGGATCGTCTCCGTCGATGGATTGCCGGTTGCGGATCTTGGACAGCGACTGGCGGGCCCAGCTATCAAGAATCTTCACTTGATCGCGATGTTGCACCGCCAGCAGCCGCAGTTCGTCGAGTTGCACTCCCGCATGAAATGCCCGGCGATCTTGCTGCAGAAAGAATTCTTCCCGCGGGTCGCCGTCCGTTTTCGGCTCATGCGTGTGGGGCACGGAGGAATGCTCATCCGGCTTGGCCTGATCCATGGACGCCGCACGCGCCTGCGCCAACAGCGCCACCAGCCCGATGAGAAATGCCGCCAGCACGCGGGATCGTGAACTGACGGATGTTTTTTGGCTCAAGGTCAACATGCGGGTATTCCCTTTCGTGGCGCGGGAGGGGTCAAAGAACTCGGCAAACGGTACGGTCGGCGGGCCGCTAAATTTTCGCCCATGCCGCAACCTGTTCTTTCTTCAGTCGCAGCAGTATGGGTTTGACATAAAACGCGTACGCAATCCCGATGATGATAAGGATGGACCCGACGGTCATCGTGGTAATCCCCGGCCGGTTGCCTACGCCCAGCACCGTAAAGCGCACGCCGGGAAGTTGATCTCCATCCCACGCCGCCTGGAAGTAGTAGAGCCCATGATTCGCCGCCGGATTATTGAGCCGCGCGACTATCTGCTCGATTTCGCCGGTGCGCTTGTCCGTGACTTCCAGCGTGGAGACATAATCCGCGTAATTCTGCACCGCGCCCGGATATTTGATCGCTTGAAAATCCGTCAGCTTGAGCACGCTGGGCAGGTCACGCCGCGTCGTGGAAAAAACAAATCCAATTCTGCCCACCCCAGGAATATCCACCGTCGTCGGCACCCGGCCAAACGGTGGGGGGGCTGTGCTGGCAAACTGCACGAACGGCACATAAATATCCGACCGCGACCAATCACCCTGCGTCACCTGCAGCCGAATGAGCGAGGTCTGAATGATCGCATCCACGGTCGAAGTCTGCTGCCGGCGATTGGTCGGAATAATCTCCGCCACCGACGAAAGCACCGCGTTTGGCGTGTACTGCTGCAGGCCCAAACGCAGCGGTACCGGCCCAACTTGCACCTGCAGCGGCTTACCCGCCTCGACCCCCCTCCGTTCGACCTTGCCGCCCCGCAGCCGATGAATAAGCTCAAACGTCGGCTTATCATCTGATCCGGTCTGGACAAACCAAAATTGATCACGCTGCGCATCATGAAATACAATCTCAAGGTCATGATCGACCCGCGCCTGAATACGCTTCTGCTGGCCATTCTCGTTGACGAAATCGGGCGACAACTCCGGATACCGAAACATCGCCATACGTGTAAACTTCAGTGCCGCAGGTTGCGTTGCCGCAGTCGCTCCGCCAGCCTTCGCCTGCGTCGCAGGCCCCGCACGCGCCACATCAATCGACAATGCATTGCTGAACGCCCCCTCGTATCCCTTCGAGACCAGCGGCAATGCCATCTGATCCTTCGGCGTCAACGTGTAAGGCGTTCCTTCAATAACCACCCGCTTATTCGTCTCTGCCGCGAACGTCTTCTCGATGCCCAGACCCGGCACGCGCACCGTGATCGCCACCGGCCCCGGCACCTCCCGCGCAATGTCGGCCAGCCTTTCCGCCGACGGATTGCGCAGATACTCGATGCCAAACGGGGCCTTGTCCTGATCCAGCGTGCGCCCCTTCGGCGAGTTGGCCAGTAGCATCTGCCCGCCTTCCTCCCCCGCCATCGTCAACCCCACGCGAATAGCCGGATTCGCCGCACCAACACCTTCCGTCGCCGTCCCCACGCCCGCCGGGGCAATCGTCCACCCTTCCCGCAGCTCCGCCGCAGGATAGTATCCCAGAATTCGCACCTGCGCTCTCGGCAGCAGCGCCACCGGCACATCACGATTAAGCGCCGTGTTGTTCTCCGGAATGTGCTCAAAGTAAATCGGCAACTTCGGCAGCCGCGTCATCGCGTGATCTTTGTCGATCGGCTTGCCCGCATCATCCATGCGATACGCATACAGCGCCCGCTCGGTCGAATCGTAATAATGCGTCACCGATTCGTGAAGCTGGATACGCACCAGCCCCTCGTACTTCTGTGAAAAGTAAATGAAGCATCCGGTGATAAGCGTGAGAATCCCAACGTGAACAGTCCACACCCCCGCCTTGAAAATGCTGAGCCGAATCCGCCGCAGAGTCACCACCGTCAGCGTCGTCGCCAGAAGAATCAGCAGCACCACCATCGGCCACGCATTGAAAAACTCCATGTCCGTCATTTCAAAATACGCCCGCACATTCGCCAGCCCCGACCCCACCGCCACATACACCGCCACCAGCAAAAGCCAGAGCAGCCCCAAAACAATGGTGGAGAAAAAACGGATGATCAACCCGATCACCGGCAGTTTGGCCCCGCGATCCAACATGCTCCCCACCGCCGTCGGCCCCACCGCCAACCGCTCAAACACCCGCTCCAACATCCACTTCGGCGGCTCCGATCTCGGCTCCGTCCCCCGCGCGCCCTGGCGCGCATTTCCCTCGGTGGTCGCAGGCGTGTCGAGCGGTGCGGGTGGCGTATAAGGCATTGTGCGGTATATCCTGTAGGAGTTGAAGCCGATGGAAAACACCGGCGGTGGCATGACTCGAAGATCGCCAATTTTACTCGTGATGCCCCTCACAATCCATTCATTGATGCAGCGCTAAATCCTCATGATTGCGGAGCGCCTGGTTCCACAACATATTGACTTGCATGTTTATCATGACTACTCTGCATAGGTTCCTAGCAAGGATTTTCTGTGGATGCAGTGATTCCTATCTCGGGTCTCAATTCCAACGTGCTGGTGCTCAACCGCCTGTACATGGCCATCCGTGTCGTCTCCGCCCGCCGCGCCTTCAACCTCATGATGAAAAACCTCGCCGAAGTCATCTCCGTCGAAGACGTCGGCTACATGTCCTATGACATGGTCAGTTGGATCGAACTCTCCCAACTCCGCTCCCAATTCGAACGCGACGATCACGACTTCGTCCGCACCGTCCGCTACGACATCGCCGTCCCGCGGATTATTCGCCTGCTCGGTTACGACCGCCTGCCCCGCCAGGACGTCAAACTCAACCGCCGCAACATCTACGCCCGCGATCACTCCCTCTGCCAATACTGCGGCAAAAAATTCCCCAGCACCGAACTCTCCCTCGACCACGTCGTCCCCCGCTCCCAGGGCGGCAAAACCACCTGGGACAACCTCGTCTGCTCCTGCGTCTACTGCAACGCGAAAAAAGGCGGCCGCACGCCCTATCAAGCCCACATGAAGCTCATGAAGCTTCCCGTCAAACCCAAGCGCAACCCCGTCATCAACGTGCGCCTCGGCTCCGACAAATACGCCTCCTGGAAGCACTTCCTCGATCACGCCTACTGGTCCGTCGAGCTGAAATAGCCGCTTTCTCCCCGCGCCAACCACCCCTGCAAAAACAAAAAGAGGACGGATTCATTTCCATCCTCTTTTCTCTTGTGATCGCCCGCTGCCTTACGCCCCCCGGCGTTACCGGCTTCTTCCGCCGCAAAATCTTCCATCAGATCCACCCCATCAGCAGCCACGGCCCGACAAACAAAACGCCCGTGATGATCCAATACATCGACCAACTCAAGCCCGCCGCCGCATTCGCCAGCGCCGCCCGCATCGTTGTGCCCCTGCGTTGCTCGTACGAGATCATCGCCAGCTTGCTCGTCAGCGTCAGTTCAATCCGCGGCCGCAGCAGCGAATCCTTCGCCTGCAACCCCTTCCACGCCGCAATGTACGTCTCCTGCGTCAAATCCTCCGCCGCTGCCGGTTCCGCACCATCATCACCAGATGGGCATACACCAGCCGCGACGTACCGCGCACCAGTTCCTCAAAAGACCGGTGATCGCCGCGCTAAGAACTTTGAATCAGCAGATATCCCCAATCATCCGCCACGCATTTCCTCGTTGTTCGTATCACCTAACGATAACCCCCAACCCCGCGCGCGCGAAATCGTGCAATGCGCGAAAGCTTTCATTTCCAAGCCCAGATTGCAATCCCTGGGCCTAGTCCCACTTTCGCAAATCCAGTGAATAAACAACGGCACCATACTTCTTATGGGCCTGAATGTATTTCGCGGTCCGGACCTGATGCTGCCGATTCCTTACCGGCTTGCATTTGCACCGCACGGCCCAGATGCCGCCAACTCGAGCCAATCCTAGTTTCGACAAGGCCCTTGCCGATTCCTTCTTGGCAATCCCCATCAAGTGCCGCGGCTCTCGGTTGGTGGTGGCACGCGGATTAATCCCAAGCCCAGGGATTGCAATCCCTGGGCTTACGGCCTCAAACCTGCATAACACATGAAAATGCGTGTGCGCCACGCATAAATCGACAACCTGAACATTGTGAAAGTGCAACGCTTCAATCATCTTTGCCGCAGCCACGCTGCGCTGTGTGACATTAAGCACTACCGCATCGCGTTTCATAATGTACCGACTGTAACGATGCAGCCGATTGTAAATTCCCGCTGGCGGTGGATGCTTGTAGTCCCCGTCTACATGCTCACGATGGTGGCGCGCTCGCCATCCTCGGGAATCACCCCTTAACCATGTCCCATAGGTCGATCCTGTGCAGTGATACCAGTTGTTCCAAGGGTGTCGCATGCAGAAATCATATCGCCCTATTCACCACTACGTAAGCCCAGGGATTGCAATCACTGGGCATGGTCTCTCACCGTGGGCATTTACACCTCACGCCGAAGCATCATACTCCCAGGCATCCACAATCGCCGTCACGCACGCATCCACCGGTATCGCCGGATTAAACGGATTCGCCGCCTCCCGCCCCTCCACATACGCCACGATCGTACCCACCCCCGCTCCGCCGCCGGGCGTGCAATCCAACGCAATCGTCGCCCACCGTATCGGCTTCTGTTCAAAATCTATCGGCTGCAAAAGTAAAAACGTACGCGCCTCAAACCCCGGCAAGCGAATACGCGCCTCGACGTTGCCTATCACTCTTGCCAAAAACATAAATCACCGTTCGTTGAAATTCCAACCGCCTCAAACTTCCTTAAACTGCCACAGCCTCTGTGACGTGGATATCGTCATCCTTCAATATCGCCACCACCGCCAACCGGATCGGACACGTTCGATCCGCCCCCAGTATCGCCGTCGTCCCCGCGCCATCCCCCGAAATCAAAACCTTTTGCCCGCGTCCCGCGCCCATCCGGTCCACCGCAATCTGCGCCAGCCCCTCCGGTTGCTGCGTCACCGGGTTCAACGGCTGCACGATCAGCATCTTCGCCGTCTTCAACGACGCATGCTTCATCGTCGCCGTCACGTGCCCTTTAACAATTCCAGTCCACATAAAATCATTCTCGTCAGTCGGCAGTTACCACCCTAAAGTCCCCCTTGCATCACTTGAAACTTGAACCTTGAATCTTGAACCTTCCTCACTCTTTCTTAAAAACCACCTGCCCATTCGCATCGATCCGATCAATCAACGCCACTACCACCGCATCCGTCGCCGTCGCCTTCATGCTCGGCGTCATCCGCGCCGATGACCCCTGCGACACCGCCACAAAATCCCCTTCGCCCGCCCCCAAATCATCATTGGCCACCAGCATCGTGTTGCCCGGCACCAATTGCCCCTCCTTAATCACATGCGCGTGAACCACCACAAGTTTCTTGCCTGAGAAGCCCGGGTCTTTGATGGTGGCCACTACCGTGCCTACCACTTTGGCGATGATCATGACTGTCTCCGTTTGTTCGATGCATGATTATGGCATGAGTCGACCGGAAAGACAAAGGCCGCCCCGCGCCCAAATCCCTCGCCCCCAAGAATGGTTTATCGCCCCGCCCTCTCCCCTTATGATGCACCCTCAGTCAAGAATGGATTCTGGAGCCCCAAACGTGAGCAATGCACTACCCGCCCTGGCCGCCCCCCAACTGGCCGACTTCACCCCGTCCGCCGAAGGCTTCTGGGGCGTCGTCCTAAGGCGCGCCCGCTACTCCGTCGCCATCGCCGTCTCCGCCACCCTCTTCTACACCCTCGGATGGATCCTCGCCGCGCCGCCCGCCGAAACCTCCGGCGTCAGCCTCCTCCTCTGGACCCACTCCGGCGGCCTCCTCCAAGCCCTCGGCCTCGCCGGACTCCTCGTCGTCGCCATCTTTGCCGCCATGTTCCTCTGCCATCCCGATTCCCCCCACGCCGCCATGTACTGCGCCCTCCTCGGCATGGGTGCCCTCGCCATCCGCGGCGGCACCGTCACCATGATCATTCAAGAAGGCGAACGCTCCGGCCTCCTGCCCCAGATGTTCCAAAAACTCGCCATTGAATGTATCCAGTGGGGCCTCATCGTCCTCCTCGCTGAACTCGTCACCCACCTCCTCTACAAAAAACTCTTTCGCAACACCCGCTGGATCGAACGCATGGGCCTCCCCCTCGACGCCCTCGGCCTGTTCGGCGGCCGCCTCCCGCAGATCGCCCCGCCCACCAAAGTCCCCACCGCCCGAATCATCGACAACCTCGGCGCTCTCATCCTCACCAGCGCCGGCGCTTTCCTGCTCCTCAAAATTTTCATGCAGAGCCAGACCAAAGGTCAGGTCCTCTTCGCCATCTTCGCCTCCTTCGGCCTCGCCGCCTTCGCCACCCGCATGTATTTCGTCAAAGCCGACACCTGGCCCTTCTGGCTCGCCATCCCACTCACCGCCGGCGTCGGCTACCTCCTCGCCAGCACCAAAACCAGCTACCCCGGCACCATCAACACCGAAATCCCCCGCGCCCTCCCCATCGACTACATCGCCCTCGGCGTCCCCGGCGCCATCCTCGGCTACATGTCCACGCTGCGCATGCAGTTGCACCAACACCTCACTGAACACGCCCCCAAAAACGATTGACCTCCTCCCGCAACTCCCTGACCACGCCTCGGCCTCCGCGCGTATTTCGAAACGACCTGACTCATGGCCAAAAAAAAGAGCATCTCCATTTCGCTGGCCGCCAAGTGCCAGTTGCTCTTTGGCCTCGCCGTCCTCGTCATCATCGCCGGTGCCCTCGCCGTCCCTTGGCAACGCATGGAACAACTTGCCGGACAACCCAACGTCAAGGCCGCCCGCTTCGCCGCAGATATGCTCTTCCGCCAACTCCACACCGGCGGTCCCGCCGCATCCGCCGCCAACATCACCACCCAATCCTCAACCAGTACCACCACCCAATCCTCCCCGCCCTCCTTCGATCCCGCCTGGAATGACACCACCCTCATCGACGGCGACTACCCCCGCCCACGCCTCTTCAAAACCCCCGGCCGCAACCTCGACTTCCCTCCCTCCCTCGCCGCCGAAGACCCCTTCGCCCAGCAATCCCTCCGCATGTTCCGCGCCAAACCACAGGAACGAGAAACCGGCCGCGTCGCCACCCTCCCCGATGGCCACCGCGTCTACCGCTACGCCGCCGTCGTCCGCCTCGAAGAAAGCTGCCTCAAATGCCACGGCGAATACGCCACTTGGGCCCGCCAACCCCGCATCCCCCCCGCACCCATCCCCGCCACCACCTCCGCGCCCGCCGCCACCACCACCTCCGCCCCCGCATCAACCACCTCCGCTCCCGCTTCCACCGTTCGCCCCATCCTCACCGACGCCCTCCCGCCCACCGCCACCTGGCCCATCGCCGGCGTCATCCGCGTCGACGTCCCTTATCAAACCGATGAAAACCAACTCCTCCTGAACCGCATCGTCATCGTCGTCTCCGGTATGCTCGGCGGCACACTCGCCATCATCGTCTTCTACCTCATCGTCACCCGCCTCATTCTCCAGCCCGTCCGCGTCCTCAAATCCACCGCCGAAAAAGTCGCCCAGGGCGATCTCAACATCCGCTCCGCCATCAGCACCGGCGATGAATTCCAGCAGCTCTCCGAAACCTTCAACCAGATGCTCGCCACCCTCAAAGGCTCCCAAGACCAGCTCGAATCCTCCAACCGCTCCCTCGACACCCGCGTCGGCGAACTCGCCCAATCCAACGTCGACCTCTATGAAGCCAACCGCCTCAAATCCGAATTCCTCACCAACGTCACCCACGAACTCCGCACCCCTCTCAACGCCATCATCGGCTTCGCCGACCTCATGGTCGAAACCGTCAAGGAACCCAAGCAGCAACGCTACATCGAAAATATCCGCGCCAGCGCCAAGCAACTCCTCGACCTCATCAACGACCTTCTTGACCTCGCCAAAATCGAAGCCGGAAAAGTCGTCCTCCGTCAGGAAAACGTCAACGTCGCCGACGTCTGCGAAGCCATGGCCAATTTCATGCGCCCCCTCGCCGCCAAGAAAAATATCGAACTCGGACTCGACCTCGCCGCCGACATGCCCCTCATCAACACCGACCCCGGTCGCTTCCAGCAAATTCTCTACAACTTCCTCTCCAACGCCATCAAGTTCACCCCCACCGACGGCAAAGTCGTCATCGCCGCACGCAAAGAATTCAACGAAACAGCCCCCCAAAAAGACTCCGATGACGCCGGCGTCGTCGTCGGCGCTCCCATGATCGAAGCCGCTCTCAAAACCGCCATCCGCGTCTCCATCATCGACTCCGGCCCCGGCATCGCCCTCCCAGACCAACGCGTCATCTTCGAAAAATTCCGCCAGATCGACGGCTCCGTCACCCGTCAGCACGCCGGCACCGGTCTCGGCCTCGCCATCTCCCGCGAACTCGCCAACATGCTCGGCGCCCGCATCGAACTCCACTCCGCCCCCGCCAAAGGCGCCGCCTTCTCCATCATCGTCCCCGTCACCAACCCCGAACACATCGTCGACATCCACCCCACCTACGAAAACGTCTGACCGCCCCACGCCAAAAAAAAGAAGGCACATAAATCGTGCCTTCCTCAAATTCTCAAATTCGTTTTTCGCCGCAACTCACGGCTCATCATTCGTCGAAGCAATCTGCTTCGTCGATCGCGGTGCCGGCCCCGCCTTCAGCACCGTTTTATCGCTCGCCCCATCCCCCTCATTCACCGCCTTGCTGATCTCTTCCGTCGTCGTGTTCAGCCCCTTCTTAAACTCCACAATCGTCTTCCCCAAATTCTTGCCGATCTCCGGCAACCGCCGCCCAAATAGCAAAATCCCCAATATCCCAATCAATATCAATTCCGGCATGCCCAGACCAAAAACGGCCAGCGTAGGCATAACAGTTACAGTAACCATGACCTTTTCCTTTCGATTCGCGCCCCCCGCTCTCACGGTGACGACACGTCGGGCTCTCGTATCCGTTAATGGTATCGTCTCAGGGGCAGGTGAATCAACAGATACTTCATCAGATATAACTCCCCGCCTCCCCATTTGTTTCCCACAAACACGATTTCCGCCCTCTTCGCACGTCCGCATCCGTCGCGATATCTCCAACCTTCTGTTAATATGATGCTCCACAAAGTGTCTTTCAGTACTTGCAGGGTGAACCATGTCCGATACCTCCTCCTCCCCCAAATCCTCCGATTACGCCGTCTACGAGTCCCCCCTCGTCGCCCGCAACGCCTCCCCGGAAATGATCGCCATCTTCTCCCCCCAAAAAAAACACTCCACCTGGCGCCGCATCTGGCTTGCCCTCGCTGAAGCCGAACAATCCCTCGGCCTCCCCATCACCGACGACGCCCTCAACGAAATGCGAGCCCACCTCGATGACATCGACTTCGAAGAAGCCGCACGCCAGGAAGCACGCGTCCGCCACGACCTCATGGCCCACCTTCACACCTTCGCCAAGGTCGCACCCAAGGCCAAACCCATCATCCACCTCGGCGCCACCTCCATGGACATCGTCGACAACACCGACGTCCTCCTCATGCGCGACGCCCTCGAAATCATCGCCCGCAAACTCGCCAACGTCATCGACGCCCTCGGCAAATTCGCCGCCAACTACCGCGACACCCCCTGCCTCGCCTACACCCACCTCCAACCCGCTCAACCCACCACCGTCGGTAAACGCGCCGTCCTCTGGACCTACGACTTCGTCCTCTGCCTCGCCGATCTCGAACTCCGTCGCTCCACCCTCATGCTCCGCGGCATCAAAGGCACCACCGGCACCCAGGCCTCCTTCCTCGAACTCTTCGAAGGCGACCACGAACGCGTCCGCAAACTCGAATACGCCGTCGCCGAACGCCTCGGCTTCCAACGCGTCCACCCCGTCTCCGGCCAAACCTACTCCCGCGTCGTCGACGTCCAGGTCCTCGCCTCACTCGCCGCCATGGGCGCCGCCGCCCACAAAATGGCCCAGGACATCCGCCTCCTCTCCGCCTTCAAAGAAATCGACGAACCCTTCGAACAAGAACAAGTCGGCTCCTCCGCCATGGCCTACAAACGCAACCCCATCCTCACCGAACGCGTCACCGGCCTCGCTCGCTTCCTCATGAACCTCATCGGCAACCCCCTCCAAACCGCCGCTGAACAAATGTTCGAACGCACCCTCGATGATTCCTCCAACAAACGCATCACCATCCCCGAAGCCTTCCTCGCCGCCGACGCCATCCTCGACATCCTCATCCACGTCTCCCGCGGCCTCGTCGTCAACACCGCCGTCATCGAACAACGCCTCGAAGCTGAACTCCCCTTCATGCTCACCGAAAACGTCCTCATGGCCGCCGTCAAAGCCGGTGGCGACCGCCAGGATTTGCACGAACGCATCCGCCGCCTCGCCCAGGAATCCGCCAAAGTCGTCAAGCAGGAAGGCAAGCCCAACGACCTCGTCGAACGCCTGAAAAAAGATGACGCCTTCAAAAAAATCGACGTCTCCCAAGTCATGGACCCCCTCCTCTACGTCGGCCGCTCCCGCGAACAAGTCGACGAATTCATCAAGTCCGTCGTCGAACCCATCCGCCAACGCTACACCGGCAAACTCGAACAAAAAGTCCAACTAAAAGTCTAACCCCCGCCGCACCCGTTTAGCCCCCGCACCCCGGAGCGGCGAAGCCGCGGCAGGCAGTAATTATGTCGGCCGCCCCATCGAGACTAACCCCGGAGCGGCGAAGCCGCGGCAGGCAGTAGCGGCGGGCGGAAGCCCGCCGTCCTCCACCCCTCAACATGCGGAGGGCCGAAGGCCCGGCACAAGTTCAATCCCCACCCCGCACACGCCCGCCAAAACACCTTCAATCCCGCTATTTCTCGCCGCATCCTGCCTTGTGTAGATATGTTTGGCTCTCCAGCCGGGGCGTCCGTCAAAGCACCCAACGCACGATCGCTCCCATCCCGAACCCACTCTCGAAGTCCCACTTAACTATTTAATCATTTAACTATTTAACTTAATCCATGACTTCCCTCAAGAACGGAACGCCTTCAGCAATCGTGGATCGAACTTGATCCCCTGCTTCGGTCCGATCGTGATCTTCGCAAAATCCCGATGCGCTGGATTCAAAAGATAGTTCCACTCATTCGGCACGATTGTGCTGGGCAAACGCAAGACCGCCGATGTTCCATCTGCCACCCATTCATCGCCCACCGCTTGCACGGCCGCCGAGGCAGGAGACCTGTGCCAGTTCTTGGGCAACTCGGCCGCATGGATCATCCTGACGAGCCGATCATCAAAATTAACTTCAAAAATCACGTACCGCCGAAGCAAATCTTGAGCTTCCAGATGCACCAGCATTTCCAGAATCGCCAGTGAAGCGCTGCCCGCCGTATACACCGCCGCAACTCCGGGGCTGTTCCATCGCCCCCCGAAAACCTTGGCGCCAATTCCCGTAAACGCGCTCGCCGCATGTTTGGACTTCGTAATCCGCCACGCCCGAGTTTTCATGCGAAAACTCCATGCTCCAACCGGCCCAGCAAACGCTCTACCTCGTGAGCCCCCACTTCCGTCGATGCAAAATCCATCGGTGTTTCCCCTCCCAGCCCGGCCTGCGGGCTCCTTAGCCATTTTCTCGCCGCCTCCCTGTCCCCTTCGAAAAGCTCGCTCGCCCTGTCAAAAAGCCTCGACGCCCGCAACACCCGGTCGGATTCGTCCGGCTGCAGCCTCCCCTCGCTCTGACGCCGCGTCAACGTCCGACTCGGAATGGCGGCAAATCGGGAAATTTCCGACCACGGCAATCCCGTCGCTCGTTGAAAGAAAACCAGTCGCTTGTACGAAAAACCCGCGCGAACCAATCGCACAACCGCCATCGAATCCCCGACGTCAATTCCCAACGTGGTGGCGCGTGCCTTCCGTTTCGTTGCTCGGGCCTTGAACCGTACTACCTGCATTTCCGTCGTAGGCATCGCAACTCCTTTATCAGCCATATGGCGTAAGTATATGCGCCACATGGCGGATATACAAACCATCGGTCACCGCCTGCCCGAACTTGATGGCCCGCAAAGGCATCCACAACCCCCAAAAACCAGCCACCCCTCGCGTGACCCTGCAAAAAAACATTCCAACTTTCGTGCCTTTCGTGTCTTTTGTGGCTATTTTATCCCGTCCATGCCAAACCTTTTAATCAAACTCACCGTCTCCGGCATCGAAATCGAAGCCGCCCTCCCCGTCCCAGGCGCGCCAGGCCCGCGCCGCGCCATCCTCCCCATCCTCCACAACCTCACCAACACCATCGTCACCATCGCCGAACAACAAGCCACAGCCGTTGCCCAAACCATCTCCTGCCGCAAAGGCTGCGACGCCTGCTGCCGCCAAATGGTCCCCATCTCCGAATCCGAAGCCTTCCACCTCGCCGCCACCATCGACAACCTCCACGCCCCCGCCCGCGCCCGCATCTACCAAAAATTCGAAGAAGCCGAATCCAAACTCCACCGCGCCGGCCTCCTCACCCGTCTCGACACGCGCGCCAAACTCACCACCCGCCAGCAGCAGCAACTCGACATCGACTACTTCCACGCCCAAATCCCCTGCCCCCTCCTCCACCAAAAATCCTGCAGCATCCACCCCAACCGTCCCCTCGCCTGTCGCGAATACGCCGTCACCTCACCCGCAAAATTCTGCGACCATCCCACCGCCGACCGCATCCGCCAACTCCCCCTCGGCGCCCAAGTCTCCCTCGCCTTCCGCCAACTCGACAACCACTCCTGGCTCCCTCTCACTCTCGCCCGCCGCCACCTCGCCACCAACCCCCCCGAACCCCAAGTCTCACCCGCCGACACCCTCACCCAACTCCTCAATCTCCTGTAACCGAACCCCCACCAACCCACCAACGCGCCCCCGCCACCCCTCCCAAGCCCAGGGATTGCAATCTGCGGCCTACACGTCCTCCCACCATGCCTCCTCCCTCAAAAAAAAACGCACGAATCCCCCGCCTCATCGCAATCCACCCCCAACCCCGCAACCCCCACTTCAAATTGTGCCCCCGCGGGGCACCAGAATGTAGCCACGGGTGAAGCGCAGCGCAACCCGTGGAAAAATCAGTTTATTCAGTCGCTGCCCCGGATGGGGCAGAAGAAGCGTGAATCGCGGATAGGCAAAATCCTTTGACAACCTTCCCCCCGACCACCCTCATTCCGAAAAACCATCCACCCCCAAAAAACCAAAACCCAATTTCGTGCGTTTCGTGTCTTTCGTGGATCGTTCCCCCCTCGTAATCTTCGTGTCTTCGTGTCTTCGCGATTAATCCTCGTCGCGTTCCCCCCATCGTCTCGTCGTGTCAAAAACGCCAATCGAGAATTGGCAATCCCCCCACCCCCACCCCATAATCCCCCCATGCTTCGCTTCCTCACATGGCGCATCCTCCAATCCCTCCTCGTCATCTGGGCCGTCTACACCCTCACCTTCGCTTTCCTCATGCTCGCACCCGGTGACCCCTTCATCGGCGAAAAATCCGTCCCCGACACCGTCCGCGCCACCCTCGCCCAAAACTACGGCCTCCCCTTCCTCGCCCGCCCCAAGGCCGATCGCGACCAACTCACCACCCTCGAAAAAACCCGCGACATCTCCCAAGCCTACTTCCTCTACCTCCAACGCATCGCTCAAGGCGACCTCGGTCCCTCCATCGCCTACGAAAACTTCTCCGTCGCCGAAATCATCGCCCACTCCCTCCCCGTCTCCATCGCCCTCGGTGCCCTCGCCCTCCTCCTCGCTCTCTGGTTCGGCATCCTCGCCGGCACCCTCGGCGCCATCTACCGCGGCCGATCTCCCGACCTCGCCCTCGCCGTGTTCACCCTCCTCGGCGTCAGCCTCCCCACCTTCGTCACCGGCTCCCTCCTCCTCATGCTCGGTGCCGTCATCCTCCCCCTCCTCCCCTCCGGCGGTTGGGGCACTCTCGCTCAACTCATCCTCCCCGCCACCACCCTCGCCCTCTTCTACCTCGCCTACATCGCCCGCCTCACCCGCGTCAGCGTCCTCGACGTCCTCCACTCCGACTTCGTCCGCACCGCCCGCGCCAAAGGCCTCCCGCCCTTCCTCGTCATCTCCCGCCACGTCCTCGCCAACGCCGGACTCCCCGTCGTCTCCTTCCTCGGCCCCGCCGCCGCCACCGTCCTCACCGGCTCCTTTGTCGTCGAAAAACTCTTCACCATCCCCGGCCTCGGTACCCACTTCGTCGGTGCCTGCCTCTTCCCCGACATCCCCCTCGTCCTCGGAACCGTCCTCGTCTACACCTCTCTCATCGTCGCCTTCAACCTCCTCGTAGACATCGCCTATGTTTTCATTGACCCCCGCGTCTCCCTCAATTAGCCCCCCCCTCACCCCCCTC
>JBBRWV010000085.1:0-16444 GCA_038248985.1 Phycisphaerae bacterium
ACCCCCTCAAGCCTCGATCACCGGCCTCTACCCCGAGCTTACCCTCCTCCAAAAGCTCCCCCAAATCGCCCCCTCCGGCTTCGCCCCTCTCTACTCCCCCGCCGACTGGCAAGCCTACCGCGCCCTCTTCGGCCCCGAAGCCGATGCCCTCACCCAAAAACGCGCCTCCGGCCAGCTCGAATTCGCCTCCAAACTCCTCGACACCGCCGCCGCCAACCACACCTCCACCACCCAGCCCGGCCTCCACAAGCTTCTCCTAACTCGCGCCGGTGCCATCAGTTACCGCACCACCGGCGGGTTCCCCATCGCCGACCGCGCCGTCCAGAACCTCCTCCAAACTCTCGACCAAAACAGCCCCGCCCACGTCGCCGCCCTCTGGACCCTCACCAACCAGATCTCTCGCATGTCCGTCACCCCCAAACCCCAGCGCATCCGCTATTCCGCCCTCGCCGCCAGGGCCAATCTGCAGCTCACTTTGCTCCTCCTCGAAAGCGACCAACTCGAGTCCGCACAAGGAGTTATAAAACTTGTCGGCTACCACGAAGGCTGGCTCAAAGCCGACCCCACCACCCGCCGGGAGATCGCCCAGGTCCGTGCCGAAGTCAACCGCACCGTCACCCTGCTGGAGTACCTGGACAAGCAATACCCCCTGGCCGTCCAAGGCGACGATAAAGCCTGTATGTCACTCTACTTATGGGCGCGCTACGTCAAGAACTATCCCACCCTCCAATCCGAAATCATCACCCGCAAACCCCACAGCCCCGCCGCCGACCTCCACCAAACCCTCGCCGCCGCCGACCGCGACCCCCTCGCCTGCTACACCGCCGCCGAGTCCCTCCAAACCCTCGCCGCCACCCAAACCGAAGGCCTCATCAAGCAACGTATCCTCCACGCCAGCCTCAAGTTATATCGCACCTTCCTCCAATCTCCCGAAACCGAAAACGCCCGCGTCAAACGCACCCTCGCCCGCATGGCCATCGAAGCCATCCTCGCCGACGGCGCCCGCGGCCCCGTCACCCTCCACCCCCTCGACACCCTCCTCACCGCCGCCACCCAACCCACCACCCAAACCACCGCCTCCCCCTCCACCCAAACCGCCTCTCAACCCTCCTCTCGCCCGCTCCACTAGCCAATTCCCAACATTCTCCCTCCAGAAGTTACCCGATTGGCTCTCGCCTTCGTGACAAATCCCACATTTTCCCTTAGCTTGTCCCGTCTCCACCAGTACATCATCAGGTCCTCGGCCGACTTCCTCGCCAAGTCCGCCGCCCCGCACGTTTTTCGGAGTCCTTCGTGTTTGATCGCTCGTCCATCCTGACATGGATGCTTCTCCTCCCCGCCTTCGGCGGCATTCTCATCCTGCTCATCCCCAACGCCCAGGCACGCATGGCCCGCACCGTCGCCATGGCCTTCTGCGTCGGCACATTTGTACTCTCCCTCCTCGCCGCCAACTGGTTTGACTGGTCCGCCTCCGGCTATGGCGCGTCCTTCCAGTTCGTCCAAGACCTCCTCTGGATTCGCTCGCTCAACGTCCACTACAAGGTCGGCGTCGATGGCCTCTCCCTGCCCCTCATCCTCCTGACAACTTTCATCTCCCTGATGGCCTGCTGGGCCAGCTATGGCATCAACAAATCCCTGCAAGGCTATTTCGCCCTCCTCCTCTTCCTCTTGTCCGGCATCATCGGCGTCTTCATTTCGCTCGATTTGCTCGTCTTTTACATCTTTTTTGAAATCTCCCTCTTCCCCATGTATTTCCTCATCGGTATCTGGGGCGGCCCGCGAAAAGAATATGCCGCCATCAAATTTTTCCTCTACACCCTTCTGGGTTCCATCGGCCTCTTGATCACGATTCTGGGCATTTACTACTACACACGAAATGCCAGCCCCACCCTCACGCCCAGTTTTGATCTGGTGCAACTCGCCACAGATCCCGCCCTCTCAGGCCTCTTCAAGACCGGCGGGGCGGCGGCCGGAGTTGCGAGCGTATTTTTCTGGCTCACGGTCGTTGGCTTCGCTGTAAAAGTCCCCGCAGTGCCCCTGCACACATGGCTGCCCGATGCGCACGTCGAAGCGCCCACGCCCATCTCCATGATTCTTGCCGCCGTATTGCTGAAAATGGGCGGGTACGGATTATTGCGGGTCACTTATCCGCTCTTCTCTGAGCAGGCCGCACACTTCTGGTGGTACATGGCGCTGATTGGCGTCTTCTCCATCCTGTATGGTGCGTTTGTCGCCCTGGCCCAAAAAGACTTCAAACGCCTCGTGGCATATTCGTCCGTAAGTCACATGGGATTCGTCGTCCTCGGCATCGCCATCATGACCCCCATGGGCACCTCCGGCGCACTTTTCCAAATGCTCGGCCACGGCATCTCCTCGGCCATGATGTTCTTTATCGTCGGCATCATCTATGACCGCGCCCATCATCGCGACATCTCGCGCCTGGGCGGCTTATGGGCCCAGATGCCCGCCTATGCGGGATGGGCCGCCGTCGGATTTTTCGCCTCCATGGGCTTGCCCGGTCTCTGCGGCTTCGTCGGTGAAATCCTGGTGCTGATGGGCATCTTCAGCGCGGCCGACGGCACCTCGCTACTTATGCGTCTATCCGGTGGGGCAGCACAAAAAAGCCTGATTGTATTCGGCATTTTCACCGCCATCAGCCTCATCTTCACCGCCGCCTATCTCCTCTGGACCCTCCAACGCGTTTTCATGGGTGCCCCCAAGCCCGAGTACCATCATTTCGCCGTCTTGAGCGCTTCCGAAAAATGGATCCTCGCGGTTTTCGGCGTAATGGCGATCGTCCTGGGCGTACTGCCCATGTTCATCCTCGACCCGGTGCGCCCGGCGATTGAGAACCTCCTGCGACTCGTGGGCGGATGATCAAGCACGGCTAGCAATCGCCAACACGGTAAACCCACCCGCTGGTTTTCCGCGCTGACCTCATCGAATTACATAGGACATTGGGTCAGTGTTCATAAATAAGCTCCTTATTCGCCAACTCTGTAGAACAATTCTGCGGACACGCTGAACTTCTGCGACAACTTCTGTACGATCGCTCTACTAAATCCCCGCTTCTCATTCAGTAATTCAGATGCCAACCCCCGCGATCCCACCACATACCCCAAATCCGTTGTGCTCATAGTGTTCTCTTCCATCAAATGCTTGAGCACTTCGATCGGCGACATTTTCAACTGTGCCATCTTGCTCGTTCGCCGCTCATATTCCTCAATGAAATGCGTCAACGCATCAAAATAATCATTCTGCCCGGCGGAAAGATCACCACGCCCCGCATACCGCGAATACAGCTCCATCGCCTGCTCATGCTCTGCCTTCGTCTTGATCGGCCGAAGAGGAAATTCGTAAATCAACTCCAGATAATCCTCTGCCGGCTCTGTCTGAATCGCTTTGGTCTTCATAGCGCAGTCTTCCATTTTTCTTTGTCATATTCGGCATTGGTCAAAAAGTACCACACCGCCACAATCTGCCTTCGATAATCCACCGTGGTAATCAACCGGTAAGTATTTCCCTTAATGTCGAAAATCGTAACCGTTTGGTCGCTCTCCAGTTTCACCGTGTCCGTGGCGGCATACGTATTCCGAATATCCAACAATCGATGCCATTCTGCTGCCGCAACAATCGTCAACCACTTTCGCAACGCGGTTTCCGCATCTGGATGTCTCAGGCACGCCTCATCAATCCGAGGCAAGTTAAGCACCCTCATATGGGGCTCCTGTTCACATTATGTGATCATCGTCAATATTGATCAAGCACTTTGTTCATGTTTTGTGATCAAAATTTACACGCGTCAGCGAATAATCGTCCACAGTCTCTAAGCAATCGAGGAGCTTTGCAACCCTACGGGCATCACCGTCGCCAACTCAACGCATGACATTCACGTGAATATCCTGTACCTTTGCACGTCCTAAGCCTTACTCGGAAATGCGGTCCGCGGTGCGAAAAAGCCCGTAATCCGAATCAGTGACCTTTTGACCACGCAAAGACCATTAATGACCACCAATCTCCTCCTCAATCACTCTGACATCCGCCCCTTCTACCCCGAAGTGGCCCTGATTGTTTCGGCAGTCGTCGTCCTGTTGATCCCCATTTTCTCCCCCAAGAAAAACATCCTCGCCGTCGCGGTCGCCACCGCTGTCGGCCTGACCGCCGCACTGATTGCCCTGCTGTATTGTCGCCCCTTCGCCATGGAATCCGCCTCCGCCTTCGGTGGCCTCCTCATCCTCGACCCCGCCGGTTGGTTCGCCAAACTCCTCATCGTCCTCTTCACCGGCGGCGTGATGGCCCTCTGGTTTGTCGACTCCATCGACCGCATGACCCTCCGCGGCCAAGCCGGCGACGCACCGGAATTCTTCACCCTCCTCCTCATCGCCACCGCCGGCATGTTGCTCATGACCACCACCTCCAACCTCCTGATGATTTTCCTCGCCGTCGAAATGGCCTCCCTTCCCAGCTACGTCCTGGCCGGCTTTCGCAAAAACCATCGCCCCGGTGCCGAAGCCGCACTCAAATACGTCCTCTTCGGCGCCGCCTCCGCCGCCATCATGCTCTTTGGCATGTCCCTCCTTTACGGCCTCTTCGGCACTCTCGACCTCGCCGCCATGAGCGCCCCCAGCGTCGGTGGCCCCAATCACCTCGCGTTCATCCTCGGCACCGCCGGCATCTTGGTGGGCGCAGGTTTCAAAATCGCCATGGTGCCCATGCATTTCTGGTGCCCTGATGTGTTTGAAGGCACCAGCATCGACATCACCACTTTCCTCTCCGTCGCCTCCAAGGCCGCCGGATTGACTCTTCTGATGCGCGTTCTCGTGCTCCTGTGTGGGCCCGATGGCGCTGCCGTCTCGGGCCAGGTCTGGCTGGCCGCCGCCGTCCTGATCCTCGGCGGCCTCACCTGCTTCACCGGCAATCTCGGTGCCTACACCCAAACCAACATCAAGCGGCTGCTCGCGTTTTCCTCCATCGGCCACGCCGGCTATATGCTCGTGGCCCTGGCGGCCATCGTCGCCCCTGGTACGATCAACGGCGTATTCCTGAAATCTGCCGCCGTCGAAGCCTTGTTGTTCTACCTGTTCATGTATGTCTTTATGAATGCCGGCACCTTCATCACCGCCGCGGCCATCGCCCAACGTATCAGCACCGCCAATTCCACCGGCGAAAATCTCGCCGATTATGTCGGCCTCGCCAAGCGCGCTCCCATCCTCGCCGGCACCATGATGCTCTTTTGCCTCTCACTCCTCGGCATCCCTCTCACCATCGGCTTTGCCACCAAGTTAAAACTGTTCCAAGTGCTCTTCGGCACATCGCACTGGATCGGCTACGTCGGGATTGCCATCGTCGGTATCAACACCGTCATCGGCGCGTTCTACTATTTCCGGATCATCCGCGCCATGTACCTGCAGCAGACAGACCTCCCCCGCGTCATTGAAATCGCCCCCGCCACCGTGCTGGCGGTCGTTCTGGCCGTCCCCAATGTCGCCTTTTTCCTCGGGTACAACTACATCGACGAACTCGCCAAAATGCACTCCGGCATTCTTCGCGCCCCGCTACCCGGTTCGCCCGATTCGCTCCCGCCGCTCAACGCAAAATCCCCCCCTGCCCCATTCTGAGGCAGCCCCCGCCTTCCGCGCGCCGCCCCCCTGCAAACATCCCCTCCTTAAGCACCAACTGCCCCTCTGCTGGCCGCGTGACATCGGGGTGTTTCTGGCCGCACTATTGGCCACATTCCTCTGCGCCGAATTCCTCCGCCGCGCAAAATCGCTGGCGTGGCTCGTCGGCTGATCCGCCCTCACCCGCCTTATGCCGAAGCCTGCGGGGCCGGCAACTCCTTGATGAACGCCGCCAGCTTCGCCGCCGTGGGGCTCTCCGCATTACGCACGTAATAGCCGCTGGTCGCCGTCCCCATGCACACGCTCTCCGCCAACTCCAGGCCCAGCAACTGGGCCGTCACAAAACCCGCATTGAAATGATCGCCCGCCCCGGTCGAAATTTTCGGATTCTGCACAAACGGCCCGGCGAACTCCGCCGAACCGCTCGCATTGGCCGCCGCTGCCCCCCGACGCGGATGCACCACCACCGTTCCCAGGCCCAGCTTGCCCCGAATCCCCACCGCCAACTTCTCAATCTCCGCGTCCGCATTCCCCGGCGTCGGCAAACCCAACGCACTATTCACCTGCAGCGCCTCCGACAGGTTGAGCCCCAGGATCACATGCACCTTTTCATTGATCTTCTGCAGCATCGCCAGGGCCGCGCGAATGTCGTCCACTTGACGCTTCTCCGGGTCCGCCAGATCAATAAACACCTTGCGCTTCTTGGGGCTCAGCTTGGGCAAAACATCTGTCAGCAAATGACCCCAGATATCCGTCATAAACGGCAGCATCGTCCAATTCACCATGCCGATGAGATCGGCGCTGTCCATCGAACGCACCAGCTTGTCCAGCCCCACCACGCGCACAATCGTGTCCCAGTTCACTTCACGCAGGCTCTGGTGTTTGCCCAGCATCAGCTTGCCATCCTGAAATTCCAGCGCGTCCGTATATCCCGGCTCCGCGATCGTGATAACTTCCGCCCGTTTGGTCAGATCTTCAAATACCGGATGCGCCACCGGATACCCCAGGTTCCCGATGTACGTAATGCCCAAGCCCATCGCCGCCATGGCATTGGCCATGATTGGCCCATTCCCTCCCAGTTTCTGCATCTTCACCCACAGTTCCATGTTGGCTGATTGCCCCGCCGCCGCCGAAATCTTTCCGCCCAGTTGTGCCAGCGTCAACATCCGATCATAGCTCTCCGCCGAATGCCGCTTGTCGACCACATCAATGATCGAATCGACAAATCCGTCGAATCCCAATACTCCACGCACTGCCCCCACCTTGGCGGCCGCAAGTTTCACGGAAGCCGATGCACAAATCTCCTGACGCGATGCCATGGTTTTTCTCCAGTAAAGAAAGAATTGAGCGGAGCATATTACACGAAGTGCGCGTTTCGCGCAACGCCTCACCCCCGCGCTTTTTACGCCAGTGGAACCCTGCGGCCTGCGATGAAGAGGGGGCTGGACTATCCCGCCGTGGGCTTGCCCATCGTCCGCAGCCAGCGATAGTGCGAACAAATGGCCGAAAGCATGGTCTTGTTGGCGTTATACCGAATGCCAAACTCCGTGCAAACTTCCTCGACCATCTTCGAAATGCGTGGGTAATGGATGTGGCAGATACGTGGAAACAGGTGATGCTCCACCTGGTAATTCAACCCGCCCAGATACCACGTCAGGAAAGGATTGTTCCGCGCAAAATCCACCGTGGTCTGAACCTGGTGGATCGCCCACGGGTCATCCATTTTGTTTGAAACCGTGTCCGGCATCGGAAAACTCGACTCTTCCACCACGTGCGCCAACTGAAACACCACCGCCAGAATGACCCCATTCAAATGCAGCACGATCACGTAAAATAGCAGCACCGCCCAGATCGAATGGAAAAACAGCGGAACGACGAACGCCAGCGACAGCGATGCCACCTTGCCCGCAATGAAAATAGCGAGCGCCTTGCCGCGCGGCCGCGCGAAACTGTGCGTGCCTACACGCCCCACGATGACATCATGGAAATCATCATAAAGCTGCCATTTGATCGGGAGGAAACCGTACAAAATCCACAGATAAAGATGCTGGAGCCGATGGATTCCCAATCGCTTTTGATGCGGAGAAAGCCGCGCCAAAAAACCCAGGTCAATATCGTCATCGTGATCGGTGATGTTCGCGTACGTATGGTGCACCGTATTGTGCTTGTGATCCCATATATAAGAACTGCCCCCCAGAAGATCCAGCGACGTCGCCATGAGGCGATTGATCCAACTCCGTTTGGAATACGCTTTATGACCCCCATCATGCTGGATGTTGAACGCCACCGCCGCGATGGACAGTGACAGCGAAATGGAAGACAAAATCGCCTGCCACCAGTTCCCCGCAAAACACACCAGCAGTATATACGATGCGGCAAACCACCCCATGATGATCGCGGATTTGACGTACATCTGGATGCAATCGCGCGGCTTCTGACCCGTGGAAGCAAAATATGCATCCACCCGCGCCTTCAGCGTCCGTTGAAACGATCCATCCGTATTGAATTTAACATTCGCGTCAGCGCTCACCGCAAGGGCGGGCGAAGACATCTTTTCTGGCTTGGACATAAAACTGCCTTTTATGGGAACCGATTTTCCAACGCATATCTGTTGAGAGCAATATTATAGAGAACGGCTGTCAAAAAGTCCCTAAATTTAAGCCAATTGCACCCTGCCTCCAAAATAGCCGCTGAGTGTTAGTGCCCAATCGAGCGTCAAACGTGAAAAGACTCTCCTCCCAAACACGACACCCGTCGATCCCCTAACAGGACCGACGGGTGTCTGCTTGTTTGCTCTACCGCCGACCGACCGCCGAACCGCAATTGGCCCGGCCTGCCGTCGGCATAAGCGCTACTGGTCCTTCGGCTTTTCCGCGCCTTCAGCGGCCTTCGCTTCGGCAGCCTTCTTCTTGGCCTCCGCAGCCTTCGCTTCGGCAGCTTTGGCCTTCTCGCCGAACAGCAGATCGGCCCCTTTGGTGGCGATCTCCGCAGCCTTCGCTTCGGCAGCTTTGGCCTTCTCTTCTTCATTGGCCTTGATCTTCGCCTGCTGCTCCGGCGTCAAAATCGCCAGCTCTTTGGCCTTAAGCTCGTCCTTGGCCTTCTTGAGCGCCTCTTCCAACTTCGCAATTTCCGGCTTGCCCTCAGCGCGAATCTTCGTCAACTCCGCCCTCTGCGCCTCGCTCAACTCCACCTGGTCAAACACCCCGCCGAACTTCACCGGCTTCTTCACTTCCACTTTCCCTTCCACTTTCCCTTCGACCTTCGGCTTTTCCATGGGCTTGTCTTCCGCCAGGGTAAAGGTGGTGAAAACCGCGCCCGTGCATAAGCACGCGCTCAAGATGGCCATCGGCAAAAATTTGCTCTTCATAAAAAATCTCCATGCGGGGATAAAAGAAATGTGTGCCTCCGATGGCCGTTTCCTCGCAAGAACCAACAGCCCAAGCGACCATCGCCGCGACGGAACCCATGTCCGTCGCTATGCGATAAACGGGCCATAACCCGCTTTCTTGCCTCCCCGCAACCGCTCACAGGCCATTACGCCAAGAAATTGCGCGAACCTGCTCCTACAGTTCCCGCAGCACGGTCTTTGGAAGGAATGCACATGCGTTGGCTTATTCCATTATTTGCACTAACATTTTGCGTATTAAGTGGGGCCACCATCCCCCCCCTGCTCCAACAACCGCTGGTCCAGGCCTCCATTCGCGCCGACGCGAATGCCTGGGTTCCCGGCAAAAACGTGCGCGTCGCCATCCACCTGACAATCACACCCGAGTGGCACATCTATTGGAGGAATCCCGGCCATTCGGGCCTCCCCACCACCGTCCAGTGGACCTTACCCCCGGAGTTCTCCGCCACACCCCTCGAAATGCCCCTCCCGACAAACTTCGCCCAGCCCGGCGACATCATTGGGTACGGCTACAAAGATACGGTGACCTTCCTGACCACCATCACCGTACCGAAAAATGCCGCGATGGGCAGCACCCCTAAAATTGCCGCCAACGTGAGTTGGCTCTCCTGCAAAGACAAGTGCCTGCCCGGCGAGGCCACCGTGTCCCTCACCTTGCCGGTCGCCGCTGAATCCACCCCCACCCATGCCCCACTCTTTTCTGCTGCGGAAGCCTCCCTGCCCTCCCTCAAATCCCAGGCCCTCGCCCGCGATATTCAACAAGCGGCAAAAACCACCGGACCCGAAACCCAGGTGACCCTCGATGTGACCTGGGCCGCGGCCATGAAGGATGTGCAGGCCTTCCCCGAAGTGCTGGAGAACGCCGAGGTAAGCGCCGCCAAAATCACCCACAACGATAAACAAAGCTCAATCACCCTGACCGTACGCCGGCTCGCCGGCTCAAAAAAAGCGGGCAATACGCTGCCGGTACTGCTGGTTTTCACCGATCCCCAAGGCCAACGCCATGGGTTTACCGCAGAAATCCGCCTTGCAACAACCAATTGATTGCTGTGGTTTTTTCAATCTATTTTCGCCCCCTTGCCCTGCTACACTGATGGACCGTCTCGCTGCCGTGACGGCATTGTAGGAAACCATAAGGAGAAACCATGCGCAAAAGCTTTTTGACGTTGAACGTTGCCCTGTTGCTGGCCGCTGGCCTGACCGTGGCCCTCGCCGCGGCCGACAAACCCGCTGACCCCCTCGCAATTGGCGGCTCAGCCCCCGCCTTCACCCTCGAAGATCAAAATAGCAAATCCGTCAGCCTTTCAGACTACAAAGGCAAAACCGTGGTGCTCGAATGGATCAACAAAGACTGCCCCTTCGTCGTTCGCCATCACAAGGCCAAGACCATGGAAACGCTGGCCCAAAAATACAAAGGCAATGACGTCGTGTGGCTCGCCATCAACAGCACCCACAACGCCAACAATGAAATCAACAAGAAAACCGTGGAAGAGTTTGCCCTCTCCTACCCCGTCCTCAATGATTCCAAAGGCGACGTCGGCCACGCCTACGACGCCAAAACCACGCCCCACATGTACATCATCGATAAGGATGGCAAACTCGTCTACAAGGGCGCCATTGACAGCGATCCCTCCGGAAAAGATGAAAAACGCGTGAACCATGTCGCGACCGCGCTCGACGAATTGCTCGCCGGCAAACCCGTCTCCACCCCCGAAACCAAGCCCTATGGATGCAGCGTCAAGTACGGCAAGTAAACGCCCCCGCAGGCAACCTAACCCGCCTGCAGCTTCCGCACGATGCCGCTGACTTCGGCCGTGACAAACGTATCACCTTCCCCGAGAGGTTGGCCGTCGCGATACGCGACGGCCAGCTTTCTTTGTCCGCCCAGCAATGTCTTCACAGGCTCAATGAGCGCCCGCGCATCGCTCAGCGGTTGCCCCCGGTACTCCCCCTGCGAGGCCCACGCATCCGCCAGCCACGCCCGATGCAACACACTCTCCGTGCCATCCTGCAGCCGCAACCCCCAATTCCCCACCGTCCGCTCCCGCAACGCCTGCAACACCGATCGTTGCTTGGTTTTCGGAATCGGCGACGTCGGCAAAATAACAAATAGCAACTGCTCCACGTCCGGCAACGTCGCCCTGTGCCCCTCCACCTTGCGCAACTCCGGCGTGCAAATTATGCCGTCGCTCTCGCACCAAAATGCCTTCGCAAAACTCCGCCGAAAACGCCCGGCCAGCCGCTCAAAATGATCCCCCGACGGATCCCTTCCCGCCCGCAGCGTCTGCGAAATCGATTCAATCGCGTTGTACCACAACGCGTTCAACCGCGTCGTCCGTTCCCACGCGCCCTCCACAATCAGCATCCCCCCATCATCCATCCGCGCACCCGCAAAACCTCCCGCCGCCCCGCTGATGATCGCCTGAATAATCCGTTTGACCAGCGGCAGAAGCGCCTCCTGATACAACGCCGCGTCTCCCGGGGACAACTGGTAAAGATGCACCGCGCGAATGAACCACAAATTCCCTTCCAGATCCGGCCCACTCGCCCCCTTCGCCAAATCTTCCACCGGTAAATTCGGAATCAAACCCTCCCCCGCCAGCTCCGCCATGCCGCGCAACGCCTCCCCCGCGCCCGATACATCGCCCGAGTGTATAAATGCCCCTGGCACGCTGGCACAAAACGCCCCGGTGCTTCGTGTCTCCGGCAGACCAGCAAGACTCAATAAACCCATTTTTCCTCCGCCGAACCCCACCCAAAAACTGCTCTGTGTGGGTCCAACAACTTATTCGACGCCAACTTCATCACGCAGAAAAACCCAGTATCCAAAGGAACTTCCAAGATAGCAAATCCGACTCGTTCCTGCATTATCGACGATTTTGCCCCCCCGCATTCGCCCCTTCTTGACGCCCTTCACTTCGGCAATGGCCCCAATGGCTCCAGCTTTATCAGCCGATCCATCGCCATATTTGCCAGCTCGTCCGCCCGCGAATTGGCCTCGCGATAAACATGCTCCACTTTCACGTTGCCAATTTTTTCCATGATCTGCACCGCCTGCTGATACAACGGCTTCAGATCCGGACTCTTCACTTTGTATACCCCGTTAATCTGCCGCACCACCAACTCCGAATCCGAACGCACCGTCAGCTTCGCCACCCTCAGCTTCGCCGCCGCACTCAACCCCCGCACCAACGCCGTATATTCCGCCACGTTGTTCGTGCAACGCCCCAAAAACTCGCCCAACTCGTACACCGGCACGCCGTCCTCATCGTTCAACGTCACGCCGATCCCCCCCGGACCGGGATTCCCCCGCGAACCCCCATCAAACTGCAGTATCAAAGAAGCGCCCTTGCCCAGTATGCCCGCCGCCGATGACACCGAAGAGGAAGGTGGGAACAGGGACATTGCAGGCTGCTCCGAAAAGTATGCGACGAAGGTTGCACAGGCGAGTCGGCGCAATGGCACCGAAAAACAGGACGGCCCAACTTGGGAAAATCAGGCGTGGAGGGCCATCTCGGGAAGATAAAGAATGCGCGTGCACGAGTCGCAGCGAAGAATCTGATCCCGCCCCC
Organism: Phycisphaerae bacterium; assembly: GCA_038248985.1. Lineage (GTDB taxonomy): Bacteria > Planctomycetota > Phycisphaerae > WQYP01 > WQYP01 > JBBRWV01. The sequence continues at coordinate 12,597 of JBBRWV010000085.1, forward strand.
GCAACCCGTTGAGATGCTCCGTCGTCAAACCCATGTAGCACGAACCGCACGAAATATTGTCAAGGTCCCCTTCATCGTATTCCATCGGTGCCATTGCATCCCCGGGGTATTTCAGGCTCACGCGATCGTACTGCCGCAGCGCATCGTTGGGCACATGCTTGGCCGCATCGTTCCGCTTGATCGACAGTTCATCAATCTGCCGCTGCAGATTGCTTACCTTCTCCGAATGCTCCGCCTCAATCTTGGCCAGTACCGCTTGCTCCGCCGCAATCTGCGCCTTGAGTGATGCGACTTCCTTCGCCGCCGATTCCACGGTTTGCATCTGCTCCAATGCCGCCGTCTCAATCTTCGCGACTTCCCCCTTCTCCGCCGAAATGGTGATCAGGATCGCCGAATATTCTTTGTTCGTCTTGGTGTTGTTGAGCGTCGCCCGCATCTTATCAATATGCTCTTGCCGCGACTTGATCTCCAGTTCCTTGCCGGAAACCTCCGCCTGCAGCTTCTTGTTCGCCAGGTCCCGCGTGTCATGGTCTTTCTGCAGAGCGACAATCTTCGCCTGCTGTCGCTTTTGATCTTTTTGCACCGTATCGAGCGCAACGCGCAAGGCGTGGAGGTCTCGATCAATTTTGAACAGCGTCAGCAAAGCGGGAATGGTGACCGTCGCAGCCATGAGCGGTTTCCTCATTTTCACTTGAAAAACGAAGTCTACCAAAACCACCCTTCCCTCGCCAGCGCACCAGCGAAAAGTGTCTCGCCTCAATCAAAACCTCCCCCCTCTTCAGGCCCCTCCCCTCTCCCTCCGCTTTGCCAGAATTCGCGCGCCCGCCCCACCGCAAAATCGAGTCTACCCCTCGCCCCTCTCCCCTTCCGTCTTCGCGAACCGATATGCACATCCCCCGTCCAGTGAGCGCAGGCACCATGCCACGTCCGCCACCCCACCCGCGCCCCTCCCACCGCTCGGATCCCCTCTCCCCATCAAGTTTAGCCGGGAGACGAAGGCGACCGTTACGCCACGACGACAACCCAACCCCTCGATCCCGCCCCATCCTCCTCCCCTTCCTCATTCCCCTGTCAGGGTACCTGACAACACTAACAAGGCTTTTCAATCCCTTACTTTCTCCAACTTCCAAACTTTCACTTGCCCTCCCCATTGTGACCGATCACAATGGATGGGCGAAGTTACACGAAGTGCAAAGTGAGACTGAAGACGAGCAAGCGCGGCACGCACGTGCGAAATGCCCTAAGAGCAGAGCCTGGACCCCAAACCCCTAAAACCATCCCCGCCCTCGCCGCAAGAAACCTTACGGCGTGCCGATCGGTATCGCAAGCGCCCCCGTTTCACTCCTCGGTTTAATTTGGATTGTCGCTCGGTTTAGGACGAATCCAGAATAACAGGAGGGCATCGTTATCCGGTGAGGCTTTGGGATTCCTCAGAACAAAGACATGTCCCGCGCGTAGCGAAAAAACCAGAGGGGGATTCATTGCCAATTCCGTTTTTTTAGACCTGAGTGTCTGTATTTGAATTTCAGTGGTCTTATTCTCATAGACAGTAAATCGAGCGACTAAACCATCATCGAACGGCGGTTTGGAAGAGGGTTTGGAACTGCCGGAATGGATGAAGGGAATTTCAAAAACATCACCGTTGCGCCGGGAGACTGGCCGATTGGGCATGCCACCTTCAACGAGTGCATTCTTGAAAAATTCGTCACGTGTCACCTGAAGCTGATACGCTTCAAGACCCTTTATCGCTGACCCTGAAGGCAATGTCAATTTCTCCGCGTTGAACTGAAGTAATAAGTGAGGAGTATTTTGGGACTTTACTCCCACCGTCGTAATATATACTTCCATTGTCACATCTGGGATCTTTTTGTCTATTTGTTGCATGGACTTACTTCCACCTGTACACGAACATAGGGCACTGAAAGTGAAAATGCCGATTGCTATCGAAAACATGCATCTATTCATAAAGAATCCTTTTTCGTTATCCCATGTACAGCTAGTAACTACCTTCACTTAGGATCACTTTTGTCTCAGGTTGGGGGTTATCGGCTTGATATCCACCCAAAGCAGTTCCAGATCCTACCGATTCAATCAAACCAGCGGTCAATTTGCCAGATAGATTATTGAGCTTTTGATTTGCCGCTACTCCGGGATCTGGGCTGAATGTTTTTCCATAAGATGGATCATAAATCTTATCCAAGTTAGTTACCCATTTGCCATTTGCATCTTTGGACTTGGTTGCCAGAACAGCGTGATTGTCGAACTCTAGGTTGCTTGAGTCCCCTCCCTGTGCAACTCGGGTATTTATCCTAAACTGACGATTGCCCTTCCCCGCGACTGGCGTGACTACAATAGGTAGAGAACTCACCCCTTGAGCCCCCAACACATCACCCATAAAGCGAATCCACGCACCACATGGTCCGTCGCCATTCTTCAGAAGAAAGCCGACAGAATTAACAGCGTGCATATCCTCATATCCATTTTTCCAATATGTAAGTTTTTGCTTAGGATTCTCGGAATCGTCCACTCGGGTAATCTCCAACCCCTTAAAAACATCCCAAACGTTCGTCACAAAATCTCCCGCCTTGATGGCGGCTTCACACGATATCTGAGCAACCGTATGGTAAAGAAGAGGTACATCGGGCTTTCCGGCCTCAACAAATTTGCTGATGAGGTCAGGAGTTGATTTCAGCACGAAAACTTTGTGCTTGGTTTTGCCAATATCTACCCAGGCTCCATCTTCAGGTAATTGGGCTTGCCACGAAATTTCAAATCCATCCACAATTTGAGCCTTATTTGCTTCAAAAACCTTGGAAGCCTCAAAAGATTTGTCCGCCGTAAAAAGAAAATCGGTCAGAATATCATCGTTCACCGACCCTCCCGTGCTTTTTTCGGCAAACGTTATGTCCCCAGGGCCTATGCCGCGAACCTTAAGGACGGTACTCGACTTTATTTTCTGCTTCAGGGTGAACTGAAACCCCGTCACAACCATAGTGCTCCCAGCAACGAACGCAATGGGGTCATTTACGTCGTCCTTTGGCTGCGTCGTTTGAGTAGCAAAAGTCCGTTTGTCATCCGTATCACCATCTCCGCCTTTGGTAAAATCTTGCCAAGCGATCAAGGCTGGCTTAGCCTGGTTATCTCGTGTTATTGCTAAATAATTCCCTGCTTCCTTGGAAGTAAAATTAACTTGATCAATAAACCCTTTAATAGCTAAAAGCGAAAGCGATGTTACCTTGCTTGGTGGGTTATTTGCCGGCCGACTCGTCGTAGCCGGCGCGGTCGTCACCTCAGCCAAAACTAACATATCCTCATTCCGCGCCAATCGCGGAACGCCTTCAAGGTCAATTTCCGCAACAGCTTCACCTGAAGCAAAAGAAACCCAGTGCTCAGCGTTTTGTCCCACGCTCTCACCCGTAATGAAATAATCCACGCCAAAAACCGCCGAGCCGGATAAAGTGTAGCCTACAGACAGACTTTCGGAAATATCCCCATAGCGAGTGAACGTCAAAATCGCCGTTTCATTCCCTTCGTCATCAGTTGTAAAGCCAGTTCCAGTGACATCCACGTCCGTCGCTCTTGTCACCCTCAACCCCACATAATCATCATTATAATCAAAATCACATTGCTGGGATGTCAGCAATATATCCTCCAAAAGGACCCGCCCCTCATAATACCCCCCGCTGCTCACCCAGTTCGTCGTCACTGCAAACGCCTTGCTTATATCCGGCTCCAGCACCTGGCTCTGATCAAATACTTCCGTATGTTGCACCAAGCCATTCCACGCCGGAATAACCACGCTCCCGCTCACCGCCTGCCGTATCGCCAATTCCGCCGACCCCGCGTAA
>JBBRWV010000086.1:0-16337 GCA_038248985.1 Phycisphaerae bacterium
ACAACACCCTTGCGGCCCAGCACCGCCATCACTGCGGGCAATTCCGTTCGGGTCAGGGGGAAGCGCAGATGGATCGCCGTGTTGGGCTGATGGCGCAGTTCGTTGAGGTAGAGCAGCTCGTCACCGTCACGCTGGACCAGCAATGTTTCCGCAGTCTGGCTCGGGATGGGCCACGACTGGATCAGGGGATAAAGGAACTGTCGGGCTTCGCTGACCATGATGATCGCGCCCAGCGGTTGTTGGGCCGGTGCGTCGCTTGCAAAGATCGGCGCGATCACGCTGATATGGGGTTTCAGGTGTTGCGCACTCATGTGCAGGTCGGTCAATACGGGTTTGCGGTCGCGCAGGGCGGCGGCCAGAGAGGCCGCGTGTTCGGCGTGGATCTCATTGAGTCCGCTCAGGCTCAGACGCACCTTTCCCTGCGGATCGACCAGCAGCACGTCAGCGTAATGGTAATGCTTCTGCAGGCTGCGGAGGCGGGCGAGGAGTGCTTCATCCACCGCGCCACGAGCATCAGCCAGCGCCCGGGCCACACCTTGCGCCAGAAAACGGCTCTCGCTCAGTACCGCGGCATCGGCAAGCCGTTCTTTCCGCCAGTCGACGATCTGGCTCACCTTGCCCTGGGCGATGGCGGACAGTTCGCTGACCGCCTGCTGCCGGGCCGCCTGTTTCTGGGTGTCGTAGAACCAAACCCCGCCGGCCAGCAGGCCCAGGAGTAACAGCGCAATAGTCGCTTTCATCCAACGCGGCACGGCGTTCATCTTTAGGGGGAGGTTGGTACTGGTTGTCGGCATTTGCGATGCTCCTGCGTCTGCTCGACGCCTGGTTTCAGGACGGCACTTTCGGCATCACCGTTCACATCCGGCATCGGCACCTCAGGCACGGCATGGCCGGACGCAACAGGGCGGCATGTTTCCGCACGACCCACGTGTGTTCAGGCTCGGACGTGAAACGCACTGCGGTAGTGTAAGACCAAGACGCAACGGTCGCCATGGAAGGCCCCCGGCAATATGGCGAGGTCGGAACAAAATCGTCCGGTTCCTTCCGCACCCCAATAAGACCTCGAACCGCGATGCTGATGTAGTTAACAGCCGCGTCGGATTTGGGGGGTTTCCCCTTCAAGCAAAGCCCGTCGCTGGCGGCCACTCCGATGCACGGAGGCCTGGGAGCCGTCAGCCACTCGGGGCACGGCGAATATCTGTTCCGCCGGATCGCCTGGAAACTCCAGGCGCGGGCTGAGGGCGAACCATTCGCTCGGGCTTCCTGCCGGTGGGCTTCGAAATGGAAGGGCAGATATTCAAGTCTCTGACCGCCGTGGCGCAGCGGATTTTACATCCACCAGCGGAAGAGCCAGGCGCCGGCGTTGAGGAGGCGTTGGAGGAGGGAGAGGGCGCGGGTGTCGGCGCGGGTGATGCGGCGGGATTGTTTTTGTTCGTCGCGGAGGAGTTCGGCGACGGCGTTGGCGAAGGGGCGGGAGCGGATGACGGCGAGGAATTCGAGGTTGAAGTAGATGGAGCGGGGGTCCATGTTGGCTGAGCCGATGACGGAGTAGAGGTCGTCGACGACCATGGCCTTGGTGTGGAGCATGCGGTTTTGGCGTTCGTAGATGCGGAGGCCGCGGCGGAGGAGGCGGTCATAGAGGTAGGTGGTGGCGCGTTGGACGACGGGGACGTCGGAGAGGCCGGGGACGATAATGCGGATGCGAGCGCCGCGGCGGTGGGCGCGGAGGAGGTTGCGCATGACCGAGCCGATGGGGAGGAAGTAGGCCATGGCGAGGATGACGCTGTGGTGGGCGCGGCGGAGGAGGCGGGCGTAGACGCGACCGGCGACGGCGTAGCGGAGGGTGGGTCCGGAGTCGAAGAAGCGGATGGATTCCTGGTGGGGGTCGGCAGTGGCGGAGAGTTGGCGGAGGCTGGCGCGGAAGCTTTTGCGCGCGGTGCGGCGGGATTCGCGGGTGGCGGTTTCATGGCGGGCGAGGAGCCAGGAGCGTTGGAAGGAGTGGGCGAGGTCGGCTTGTTGAGGGCCGTGGAGGCGGATGTGCATGTCGCGCCAGCCGAGGGCGGGGGAGGGATGGGGGGGAGCGGTGGGGGAGGTTTCACCGTGCGGGGGCGGAGGGACATCCTGGAGGTGACGGCGGTGGGGGGCGGAGGGGAGCGGTTCGAGGGTGTCGGTGATGTTCATGCCGCCGAAGTAGGCGATGGCGTCGTCGATGATGAGGAGTTTGCGGTGGTTGCGGCGGTTGAGGAGGGTGAAGGGGCGGAAGCGTCGGAAGGCTTCGCCATAGGAGTGGTAGGCGTGGAGGGTGACGCCGGCGCGGGCGAGGTTGTCGAAGATTTTTTGGGGTGTAGCGGAGCAGCCGAGGGCGTCGTAGTGAAGGCGGACGTCAATGCCTTGGCGGGCTTTTTCGTTAAGGGCCTGGGCGATGAGGCGGCCGAAGGAATCGTCGGCGAAGATGTAGGTTTCAAGCCAGACGCGGCGGGTGGCGGAACGGATGTCGGTGAGCATGGCGGTGAGGAGCGGGGGGGATTCGACGAAGAGTGTGAGCTGGTGATGGGCGACGGAGAGGGTGCGCGGCGCGGCGGGGGTTTCGTTGGCGAGGGGGAAGATGGTGGGGTTGGAAGTCATGGGTCCTTGCGTGGGGGTCAGGAGAGGGCGAAGGTACAAGGTTCGAGTTTCAAGGTTCACGTTTTGGAGCGGGGTGGATCGCGCGTCGGTGGATGGAGGTGAGCTGGTTGCATCAATAGGATAGGGTGCCAGGGGCGGATTGACGACTGGAAAGTGAGTGGGGGTGGGAAGTGATTAGCGGGCGAAGACTTGGTCGCGTTGGACGGGGGTGAGTTCTTTCCATGTGCCGGGCTCGAGGTCGGCGAGGTGGAATTGGCCGATGCGTTTGCGGACGAGGCGGAGGGTGGGGAAGCCGACGGCGGCGGTCATGCGGCGGACCTGGCGATTTTTTCCTTCGACGAGTTCGAGGGAGATCCAGCTGGTGGGGACGGTGAGGCGGAAGCGGATCGGGGGGACGCGCGCGGGGATGAGCGGTTGGGGGTCGAGGACGCGGGCGTGGCAGGGGAGGGTGCGGCGGCCGTCGATGAGGAGGCCGGCCTGGAGTTGGGCGAGGGCGGCGTCATCGGGGATGCGTTCGACCTGGGCCCAGTATTCGCGGCCGTGCTGATGCTGCGGGAGGAGGAGGCGGGCGTTGAGCTCGGGCTCATCGCTGAGGAGGAGGAGTCCTTCGCTGTCGGCGTCGAGGCGGCCGAGGGCATAGACTTCTTGGGGCAGGGCGAATTCGGCGAGGGTGCGATTCTTGGACCCATCGGGCGTGAACTGGCTGACGACGCCATAGGGTTTGTGAAAAGCGAGGAGCATCTCGGTGTCTCTCTGCGGAAGTTATTTCCGCTTGTTGACCATGGCGTGGACTTTCATGGGCAGGCCGAAGAGCTTGATGAAACCGATGGCGTCTTTGCCGTCGTATTCGGTGCCCATGGTGAAGCTGGCGAGTTTTTCCTGGTAGAGGGACTTGGGGGATTCGGCGCCGGCGACAGTGGCGCGGCCCTTGAGGAGTTTGACGCGGACCTTGCCGGTGGTGTTTTTCTGGACGTCGTTGAAGAAGGTGTCGAGGGCCTCGCGCAAGGGGTGGAACCACTGGCCGTAGTAGACGAGGTCGGCGTATTTGAGGGCGAGGGTTTGTTTGTAGTGAAGGGTGTCGCGTTCGATGGTGAGGTGTTCAAGGCCGGTGAGGGCGCTGTAGAGGATGGTGCCGCCGGGGGTTTCGTAAGCGCCGCGCGACTTCATGCCGACGAGGCGGTTTTCGACGAGGTCGGTTTGCCCGACGGCGTGTTTTCCGCCGAGGGTGTTGAGGAGGGCGATGAGGTCATGGCCCGGGAGTTTTTTGCCATTGACGGCGACGGGGGTGCCGGCGACGAATTCGATTTCGACGTAGGCGGGAGTGCTGGGGGCTTTGCTGACGGGGACGGACATGGTCCAGAGATCGTCCTTGGGTTCATTGCGCGGATTTTCGAGGTCTGCACCTTCGTGGGAGATGTGCCAGAGGTTGCGGTCGCGGGAGTAGATTTTCTTCTTGGATTGTTCGATGGGGACGCCCTTGGCCTTGGCGTAATCGATGGCGGCTTCGCGCGAGCGGAGTTCGAAGCGGTCATCCTTCCAGGGGGCGATGATCTGGAGATGCGGGGCGAGGGCCATGTAGGTGAGCTCGAAGCGGACTTGGTCATTGCCTTTGCCGGTGGCGCCGTGGGCGACGGCGTCGGCCCCTTCGGCGAGGGCGGTCATGACCTGGTACTTGGCGATGAGGGGGCGGGCGATGGAGGTGCCGAGGAGGTAATTGGATTCATAGACGGCACCGGATTTGAGCATGGGGTAGCAGTATTGCTCGGCGAATTCCTGGCGGAGGTCTTTGACGATGCATTTATCCGCACCGGATTCGAGGGCTTTCTTTTTGATGCCTTCGAGTTCATCCCCCTGGCCGAGTTCTGCGGCGAAGGCGATGACCTGGCAGCCGGGGTAGAAGTCTTTGAGCCAGGGGAGGATGACGGAGGTGTCGAGACCGCCGGAGTAAGCGAGGACGATTTTTTTTACCGAGTTCTGGGCAGCCATGGTTTCTCCAAAGGGACGGATTCTGAAAGTTTTGCGCCTGCAGCGAAGTCTCATTATGTTACGAGCAAGCGGGCGGGTTGCAACCGATTGCATGCGTAAACTTAAGCATGGCTTGCGGGGCGGCGTCGGCGGGATATATGCGCGCGTGTTTTGAGGTGACGGATTGGTTGAATTGCGGGGAAGCGGTATGACAAGTTTTACGTGGCCGACGGATCGGCGGGGGGGGCGGGAGGCGGAGCGGACGCGGCGGCGGCGAATTTGGCTTTGCGTTCAGCCTCGGCGACTTCGAGAGGGGTGGGCTTGCCGGGGTTTTCCTTGCGCCAGATTTCATCGCGATCGACGGAGATTTCACGTGGGGCCTGGATGGCGAGGCGCACGCTGGAACGCGACCATTTGACGATCTTCACTTCGATGTTGCCATCGATAATGATGCTTTGACCTTCGGTACGGGCGAGTGCCAGCATGGCGCGACCTTCTTTCGTTTAGAGCATCAACGGCCCGTGGGAAAATCGGGAAAACATCACAAACCTAAGCATTGTAGCAGTTTTTTTGGGGTGAAACGACGGGAAAATAAAGTGTCCTCGGCGGGCGGTTTACTGCCGGGGGTGAAACTTGCGGTGAACCTCCTTGAGACGGTCGGCATCGACGTGGGTGTAGATCTGGGTGGTGACGACGTTGGAATGGCCGAGGAGTTCCTGGACAACGCGTAAATCCGCTCCGCCGGAGAGCAGATGGGTGGCAAAGGAATGGCGCAGGGTGTGGGGATGAATCGATCGTATACCCGCTTTTTTGGCGTAGCGGCGCACGAGTTGCCAGAGGACGATGCGGGTGATAAGGCCGCCGCTGCGGGAGAGGAAAACGCGATCCCCGGCGGTCATTTTGCGGGCGGTTTTGACTTGCAGCAGAGCGGGACGTTCTTCGGCGAGGTAGGTTAGAACGGCGCGCAGGGCGGGCGCTCCGAGCGGGACGACGCGTTCCTTTTGGCCTTTGCCGAGGACCCGCAGGACACCGAGATCGGGGTGAATGTCGGTAAGGCGGAGATCGGCCAGTTCGGAGGCGCGCAAGCCCGAGGCGTAGAAGAGTTCGAGGATCGCGCGGTCACGCTGGGCAAGTTTGGGATTGCTGGCATCGACGGCCGCTAGAAGAGCGGTGATTTGCTCGCGTCCGAGGACATCGGGGAGCCTTTTCCAACTGTGCGGGGTCTCCAGCAATTCGGTGGGGTTTTGCGCGACGAATTGGCGGCCCTTGGCGAAGCGGTAGAAGACTTTTAGCGTGGCGATTTTGCGGAGGATGGAAGAGATGGCGAGTTTTTTTTTCGCCCGCAGGAACTCCAGGTATTTGGAAATGGTGGCGCGATCGGCCGTGCATACCGTGGTGTCGGCGAGGGCACAGAACGCGGCGAACTCGGCCATGTCGTGGGTGTAGGCCAGAACGGTGTTGGCGGCGAGGCCGAGCTCCATTTCGATGAACAGGTGGAAGTGGCGCAGCGCGGTATCTTCGCGCTCGGCGGTGGGGGGGCAGGACAGAATCACTGGGGTGATTGCAGGGCCGGCGAGATTGGCGGAACGGGTTTTCATACGCAACCATTATCGGGCAACGCGTGTGAATGGGCACACAAAGAAACTTTCAGGGCCGCAAGCGGGTGATTATTTCGCGCGGGGGCGAATTCGGCCTTTGTCAAAGCCGGGCGGTGCATCGGCCCGATAAAATGGATATGGATTCGAATTCACCGCAACCACTGTTTTCCAGCGCGGCCGAGGGTGCGGGGCCGGGACCACTTTCGCCGGCGCATCTCGTGGAACTGGAATCTGCGAAAGGGCGGCAGAAGAAGATTCGCCGGGCCATGACGGTGGCCACGGTGGATGCGTGGATTTTGGCGATTTTTGCCGGGCTGACCCTGGTGTGCAGCATTCTCAGCCCGATTGGCCTGGTGCTGGGGGCGGCGCTGGCCGGGGTGGCGTTCAACTCCTTTCGCGCGGCGGCGCGCTTGCGGAAATTCGACGTTGCCGCGCCGCGGCGGCTGGCCATCAATCAATTGGCGCTGGCGGCCATTCTCCTCACCTACGCGGGGTATTCCCTTTATGTGGCCGCCCACGCGCCCAGCCCTACGATGGCGGCGGTGGGCAACGATCCGCAAATTGCGGCGCAGCTTGCGTCCATGATGGGGTCGCTGGATGATCTAGTTTGGCTGATCTACCTCGCCGTGTACGGGGGGCTGATCGTGGGGACCATTGCGGCGCAGGGGTCGGCGGCGCTCTACTATTACTCGCGCGGTAAGATACTGGCGGCGTATCTCGCGCAAACGCCCGCGTGGATTCTCGAGGTGCAGACGCGCCTGTGACGGCAACCGGGGGCGGCGGGTAACAACGCCATCGCACTGGACCGCATTTCACATTACCATGTTCAGCAAAGGAGTTTCCCTATGAAAGTTTTCGTCACAGGTGCCGCGGGGTTTGTGGGTTCGCGTTTGGCGTTGTCGCTGCTGACGCGCGGCGATACGGTCATCGGCCATGACAATTTTGATCCTTACTATGAGCGCGTTCATAAAGATCGCCATCTGCGCGATCTTCTGCCGCACAAAAACTTCACGTTCATTGAAGGCGACCTGCGCGATGAGAAGTCGCTGCTGAAAATCTTTGCCGAGCAAATGCCCGATGCGGTCGGGCACATGGCGGCGATGGCCGCGGTGCGCTATTCAATGAAGCACCCGCTCATCTACGGCCACGTGAACGTGCAGGGGACGATGAACCTCCTGGATGCGGGGCGGCAGACATCGAACCCGCGGTTTGTGATCGCCTCGACGGGATCGGTTTACGGAACCTCGACGCCGGTGCCGTTTGCGGAAACCGCCGCCGCGGATCGACCGTTGGCACCGTATCCGGCCTCGAAGCGCTGCATGGAATTGATGGCGCATTGCTACCATCACCTGTGGAAGATGCCGACGACAATCGTGCGATTCTTCAATGTTTACGGGCCGTTTGGCCGGCCGGACATGATGCCGTGGCAATGGACGCTGGATATTCTCGCCGGCAAGACGCTGACGTTGTACAACGCTGGTCACATCAAGCGCGACTGGACGTACATCGACGATATTGTGTCAGGTCTGACCCTGGCGCTCGATAAGCCGTTTCCGTTTGAGATTTTTAATCTGGGCTGTTCCAACCCCGTGGAGAATCTGCGCTTTATCGAAGTGCTGGAAGGCTTGCTGGGCAAAAAGGCGATTGTGGCCGATACCCCCACCCCGCCGACGGAGCCGATGATTACCTATGCGGATGTGACGAAGGCGCGGCAGATGCTGGGATACGCACCGAAGACGCAGGTGGAGGAAGGGTTGAAGAACTTCATTGAGTGGATGCGCGTGGAGACGATTATCTAGGCGGAGAAGCCTCCCCTGCTCCGGAAGATTATTCTTCTCTCGGTAACTTTCTTCGTCGCCATCGTCGCGCTGCTTCCCTCCTCACACTTCTACCGCCTCCCGCCTTCGCTACGGCCATTGTGTGCGTGACATTCTGTCCTAAGTGGCTATTTGGCCGTATAAGCGAATCCGCAGTGAACCGCTTGAGACTCCGCTTTTTACCCTATTTTTACGCCCTTTCATGGATTCGGATCGAAAAGAGTGTTCCGATTGGGGGAATCATCGCCAATTGGCGGCGTTGCACCGGTTTGAATCCATTCTGGCCTTGGGTTTGCTTTATATCTTTCTAACACGAATCACGGCTCGTCGATGCGAGCCTCTGAGTGACCCTTATTTCCTAGGCGTCTTAAGTTGTTTGCGCCTGCTACCTTTTGGAGGATCAGTTATGAAACTTTTTAAATCCGCCCTGTTGACGTTGGCCGTCACCGGTTCCTTGGCGATTACGCCTTGGGCCTTCGCCGCCGACACGAACAACGAGACGACACGCACTGAAAGCACCGTGAAATCAACCAACGACGTCACCAAGACTACGGAAGTGGCGCCTGATCCGAAGTCCGTGGTAGATAAGCAAGCCGCCGCGGATGTGCGGATGCGCATCTCGGAGATGGTCAACAAATCGCTGGAAAAGAACGGCTTCAACGATGTGGTAAACCACCTCACCAAAACCCAGCGCGAAAGCATTCAGGCGGAAAAGTACAAGGATTTTGAAAAATTGAACGCCAGCATCGAACACTTCCGCAAAGCATTCTCGGAAAAATACACGCAGGAGTTCAATTTGAGCCCCTCGTACCTGAACGATGTCTCGATGACCCGCGGTGCCAATGACGATCATGTCCTGGTGTCATTCCTGTCAATCTATGATTCCGCCGGCAATGTGAAGACGCCGATCGACATGGATCCTCCCGTCGCCGACCGCGCCCACAACAACAGCACGAAACGCAAGGAAGTCAACAATCCCGCGATCGTCGACGCTGCGGGGAATGTGGTCGGCGTGACGACCAATCCGGCGGTAACTCCGTCAGCGCCCGAAGCCAACAAACTGCCTTCCAACGCGCCGCGCACCGCCGATGCCGCCAACGATGCGGCCAAGCACCCGCGTAAGGCCGCCGAGATTTCGTTCATCCGTGAAGACAAACTCGGCAACGGTTGGAAACTGCAGGCGTCGCGTCCGACAACCGCGGCCCAGCTTGCCGACTCGCTGGCGATGCACCTCGACAAACTCACCGCGATGAAGGCCGAATGGCCGACCGATGCCAAGGCCGCGCAGCTCATCGTGTCGAAGAAGATTCTGATGACGTTGGACAACGGAATCATCAAGGATGATGTACGTAAACAAGCCGCCTCGGATGCGGTCAAGGAATAACGCGGCGGAAGCCGCACGGGCGAAACCATTCGCCACTCGATCCTAACCCCCATTGCCATAGCCGAACTGCAGCCTTTGCAGTTCGGCTTTTTGGTGAATTGGCCCTCTTTGCGACGTGCCGCGCAGGCGGTTATAGTGAATCTGCCCGGGCGATTAGCTCAGTTGGTTAGAGCGCCGTGCTTACACCGCGGATGTCGGGGGTTCGAGTCCCTCATCGCCCATCACAAGCCCATTCGAAAGAATGGGCTTTTTTATTTGAAAAATGTGCAAAAAAGCCTGTATTTAGGCATTATGTGGCAAGATCGTAAAAACTTGTTCACCGTCGTTAAAACGCATTGAAGTGCATGAAAGTGGGACAAGAATTTAGCATATTTTTAGCAAGCGGGCTTCTGCGGGGGCCAATGCCATTTCAGCCCGCAACGTGCTGGGCGATTAATTGCTCGGGCAGGGGCTGAGTCGGAAGACGTTGGCGGTTACCCAGATTTATGCCGAAAAGGATGTCGAGACGGCTCAGAAACACAATGCTAGACATTTTGTAAAACATTGTAAATAAACAGTTTATGACATTCTTGAAAAGTTGTTTTGGTTGACTGAAGTCTAGGGGGGCATCGGTACGATACGCCATATATGGCGGTATTTTATGTTGAAAATACGACATATGTGGCGTATCATAAGTGATGTTTTACGCCATAAATGGCGCACGTAACAGGCCGGACAATTCCTGTAGCGGAGTCGAAGCATGAAGAGAAACGTCGGAATTTTCGCAGAACTCGATCTTCGTCGTCGGGACTTAAAGATGCCAGCGATCACGCTGGCGCAACGAAGCGGGGTCGCCTTTCGCACCGTACAACGAATCCTCTCTGGCAGGCATGAAGGAGCCAGTTGGGCCGATATGCAATCCCTCGCTGAAACACTGGGGATGACTCTTGACCTTCGCTCGATCACTGACCCCGAAGACCTTCGTGAGCAGCAGGCAAGGAAGAAGGCTGAACGCCTGATGAAGATGGTGCAGGGAACTTCTGCCCTAGAAGCGCAGGCCATCGACCCGGAGAAGTATGAGCAGATGTTGCGACGATCCGTTCACGAACTGCTGGCGGGGCCGTCACGAAAACTTTGGACGGAGTGACGCCGATGACAGACTGGAAACCCATCAGCGGCGAAACACCGCTCGATGACATCTCGGGTCTGAAGATCAAAAGTGTCAGAACCCGAAACGCACTTCATGCTGTCGAAGCCGAAAATATCCGGGGTGTCGTCATCAAGTACATGTCGGCCAAGCCCACTGGACGGCAAGCATCCTTTAGCCTGAACTGGCTCAAAAAGTTGCATGAAGAGATGCTCGGACGAGTGTGGACTTGGGCAGGAGAGTTTCGGAACCGTGACCTGAATCTTGGCGTGCCACCCAACCAAATCGAGACTCGACTTTACAGCCTGCTGGGCGACCTTGAGTTTTGGGAACAGAACAAGACGCCAATGATCGAGCAAGCAACACTGCTGCATCACCGGGCCGTAGCGATCCACCCATTCCTGAATGGAAATGGTCGGTGGTCGAGAATGTTGGCGAACATCTGGCTAGTACTGCATGATCATCCGCCGACCGACTGGCCGGAAGATACATTGGGCGATGAAAGCACCATTCGCCAAGAGTATCTTGTGGCGATTCGTTCTGCTGACGGTGGCGACTATGCTCCGCTGATTAAACTACATCAGCGGTTTACTCCTGAACCGAGGTGACGTGGTTTCTGGTTGGTCTTCAAAGCGGCACTTATCGGCACGCCCTTGCCGCTGTGGTCGTGCAGCGTTTACGTGCCGCCATGACCTCCGCAGAAGCGGCGTGTCCAAGCAAGCCGTCTTCAAACGGCGACTTGGTCTTTGGCCCGCTCTTCTACCGGCTTCAGGGATTTGAAACTTCGGTAAAGCAGGAGGTCATAGACAATCTTCAGCCCTCCGGCAAGAAAGAACGGAACACTCATGAGTGCGGGGACGGCCAAGAGCATTCCGGCCAGCGACGGCGAAAGTGCCGCCCCGGCAGTCCGGGCTACGCCCGTGATCCCCGACGCAGCCGACCGTTCATCGGGATCAACCACCGCCATCGTGTAGGACTGGCGGGTGGGAACGTCCATCTGGGAGATGCTGAACCGCAGCAGGAGGACTGTGATCGCCAGCCACAGGTTGGGCATCAGCGGAACCAAGATCAGCAGCAGGTTCGAGGGAATGTGCGTGAACACCATCGTCTGGATGAGGCCGATCCTGCGGGCCAACGACACCGCCGCCAAGGCCGAGATGCCCGCCAGCAGGTTGGCACCGAAAAAGATGGCCCCCAATGTTGAGGCCGACACGCCGAAACGCACATGGAACCAGTACACGGCGATGCTCTGAACGATGAAACCGCCCCCGAAGGCATCCAAGGCAAACAGACAAGACAGTTTGAAGACCACGCCCTTGGATTTGTGCAGGCCCAGCAACATGGGATTCGATGGCACTTGACGGGCGGGTGGCAGTTCCACCGCAGGTGTTAACAGCAGAAACAACCCGGCCAGCAGCAGACCCAAGGCGGCGTATGCGTAGATGACGGCCCGAAAGCTCTCCACCGGCGACCAGCCCATTCGTTGGAGAAGATCGACCGTGCCGCCGCCGACCAAGGTCCCTGTAGCCGTGGCGAGAGAGCCGATCAGGTTGTACCACGCAAAGACCGCCGTGCGGTCCCTGCCGGAAATGATCTGGGAAAGGGATGCCTGCTCAATGGAGAGGAATGGTCCGACTTCATTTCCGCTGGGGCTGATGACGCCCACCGTTGCCGCCGCCACCAAGAGCCAGTAGTTATCGGTCAACCCGAAGACTATACCGGCGAGCATGAGCAGGACCGCCCCGACGATCAGCATCTTCTTCCTGCCGAACCGATCCGCCGTGGTGGTGATCCATAGGGAGATGGCGGTGTCGCCGAGCAACGTGAGGGTCAAGAGCAGACCGATCTTGGGATCGGACAAACCGATCTGCGACAGGTACAACACGAGGAGGACCGAGATCAGCCCATAGCCGAAAAGCCGGATGCAGCGGGTGGCAAACAGCAGGCGTCCGTCGCCGGTAAGTCCCCTCAGTTCAGAAGTGTGTGGCAGCATTGCCAGCATGGTCGTTCTCACTTCGATTTGAATACAGCATCGTTTTTGTTGATTGGAACAAGACTTACATTTACACCGCTATAGCTCAAGAAGCGGTAGAATTTCTACTGAGCGGGTTTCTGAATCGTACCCCTTTTTCTCTACCCAAGAAATGGATTGTTGCATCGTTGGATTCCCTGCCAGCCTGCTGACATCTCGAATCGCCCCGCTGGCACTCGGCAGCACGAAGACCCTCGACGCACCAATCATCCATGCCTGAACGCTAAGGCCAACATGCCCACGATGTCCAAGATGCCGGGCGACCACCTTGGCCGCTTCTTTCCCGTGAAATGCCACCCACCTTGGTGTGAGCATCTCGATCTTGAAAATAAATCTTTCCACGTCGTAGTGAGGCTGTAGCCGGGCGTCTGAACTGCGGCGATCTCCTTGGCGAGGTCAGTCAGGCCACAGCCGAATTCACAGATTCGGTGGTCGTCCTCTGGTTTGAGCCGCACGGGCGTGATGCCTGACTCATGAAGGAATCGCCAAAAGTTGTTGCCGGAGCCGCTGTAGTAGTGGTGTCGAGCGGCTGATTGAGTTGCCACGGCGGTGCCGCAGAACACGATGGCGAGGTTGGGGCGAAGATGATCGGGGAGAATGGGCACGACTTAGACAGTTTTTCTTTAACGTCACTTTCCGACTTGGATCGTGCTTGCAGCAAGTCGTAAACAAGAGCCCTTCAGTACGAAGGTGTCACCTTTCTTCACCTGCGTCCGATATACTGAACCAATATCGTGCCCTACCACCTTCCCAGACATATCTTCCCATTTCATGGTGGATGCGGTTTTAATAGTCTCGCTCGCACTATCGTAACGCCCGAACACCCACAAATATCCCTCAGTTATAACTTTGACTTCGTAAGTGGGAGTAATTCCTCCTGTGATGCCGGTGAACTGAAATCCCTTACATGAGTCGGCGACCTCGGCGAACGTCCAGTCCCAATTGCCGGAGTATTGACGTGTTTCCTTCTGTAATCGACCAATGACTACTGGTACATCTACACGTATGGATATCGCCGCCCCCCCCGTTTTCGGAGTTTCCTCCTCACTGGAGTTACTGAATTTGATTAATCTCTGTTCGACTTTTATTCTTGAAAGACCCTTGGTCATTGATGGTAAAGCTTCACGATACCAATGAATCGCATGAAGTTGAATCGTCTTCTGTGCTCCACCGATCATCTTTTCGCCCACCTCCCACCACCCATCGCCCAATTTAATCTGCTCATCGCTTCCAGTGACGCCAGCCACTTCCTTTTCAGCCAAACCCTTCAGCGTGGCATCATTCCCCAAGGCCAACATAGGCAACCCATTCTTCCAGTCCCCCTTCATGAAGCATCGGTATTTCCCGACCTTGAGATTGGCATCGGAATCGTTCGGCTTATCCACCAGCAGTACAATCGCTTTCTTTACCTCGGTGTAGGCGGCCTCCGTTTCACGTACCGACCGCATATCGCTTGCAGCGAGTTTTGTAAGTCCCGCATCGTTGGCAGTACGAGCGTTGGTTATCCCCACTTCCGCAGCCGTCTTGGCAACATCGAATCGATCCACAACCAGCGCCAACTGCACAGTAGCAGTGAGTTTTTCTGCGAACGACTTGCGGTCAGCAGGCGTGCGAACGTTTCGTGCGATGGCCGTGTAGGCATCGGCTCGTGCCTTCAGTGTGTCCACATCGAAGCTGGCTTCAAGCCCATTGAGGGCAGTATCGCAGTTGCTTACGTCCCCAGCCTCGACCGCCAAGTCCCTCGCCTTCGTGAGAAGAGCGTACTTGCCAGCCCCTTTTTCCTCCTTGGAGGCATCAAGCAGTTTCTGAATGAGGTCTTTTTTCTGGTCGGGAGTCTTAGTAGCAATATTTTTCCCGTAGACTTCGTTGACGAGTTTGGTGGCTTCTGTAAGGGCGGCTGGGCCCGGGGGCGGGCTTTTCTTGGTTCCATCGTCCGCCAGCAGCAAGGCAGGCAACAACATGAGCAAGAAAGCCACCGAGAGGCCCTTTGAACGATATTTCATGGCGTACCCCAAAGAAATGAGACATGGGAATGCTACCCCTGCACGGGTAATGGGGCAAACAAATTTGTCGCATCTAAGGATTTCATTGTTGTGTTTCTTAAATCTAGGTAAAATGCCGTCGTCAAAGTAGGGGTCACATCATGATGCAACGGTTTCTCGGGCTTGTCGGACTGATACTTGCGGTGTTGGCCGCACTTCCCGCCATTCAGGGGCGGTGCGACGATCCTCCCTCGGTTGTTCAGGGCCGTTCGATATTTGACCTCCGTACCGGCGATCCTGCGCCGCAGCGTCCAAATCCTTCCAGCGTGCCGACCGACGAGCAAATTCAAGCGGCAATTACTAAAGGTGTCGAATACCTGTGGAGTACGCAGAGCCAAAATGGTTCTTGGGATACGAGCCTCAACTGGCGTACCAAGCATCCATTGGCGACGACCTCAATGGCCTGTTACGCCCTTCTGGAATGTGGCGTTAGGCCCAAGGACGCACGCTTAGCCAAGGCTTTGGATTGGCTGGAGAAGGCCGTAGACGATCCGCTGTACCAACCGGGCGGCGACAGCACCTATACGCTGGGATTTCGTACACAAGCATGGTTGCTGGCGAATCGAGCCAGCGGCGGCAAGTACGCCAAGGTCATGAAGCGGGACATTGACCGGTTGGTTGCTTCGACTCCCAGCGGCGGCTACGACTACATTTGCACCGGCCAGGCCGAATACAAGGATCAGGGGCGACCGGACGACTCCAACAGCCAGTTGGCCCTCTACGGTGTATGGGCGGGAAAACTCAATAATGTGGACATTAGTGAGGCGTATTGGAAACAAGTTCTCGGCTACTGGATGACGGGGCAGAAGATGGACGGCGGGTGGGCTTACGAGCCGAAGGATGCAAAGAGTCTCATCACAATGGCTGAAGCGGGACTCGCCTCTCTATATGTGTGCTTCGACTCCCTTTACGGCCCACATTTCGTTCCGGTGGGCGTTAAGCCTCCCGAGGTCGTAAAGGGGATGAATCGGGCGTTGGCTTATTTGGATTTTAATTTCGCCGACTCGTTGCGTGATCCAACTGGACATGGCGTTGCCGATTATCTGATGTATTACCACCTCTTTGGAGTCCAACGAGCGGGTCTGGCGACAGGCCGCAAGCGGTTTGGCGGGGTGGACTGGTACGATGCTGGGGCACGGATTCTCCTGCCAATGCAACGACAGGATGGAAGTTGGAGCACGGGTCGAGTCACTGTTGGCAATCCCACTGACCAAGTTTGGACCTCCTATGCCCTGATGTTTCTCGCCCGAGGTCAACGGCCACTGCCATTTGTACATTCGAATTGGGGTGACAGTTGGAACAACCGTCCCCATGCGTTGCCCAACCTGTACATGTGGATGGGGCAGGGCTTGGAACGTAAGTTCAAACTCGAAGTGGTCAGCGTGGATGACCCGGCACAAGACTGGGCCGACTCAAAGATTCTACTCATCACTGGGCACACCGATCCGAAGCTGAATGACAAACAACTCCAACGGCTACGCTCCTTCGTCGCTCGGGGTGGCGTGATTTTCAGTATCACGGAAGGGACCGGAGACAACTTCGGTAACGGAATTCGCCAGACTTACCGTACATTGTTCCCGTGGAATCCGCTGAAGGCCATGTCGCCAAACCCGTCCCGCCGCCGGATCATCCGGCAACTGCTTCAACTCGTCACACCCCCGATCAATCGTCCGCCGCGAGCATCCCAAAACCTCGGCGATATATCCGGGCCCGCCGCGGCCCAGCCGCCGCGCCTCCAACGCGGCAAA
>JBBRWV010000087.1:0-16275 GCA_038248985.1 Phycisphaerae bacterium
CCCCCTCCATAACCGCCGCGATGCCCATCGCCCACCGCTTTATACAACTTGCCCCCCAGCGCCCCCTCTCCGTCGGCTGGCTCTCCTCCAACCAATTTGCCACCCGCATGGGCCTCCGCCGCGCCACCCGCACCAGCGCCCCCCACTGGCCCACCCTTCTTCCCGACCTCGACGCCCTCCTCGTCGTCCGCCGCGACGAACCCTCCTTAGCCGCCCGCTGGTACTCCCAAGTGGGTTTTCACGACATTCTCTCCATCCGCTGCCTCTATCTAGACCGCGAAACCCCGCCTCCCACCGGCAATTCCCGCTTTCTCGTACAAGTCTGTTCCCCTCCTGACCTCGCCCCTTGGCAAAATCAAATGCTCGCCGTCTACCGCGACGTCTATGCGAATTCCGGCGGCCCAGTCCTCCGCCACCCCACCTATTGGCAATCCACCCTCGCTAACCACTATTACCGGGATCACTACCAGTTCCAAATCATCGGCCTCTGGTCCGATGCCGCCCCTTCCGCCACCCTCATGGGCTACGCTGTCGTCGGCTGGTCCGGCTGGCACTCCAAACGTCCCCGCATGGACATCCTCGAAATCGCCACCCGCCAGTGGGACGCCTCCATCGCCCAGGAGCTCATAACTACTGCCAGCCAGCTAGCTTGGAGCAAAAACGTCCGCCAAATCCGCGCCGTCATCAGCGTCCACGACCCTTACCGCGGCCACCTCGCCCGCACCGGCTTCGTCGACCGCTGGGGCTACCTCCTCCACGCCAAGTGGCTCCATCCCCAGCGCTATCTCGACGCCCTCGGCCAGTCCCTTTCGCCCGAACTCTCCAGCCTCAACGTCCAACTCAATTCCTCCGGCCAAGTCGCCCTCTCCCTCCGCGGCGCATCCGCCACCGGTTCGCCCGTGAAAATCCAGGCCGACGCCCGCACGCTCACTCGTCTGCTGCTCAACCGCGTCGATGTCTCCAGCGCCCTGCAGGATGGCTCCCTCCACCCCGGCCCCGACGCCGCCGAACGCGACCTCACCCACCTCGCCCTCGCCTTCCCCTGGACCCCATGGGTTTTCCACTTGCTCGATTACATCTGACCGGATATTCCGCTTACAATCCCTCCCATGCAAAAAATCCACGTCCAACTGCCCGCAGCCGCCCGCCCCGCCTATGACATCCACATCGGCCCAGGCCTCCTTTCGCAACTCGGGGCCCTCGTCCGCGGCGTCTCGCCCTCCGTCTCCTGCGGCATCGTTTCCGATTCTACCGTCGCCCCGCACTACCTCGTCCAAGCCGCCGCCCAACTCACCGCCGCCGGTTACCGCGTCATCGAACACGTCATCCACGCAGGCGAAGCCCACAAAACCACGGCCACGGTCGCCGCCGTCTGGGATACCTTCCTCAATGCCCGTGTTGAACGCTCCACACCTATCCTCGCTCTGGGCGGCGGGGTGGTCGGCGATCTGGCCGGTTTTGTTTCCGCCACGCTCCTTCGCGGCACCCCTTTCATTCAAGTTCCCACCACTCTGCTCTCCGCGGTCGACGCCTCCGTCGGCGGCAAGGTTGGCGTCGATCACCCCGCCGGCAAAAATCTCATCGGCGCCTTCCACCAGCCACGCATCGTCATCACCGATACCGACACCTTCCGCACCCTCCCCCCGCGCGAACTCCGTTGCGGTCTCGCCGAATGCATCAAGCACGCCATCATTCGCGACCCTTCTCTTTTCGATTTTCTTGAGCAAAATGCGGCCAAAATTCTCGCATGTGATTCACCCACCCTCACCTTACTCGTCGCCAAGAACGTCGCCATCAAGGCCGCCATCGTCACCGAAGACCCTTTCGAACACGGCGTCCGCGCACTCCTCAACCTCGGCCATACGTTCGGCCACGCCATCGAAAATATCCTCAACTATGCGGTCGGCCACGGCGAGGCCGTCGCCCTCGGCACGCTCGCCGCCGCCCACCTCGCGGTCCAACTAAAAAAACTCACTGTCACCGATCAAGCCCGTATCGCCGCGCTCATTGCTAAAGTTGACCTTCCCACAAAATCGCCCGGCCTCGATATCGACCGCACCTTCGCCGCCACGTTCACCGATAAAAAAGTCGCCGCTGGAAAACTGCGTTTTATCATCCCCACGACCATCGGTTCCGCCGAAATCATCAGCAACGTCCCCGATGCACTTGTTCGTGATGCCCTTGCGTCCCTTCTCTGATAAGGACCGCCGCCATGCCCGTCAGCGATGACCGTCTCCTCGCCTGGCTTCGCCTCTCGCGCGTTCCCAACATCGGCCCCATCCTCCTCAAGCGCGCCCTTGCTACTTTCAAGACGCCCGAAACGCTCCTCGCGGCCCACCCTGCCGCGCTCTCCGCCATCGACAACTTCGGCACCACCCGCGCGCAAGCTTTCCAAAATGCGATGCCCCTCGATGAAGCCCAGCGTACTCTCGACACCGCCCGCGCCCACGGCTTCGAAATCCTCTGCCCCGACGACCCGCGCTGGCCCACCGGCCTCAAACACATCCCCGATCCCCCCATCATCCTCTTCCTCCGCGGCCAACTTCTGCCGCAAGACAACCTCGCCCTCGGCATCGTTGGCGCACGCGAATGCACCATCTACGGCCGCGAGCAATCCGCCCGCTTCGGCGCGCTCCTCGCCGGCGCCGGTCTGACGGTCATTTCGGGCGGCGCTCGTGGAATTGATACAGCCGCCCACGAAGGCGCCCTCCGCGCCAAAGGCCGCACCATCGTCGTCCTTGGTTGCGGTCTCCTCAACTGCTACCCGCCGGAAAACG
Source organism: Phycisphaerae bacterium (assembly GCA_038248985.1). Classification (GTDB taxonomy): domain Bacteria; phylum Planctomycetota; class Phycisphaerae; order WQYP01; family WQYP01; genus JBBRWV01. The sequence continues at coordinate 2,778 of JBBRWV010000087.1, forward strand.
CCGGCCTCTACGATCGCATCGTCGCCGAAGGCTCCGCCATCCTCTCGGAACTCCCCCTCGACGCCCCGCCCGCCAAAGAAAATTTTCCGCCGCGCAACCGCATCATCACCGGCATGTCCCTCGGCATCCTGGTCGTTGAAGCGAACCTCAAATCCGGCAGCCTCATCACCGCACGCCTCGCGGTGAACGATTACAACCGCGAAGTCTTTGCCCTGCCCGGCCGCATCGATTCCCCCGCCTCCGCCGGCACCCATCACCTCATCAAAACCGGTGCCGCGCACCTCGTCGAAAATGTCGACGACATCCTCTCCGCCCTCGGCGATCTGACCCAACCCCTGCGCGAAGCCGCCGTCGAAACCGCCCCGCCCACGCCTGATCCCGCGCCCCTCTTCGCCGCGCAACCCCCGGCTGCGGCCAAGCCCGCTCCCGCAATCGCCAAACCCGTGCCCGAAAAATCCTTCACCTCCGTCCAGCAGAAAATCCTCTCCGCTCTCGACGGCCACGAACTCCCGCTCGATGATCTCCTCGAACGCACCGGCCTCTCGCCCTCGGTCCTGATGGCCGAGATCACCATGCTCCAGATCCGCGGCGCAATCACCCGTAACCCCGGCAACCACTTCGCCAAAAAGTAAACTATATTGTGGCCTCGGGCAGTTTTTGCCAATTCGTGACTGATTTCATCATCTGATGAATGAGGCGAAATTGCGCATCATCCATTAGCACGATTAGATGGTGAGAGCTTAAAAAATTGATATCCTTTATTGGCATACTGCTTAGGTGAGAATGCAATTCCTGTGGAGACTTTCGGATGATCCCAATCCTCACAATCGTAATCTCAGTTCTCGCTTTATCAATTTCGGCCCTGACTGCTTGGCTTACTCTGTTTCGTCGCGGGACCGTTCGAATGACGAAGCCAACCATCATTTTCTTTGGTTTCGATGGGGGGATTTCAAATGACGGTTCTTTACCTCCGCTAAAAGTTTTTCTGCGTGCATTACTTTATGCTACCTCCAAACGCGGACGCATTGTTGAAAGCATGTTTGTCCGGCTTCGTCGCGGGGAATCGGTGCAAAACTTTAATATTTGGGTTTATGGTGATGAGTCTTTGGCTCGTGGTAGCGGTGTTTTTGTTGGTGAAAATGGAGTCGCATGCAATCATCATTTTCTTCTCCCTGCGGATGGTACTAAATTCGAGTTTATTGCGGGGATTACACGCTTGAAGTATTCGCGACTCTGACAGGCAGTGGTAAACTTCTTAAGTTATTTTCAACGACTCTTTCCGTCACAGCAGATTTTTCAGAAAAGATTATGAGCCGACAGCACGGCCTTTATTTTGATTGGGGTTCAGACTCACAGCGATATCATCCAAATCTACATTCTCCTCCTCCACCGAAACTCCCTAAGTTCTTAAAGGAACTAATGGGTTGATGACAAAATGAGGATATAGTTTGATCAAATATCCAAGACTATCCAAGGAGCCTACCATATCCTTTACTCACCCCGAAGGCATAGCCGTTTACGTCTACCGTCACCAGGGCGGCACGTGCGAACTCCTCCAAATCCACCGCTCCGCCAACACCGGTGAATACCAGCATTCCTGGCAAACCGTCTACGGCGGCACCGAAGAAAACGAAACCGCTGCCCAGGCCGCGCTGCGCGAACTCCTTGAAGAAACCCGCCTCACTCCCCTCCGCATCTTCCAGGTCGAATACATCGAAACCTTCTACATGGCCATACACGATCGCATCCTGATGATGCCCGTCTTCGCCGTCGAAGTTTCCCCCGACTCTCTCGTCACCCTCAACGAAGAACATGATGCCCACCGCTGGATTCCCGCCGCCGATTATGAATCGCATTTCATGTTCCGCACGCAGCGCGAAGCCCTCCGCATCCTCCTTGAAGCCCTCGACCACCCTACCCTCGCCCAGCCGCTACTGGAAATCAGTCTCCCGCGTCTCCCCTCAAAAAACTAGCCGCGCCGCTACATTCCTTGCAGCAAATTCGCTAGTATTCACGTTCTCCTTACGTGTCCATGCACCTGTTGATGCATGTTCCCGCCCCCGTTCCTTCAAACGTGAGCCGTGAGCCTTGAAACTTTTTCGGTACATCGCCGCCGCCTTGACGCTCCTCCCACTCTCTGCCTGTGAATCCCCCATGGCCGACTCGGCGGACCATCAAGCCTACCGGCTCATCGAACAACGCCAGCGCGAATCCCTTGGCTACTCTTCGCAATCTCAGCTTGACCGCGAATCGTCTCCGCTGGCCATCACCCCCGAGGCCTATGGCAAAACACCCCACACCACCAATAGCCTTCCCAAATCAATTTCCGACAACTCTGCCACGCAACCCGGCGACCCCACCACTCAACCCCTCTCCCCTTCCTCCCAGCCCGTCGGCAATCCGCTCGATCAAGTCCTCGAAGCCGTTGGCTCCAATTTCCCCGACCTCGACAAGATGCCGGAGCTCCCTGATTTCCCCCGTGCCATCCCCAAGGGTAAATCCCGCCTCCTCTTCAACCTTGATGACTCCTTCAATTTCGCCCTGGCCAACGCCCGCGATTACCGCTCCCGCAAAGAAGACCTCTACATCGCCGCCCTCAATGTCGCCCTGGAGCACCATCAGTTCGAACCGCGTCTCTTCGCCACCACGGAGGCCACCGTCACCGGCAACGGCGAAGCCTCCGACTACGCCACCGCTTTCACCGCCGCCCAAACCGTCGGCGTCCGCCAAAAACTTCCCTACGGCGGCGAAGTCGTCGCCTCCGGCATCGCGCGGTCTGTCCAGCAACTCAACGATGCCGTCACCACGGGCTCCTCCGCCGATCTCGTACTCACCGCCAATATCCCGCTTCTCCGTGGTGCCGGAAAAGTCGCCCAAGAGAATCTCATCCAGACCGAACGCGACCTCATCTACGAAGTCCGCAATTTCGAACGCTACCGTCGCGCCTTTCTCGTCCAAATCGCCTCGGCTTACTACAACCTCATCAACCAACGCGCCCAGGTCATCAACCGTTTTCAGTCCGTCCGCTCGTTCATCTTCATCCGCGCCCGCACTGAAGCCCTCTTCGATGCCGGCCGCCCCCGTGTCACCCAGCTCGATGTCGCCCGCGCCAAACAGTCCGAATTTCAGGCCCGAAATGACCTCACCAATACCATCGAGCAGTACGAACTCGCCGTCGATTCCTTCAAGATCCTCATCGGCATGAACGCCGAACAAGCCTTGGACATGAAAACTCAGTACCTCAAAATCACCCCCCCCAGCATTACCGATATCGAGGCCGTCGCCATTGCCTCGCGCCTTCGTCTCGACCTGCAGACCACGCGCGACCGCGTCGATGACGCCCGCCGCGCCAACAAGGTCGCCGGCAATAACCTCCTGCCCGATCTCAACCTCGCGGCCTCCGCCGCCGTCCACTCCAATCCCGCGGCCAAATCCTTTTCCCCCGATTCCCGCAACCTCGACTACGCCGCCGGCGTCGTCCTCGATTGGCCCCTCGACCGCGTTGCCGAGAAAAACAGCTATCGCATCTCGCTCATCAATATCGAACGCGCCAAACGTACCGTGGAACAGAGCACCGATACCGTGGCCGTCGAGGTACGCTCGGCCGTCCGCCGCGTGCGTCAGCAAATCTACTTGGTCGCTCTCCAGAAGAAAAATATCGACCTTGCTCAGGCTCGTAAAGAATTCGCCGACATCCAGTTTAAGAACGGCAAAATCGACAACCGCGATTACGTTGATGCCGAAAACGCCCTCGTCGATGCCCAAAACCGTTTTGCCCAGGCCGTCGCCAGCCTTCAGATCGCCACCCTCCAATACCTTCGCGATACCGATCAACTCCGTGTCGATTACACCGGCAAACTCATCCCCCCCGACCTTGCCCAGGGCGTAAAAACTGAAACCCAGCCCCTCTTCTCCGGCCCCGCCACCAAGCCCAGCACTCAACCGAGCACGCAGCCGAGCAGCCTGCCCTCCAGTCCGCCCCCCACGCTGCCCGCCGCCCCCTCCCTTCCGCCCGGCTAGCAATCCAAGGTTTCGCGGTTCAGGCGCTCGCGGTCTACATGCGACCAATAACGTTGATCTAAAAACGTGAACCTTGAAGCTTACTTTCAAGCCCCATTTTCCCCAACCCCTTCCTCCGCTACAATGCCCCTCCTATTCACTGCCCCCTCTCAAGGATTACCATGCCCATTCCCGAAAACCCCCAATACAAAGACCGCCTCGCGAAACTCGAAAAATGGCGCGCTGCCGGTGTTGACCCCTACGGCCAACGCATCGACGACCTCGCCCGCATCGATCTCGCACGCACGCTCCACAAGGGCGTTGACGTCACCCCGCACGACGGCGTCTACCCCGCCAAAGTCGCCGGGCGCATCGTCCTGCTCCGCGACATCGGCAAACTCATCTTCCTCACCATCCAGGATTGGACCGGCCGCATCCAGATCGCCTTGAACAAGAAGGCGGTCTCCCCTGAACTCTGGGCCCAGGCCAAACTCTTTGAACTTGGCGACATCGCCTGGTTCTCCGGCAAGGTTGGCCACACCAACTCCGGCGAGATCACCATCTGGGCCGATGCCTACTCCCTGCTCTCCAAAGCACTCCTTCCGCCTCCGGAAAAATTTCACGGCCTCACGGATACCGAGCTCCGCTATCGCCTCCGCTACGTCGACCTCTTCGCCAACCCGCACGTCATGGAAGATTTCCTCTTCCGCTCCCGCACGCTCGATTCCATCCGCGATTTCCTTCGGCAACGCCAATTCGTCGAAGTCGAAACCCCGTCCATGCAGACCATCCCCGGTGGAGCCGCCGCGCGCCCCTTCACCACCCACCACAACGCCCTCGGGCTCGATCTCTTCCTCCGCATCAGCCCCGAACTCTACCTCAAACGTCTCCTCGTCGGCGGCATGGAGCGCGTCTACGAAATCTGCCGCAACTATCGCAACGAAGGCCTCGACACCACGCACAATCCTGAGTTCACCATGATCGAACTCTACCAGGCTTATTCCGACCTCGCTGGCATGATGGAACTCACCGAGTCCCTCCTCGTCCGCCTCGTCAAAGAACGCCTCGCGTCTCAACCTGCAGAGCCCAGTGCTCAGCCCGCGACGCTTATTCTGAAGTACGGTGAACGCACCATCGATTTCACCCCCCCCTTCCACCGCGTCAGTTACGCCGATCTCTTCCGCACGCACGTCGGCGTCGAAATGACCGATACCGCCGGCGTCCAAAAAGTGGCCGTCACGCACGGCCTGCATGACCTGAATAAAAAAGAACACGACGTCATCGTGGGCGAGCTTTTCGAAATTCTCGCCGAGCCGCAGCTCGAAAAACTCGATCGCCCCACCTTCCTCTACGACTACCCCGCCGCGCTCTGTCCGCTCACGCGCCGCAAGCCCGGCCATCCTGAGATCGCCGAACGCTTCGAACTCTTCGTCGCCGGCATGGAACTCGCCAACGCCTACACCGAACTCAACGACCCCGAAATTCAGGAAGCCACCTTCTCCAAACAACTCGCCGGCCAAAACGTGGAAGACTCCATGGCCAAAATGGATGAGGACTACATCAACGCCCTCCGCCATGGAATGCCACCCGCCGGGGGCCTCGGCATCGGGATCGACCGCCTCGTCATGCTCCTCACCAGCCGCACCAGCATCCGCGACGTCATTCTCTTTCCCCTTCTCAAATCCACCGAGGCCATCGATGAAAAACGCTTCGAAAAAGATGTCGAAAAACTCGAAACCGATCTGGCCCACATCAAAAACATCGCCGGAAAAACTCCCCTCATGTTCATCCTCGGCCAGGACGGCACCCTCCGCGTCATCGACGTTCAGTGACGCCGCCCAAACGCTGACCCCTCGCCCCTGAACCCTGAACCCTTAAGGATCTATGTACAAACTCTTCCTTACCCTCCGCTACCTCACCCGCAAGAAGATCGTCATCTTCCCCATCCTCGTCGTCTGGCTCTGCCTCATGATGATGATCATCGTCACCTCCATCATGGGCGGTTTCGTCGAACGCGTCCGCAAAGCCAACCGCGAACTCCTCGGCGATGTCGTCATCTCCACCCGCGCCAACGCCGGCTTCGCCTTCTACGAAGAACTCCAGGAGGAACTCCGCAAAATTCCCGAAGTCCAGGCCTCCACCCCGGTCGCCCGCGGCTACAGCCTCATCACCTTCCCCACCGATTCCATTAACCTCCCCGCCCAAATCGTCGGCGTCGATCCCGTCTCCCGTTCCCAGGTCTCGCGCTTCCACGAAAACCTCTACCGCCAGTACATCGCCCCCAGCGATGCCGCCGATGACCTCGCCAAAATGTCCCTTCCCAAAACCACCCTCCAGCTCCAGCAGGCCGCCCGCGACGATCTCGAGGCCCGTAGAAAAATCGTCGAAGACGCCACCGAACGCGCCCTGGCCCGCCCGGCCAACGAGCCGCCCCAACGCTTCGAGCCCCTCTGGCTCAACGGCTTTATTCCCCTCCTTGCCCTGCTCGTGTTCCTGATCTTTCGCGCGCGCAAAAAACACTCCCACGCCCCGCTCGCCCTGGCCGTGGTAACCTTCACCCTCGGTTCCGCCCTCGTTCTCGTCCTCACTTCCTGGCCCATGCTCTTCCCTCGCGCTGAGAACCTCCGTGACGATCAAATCCATCAGGCCCACATGGCCTCCGCCCGCGCCTTCTCCGTCCTCCGCCATGCCGATTTCCTCCCGCCCAACAGCACCTGGACCTCCCGTCAGCAACTCGCCAACGCCCTCATCCCCAAGGCTCCCTCCTTCAACATCCCCGAAGAAGCCCGTCTCTTCCTGGGCGGTTACGGCGCCAAACTCCCTGACAACGCCTGCTTCGTCGGCTCACAGTTCGGAATCTTCCGCCGCGACTCCCGCGGCAACTTCGTCCGCTCCGGCAACCCCCTCTACTACCGCGTCAATATCACCGTCATCCCCGTCTCCGAAAAAGGCACCATCCTCACCACCCAGGCCAACAGCAAACAATTCATCCTCACCGATGACTCCTATTCCGGCGTCTACGATGTCGATTCCTCCTACGTCTACGCCCCCCTGGAAACCGTCCAAACCATGGCCGGCATGCGCAGCCAACTCGCCCTCGACGACCCCGATTGGACGCCCCCCCGCGTCAACGAGATCCTCATTAAAATCAAGGGTGATCAGAACCGCACCGATCTCTATGCCATCCGCGACAAAATCGACAAAATCACCGCCTCCTTTGCCATTCGCAAGTCCGAGGAACTTCACGCCCTCAACAAAGATGACCTGTCCGGCAACCTCTTCTCCCTCAATGTCGAAACCTGGGACCAAAAACAAAAGAAATATCTCGACGCCGTCCAAAATGAAAAATCCATGCAGATATTCATCCTCGGCCTGATGTCCTGCGTCGTCCTCGTCGTCATCTTCCTCATCTTCTACATGATCGTCCGCGACAAAACCCGCGACATCGGCATCATCAAAGCCGTCGGTGGCTCCGAAACCGGAGTCGCCACCATCTTCCTCCTCTACGGACTCTTCATCGGCGTCGTCGGCGGCGCTCTCGGCGTAGCCTCCGGCGTGGCCTTCGTCACCCACACCAATGAAATCCACGAATGGATCTTCCAAATCACCGGCAAAACCATCTGGGATCGCTCTGTCTATCTCTTCGACCGCATCCCCTCCACCGTCAATTACCGCGAAGTCGCCTTCTTCTATCTCGCCGCCATCATCTCCGGCGTCCTCGGTGCCCTCATCCCCGCCTTCTTCGCCGCCCAGGAAGACCCGGCCAAGGCGGTGCGCTTTGAGTAACCCCGCATTCAACCCCCAGCCTCTCGCCGTCCCCCTCATCGAACTGCGCAACATCCACAAGTCCTATCAACTCGGCCCCACCGCTGTCTCCGTCCTCAAGGGCGTCAACCTGCACGTCCACGAAGGCGAGTTCGTCGCCATCATGGGCTCCTCCGGCTCCGGCAAATCCACGCTCCTCCACATCGCCGGCGCTCTCGATTCCCCCGATCAACCACTCGATGAAAAATCCGCCGACCGTTTCGGCCTCTTCTTCCGCGGCCAGCCCGTCACCCACATGGGCCACTGGGGCCGTCACCGCCTCCGTAATCAGCAGTTCGGTTTCGTCTTTCAGTTCTACCACCTCCTCCCCGAACTCAACATCCTCGAAAACGTCCTCCTCCCCGCCATGATCCCCGCCCCGTTCTACAAAGCCCTCATCCGCGCCCGCCCCCGCAAACTCGAAGCCCTCGAACTTCTTGATTCCTTCGGCCTCGCCGACCGACTGAAACACCGCCCCAACCAACTCTCCGGCGGCGAACGCCAACGCGTCGCCATCGCCCGCGCCCTCATCAACAAACCCGCCCTCCTCCTCGCCGACGAACCCACCGGCAACCTCGACGCCAAAACCGGCCGCTCCATTCTCGACGTCCTCCTCGCCCTGCACAAAACCCGTCAGCAATCCATCCTCATCGTCACCCACGACCCCTCCGTCGCCGCCCTCGCCCACCGCACCGTTCACCTCACCGACGGCCGCATCAAAAGTTAATCCCCGCACCTTCTCCCCACCCCGTCGCAAATCAATTTGCACCCTCTAGAATCCCTCCCTCCCCGTCGCCCCTCCAATTTTACTACTTCCACTAATTTCACTAATTTTACCGCTTCTCCCAATTTCCCCAACCCCTTCCCTCACTCCGCAACGGCCAGTACGATTGGGTCCTCACCGAAATCATCCAGCGCAGCGCCTACCGTCCCGCCGCCGCCGCAATCCCCATCCCTCCCGCACTCGCCCTACGCGATCCCAACCTCACCCTCGCCGACCTCGAAGACCGCGCCTCCGTCATCTTCTGGCGCATCAACCGCGCCGACCGCCTCGGCACCACTGACCCCCTCCGCAAAATCGCCACCCCAGACTTCGTCGAAAAATACGCCGCCCGCTTCCTCCCCTCACCCTACCCCCGCCCACTCTTCCTCGATTGCGCCGTCGGCTCCGTCACCACCCGCCAACTCATCCCCGGCAACCTCGCCACCCGCTCCCACGAACGCGCCGTCATCGAAATCGCCTACTCCGCCACCACCTACACCCGCTCCTCCGACGGCACCCTCCGCCGCGGCTCCCGCAAAGACCTCATCTATTCCTGGTACATCCTCCAACGCCCCGCCTCCTCCCTCACCGACCCCGCCACCACCATCTCCTCCGCCCATTGCCCCCGCTGCGGCACCCATCTCACCAACACCGCCTCCGACTCCTGCGAATATTGCCACACCCCCCTCGCCGACGGCGCCCACGGCTGGCTTCTCGAACAAGTCACCCCTCGACACGATCCCCACATCCGAGGGAAAGAAACGTCTGGAGGAAGCCGTGAAAAGTGATCCGCGCGGGGATTTTTCCGCTGTGATTTTGCAGGAGCGCATCGGCAAGGAAGTGCGCAAACCGCAAGAGGGCGCCGCGTGGGAGGCCGCAGGCGATTGATTGCGGTGGCTATTTCTCGCGGGAAGTGACGTAGTGGGCGGCTTCCATGAGGGCGTTGCGCGCGTCCGACGGGGGCAAAACCCGCAGCGCGGTAATGGCTTCGTCGATACGCAATTCCGCCTGACGCTTGGCATACACAATCGAAGAAGACGGTGCCAGAAGCTGACGGACCCGCTCGACCCGGTCGTGTTCGTGCGATTCCAGCAGGCCGATGAGCAGATCGCGATGCTGCGGTGCCGCCGTCTTTAGGAAGTGGATCATGGGCAGGGTGAGCTTGCCTTTTTCGATGTCGGTTCCGAGCGATTTGCCCACGGTCTTTTGCTGGCCGCAGATATCCAGAATGTCGTCGACGATCTGAAATGCCAGGCCGATCTGCTTGCCAAAGGTAGCCAACGCGTGAATGAACTCCGGCTTGGCGGTGGAGATGAGCGCCCCCAGCTTGCAGCAGGCCTCGGTGAGGGCCGCGGTTTTGCGATAGATGATGAGGTAGTACGTCTTTTCATCCATCTTCCAATTCTTGCGGTTGAAGTTCTGGGTGAGTTCGCCTTCACAGACGACGTTGGTCGTGTGGGCGATTAGACGCGATGCCGTCTGCCCGCTGGCCGAATCGAGGCTCGAGCAAAGGTGGTAGGCGTGCGAGATGAGATAATCGCCCAACAGAACCGCCGCTTCGTTGCCGTGCAGGTGATTGATCGTTGCGCCGCGCCGGCGGATTTCCGCGCCGTCGAGAATGTCATCGTGAACCAGCGTCGCCATGTGAACCATTTCGACCACCGTCGCCAAAGTGGTGTGGTCCGGTGTCAGACGCGCATCGACGGTTTCGCAGGCGGCCAGGCCCGAAAGCAGCACGAGCATGGGACGGAGCATCTTACCGCGAAATTTGGCCACGTGGGTCACCAGTTGGTTCACGTTCGGCAGGTCTGACGCGAGTTCGGCGGCGAAGAGCTGATCGACTTCGAGAAGTTGCGGCGCGACCAGATGGGCCAGGCTGGGGGCGGTGGTAGTCATGGCAGGAGTTCCTTTGTGAGGACATCCGGGCGGTTTCTTGACGAGCGTGGACGTCTATCGCGGCGACGAACATTCAAATGTTATTGAAAGTATAGAAAGTTTTGATGCGGGAGTCCAGCGAATTGTTTCCAACGGGGAAAACTCCACCCCAACTTCCACGGCCGCCCAGGCCTAAGTACGTTCCCCACCAGCGCCCCAAGGGGAAGGCGGTGGGATGGTAGGCGAAATCAGCAAAATCGGCAATGAGGCGTGGAGAAACGCCCCCAAAACTGCGCCCGTCTTTCAGATAGCGTTGACACCCGCCGGCCATTTTCGTACAGTGTTCCTCCTGTCCACCGCTAATCTGTTTGGCGGTGGGGCGACGCAAAGGCGGGCCACCGCCCTTCCGCGAAAAAATCGCGGCGTAGCCAACAATTGAACACCGGCTCTTCTCCTTTCGCAAAGGAACACACATGGCTGTTGGTCCCCACGAACGTATTCGAATTCGCATGGAAGCTTACGATCACCGGGCGCTCGACGCCTCCGCCAAGGAAATCGTGGATCATGCGAAACGTACCAGCGCAAAAGTTCGCGGCCCCATTCCCATACCCACGCGAATCGAGAAGTTCACAGTGTTGCGTTCCCCCCACATTGACAAAAAATCCCGTGAACAGTTCGAAATCCGCACGCACAAACGCGTGATCGATATTCTTGAACCCACCCCCCGCACTATCGAAGCCCTCAACCGCCTCGTGGTGCCCGCCGGCGTGTTCGTCAAGATCAAGGCCTAAACAAGCCGCCAGGTAATTGCTTCGTCTCAATAAGAACTCAAAACCCCTGTGAACCTCACGGTTTGCAGGGGTTTTTTCCTGCCCGGGCTTCGGCCCATTGAACCACCCCGATTTTCATGCGTCCAAGACAATACAGACACCTGTGCTCGGGTATAATCCGCGCCCGACGATCTACGCTGGTATTTACGACAGGAGAAACCTATGCGTACCTTCACCACCATACTTCTGGGAACCTTTCTTTTACTGTTGACGGCCCGCGCCGAAGCGCTACGCGCGGCACCTGCCACGCAGCCCTCCACCCAAGCCGGCACGCAGCCTGCGAAAAAAGCTGTCTCCTCCAAGCCCGTGGAGAAAAATGGCCTGCAGGTCACGGTGAATCTCCCCCAGGCGGTCTTCGCCAAAAATGAACCGGTGAAGTTTTCGGTACAGTTCAAAAACGTGTCGAAGAAAGATTTCGTGCTGCACAATGTGAACCAGTATTGGGAATGGCAGATACGTTTCGAACCGGTGGGTGTGAAAGAGCCGGCGAACGGTCCGTGGCAACTATCCTTCGGCAAAATGGCTGCGCTTACGACGAATCAAACCGTTAAACCCACTGAGGACTTCGCAGTAGCCGTCGAACCGCCGCAAAAATTCCATGAATACGTGTGGAAGGGCAACCAACGCGAATCGGTTCCCCCGATCAAACAGTTGACGCCGGGCAAATACAAACTCACGCTGGCTATCACGCTCGCCGAAGACCGCGATCCGAGGAATGTACGCGAAAAATCGGCGGCTGCGTTCTGGGCCGGCACCCTCACCACCGAACCGGTGGAGTTTGAAATTTCCGACAAGGAACCGGCCCAGGCCGCCGCCACCCAGGTCGCCGAAGTCAAAGGCAAGACCGGCACACTCACCGGCAAGGTGGTCAACAAAGCCGGCGACGCCGTCGAAGGCGCCCTGGTTTTCGTCTACATCCGCAAGCCGGTACGCGATCAGTCGATGACGAAAGTGGCCGAAAGCAAGACGAACGCCGATGGCATTTTTGAACTGACCATCGACGCGCAGGATGAGTTGGTGGTGAATGTTTTCCAGTCCAAGGGTGACGCCTGGGCCAAAGCGGGCATCAGCGTGAAAGCCAATGAAAAGACGGATCTCGGCGAGATCAAGCTGGCCCCGCTGACCATGTAACGATCAGCAAGACGATCAGCCTGACGCCGAAACACTCGGGCGCGAAAAACCGCCCTAACGCACCGGGGCCCGCGCCACCATCGTCCCGCCGGCTTGCCCCGCAACAGGCTTGGCCTCCGCCATCTTGCGACTCTTCATTCCATTGATGGCTTCCACCACGCTGGCGATAAGCTCCGGCGAATGTGGAATGTTGTTGTGACCCCCTTCAATCGTCTTCGGCGGCGACGCCCCGACGATCCTGGCCTGACGCACGATGCTCCATTCCGAACGCTTGTACCAAAGCGTCCGCGAAACATTCCGGGGTAGCCGGAAATCATCCCATGCTGGATCAATGAACACCGCCAAATCCACCTTCGGCAACTGTTCGGCGGCACTGGCAATCGCCGGACAACCCAGGCTGTGGCCGATCAGAATAACGTGCTCGCGCGGCTTCTTCGTCGCGAGACCCTTAATGTCGGCCTTGTACCCGTCCAGCCCCCCCGCCGACACAACCTTCGCATTGGGGCATTCCCGTTCCACCGCGCGGCGTAGATCACCCAACTGGCTAAAACCCAGCCCTCCGACCACCACGACCACCGTCGGTTTGGGTGGGCTGCATCCGCCGACCAGGCACAGCAGCACCGCGAGCACCAGCAGTTTCATTGGGGAAGTGAGCATGCAAATATTTCCATTTCGAAACGCCAATGCGAACCTGCGGCGATACCCACACGTCAGCGTGAACGCGCCTTACCTACTCTACGAAATAACTTCGGTTCCTGAGCCGCGCCCCGTGTACATTATGCTGTGAGCTTTTGCGCGTTCTCCCAAAACCCGCATCCCTTGGAAATACACCGCTTATTATCACGCCTACCCCATTTCGTCCGATTTACCACACCTGCGAAAATGACGCGAGCAAAAGCCGCCTGGCCCGCCCTCACTTCTCGCCTTGCGAATGCGCCTCGACATTCCGCTAGCAGCAATACCGTTCAACGAAGCATAACTATGGAATCTCGGAACCCTTGAGTAGGCTGCGGGTAGTGGTGGTGCACGGCGCGCTTTTTCTTCCACTTGCTCATCTTCCTTTTGATCACCCGCGGATTCATCCGATTCCTCCGGG
>JBBRWV010000088.1:0-16097 GCA_038248985.1 Phycisphaerae bacterium
GGGGGTTGTGGGGGTGGTAGGCAGGGGGGAACGGTGTGTGGCGCTACGGGCGGACATGGATGCGCTGCCGGTGCGGGAAAATACGGGGGCAAAGTATGCGTCGAAGTTTCCGGGGTTGATGCACGCGTGCGGGCATGATGGGCACACGGCGATTTTGCTGGGGACGGCGGCGGTGCTGAAGGCGATGGAGGGGGAGTTGGGCGGGACGGTGAAGTTGATCTTTCAGCCGGCGGAGGAGGGCGGGTGCGGGGCGGAGCGGATGGTGAAGGAGGGGGTGCTGGAGAGTCCGAAGGTGGAGGCGATTTTTGGGTTGCATGGTTGGCCGGGGTTGAAGGTGGGCACAGCGGGGACGCGGCGGGGGCCGATGATGGCGTCGGTGGATGGATTTCGGATAACGATCAAGGGTGTGGGGGGGCACGCGGCGGCGCCGCATACGACGGTGGATCCGATTGTGTGCGGGGCGGCGCTGGTGCAGGCGTTGCAGACGATAGTGTCGCGGGAGGGAGATCCGACGGATGCGGCGGTGGTGACGGTGGCGCAGTTCAATGGGGGGCGGACGTTTAATGTGATACCTGAGGCGGCGGAATTGCAGGGGACGGTGCGGGCGTTGAATGAGGGATGGCGGCGGAAGATACTGGCGGCGATTGAGCGGATGAGCGCGGGGATTGCGGCAGGGCATCGGTGCAAGGTGGAGATTGAGTATTTTGGCACGACACCCTGCACGGAAAATACGGGGGCCATGGCGGAGTTTGTGGAGCGGACGGCGCGGGAGGTATTGGGGGCGGAGCGGTTTCAGTGGTTGGAGAAGCCGACGATGTGGGGGGAGGATTTTGCGTTTTATCTGCAGAAGGTGCCGGGGTGTTTTTATGCGTTAGGGGTGCAGCCGGTGGAGCGGGAGGGGTATCCGACGTTGCATCATCCGGAGTATGATTTTACGGATGGGGCGGTGGCGGTGGGGATACGGATGATGAGTGAGTTGGCGGTGAGGTATTTGAGGGGGTGAGAGGTCAACTGTTTTCCGGGCGATGGTTATAGGATTTGATTTCATCGGTGGAGAGTTGTTCTGGGGGGACGAGGTGGTAGTGCCGTTCGAGGGAAATTGCGACGGAGAAATCAGCATCTGCGGCAGGTTGCTCGAGTTCAAATAAGGCAATGGTATTATCCGCCATAAACTGGGCGGCGAGGGGGCGGCAGATCGCGTTGGGGAATTTGGCGGCGCACATTGCGAAGTCCTGTTCAATTTGAACGGCATTGATTCTGTCTTTACCGCCTTTGGCTTGGACAGGGAAAACATAATGGGCACCGCGTTTATCCAAACCCACATAGACTTCGTCGGTTTCAACCTGGCCAATATTGGGGGCAGTGGTGCGAAGATGACTTTGAAGGGAATAGCAGGTGACGCCGGTGAAGATATCAATCAAGCGGTTGTAACGGAGTTTGGCGAGGAGGGCTTGTTCGTCATTCAGGGCATATTTGGCGATGATGCCGGGGGTGGCATCCGGGATTTTGGTTTGTGTGAGCAAGGGGTTCGGGGTGACAAGCGTCAGATTGGAAGCGAAGAATACGTAGCGTGAGCGGCCTGCAGGTCGGATGATCCACTGCTTTCCAGGCGGGCAACACTCACGGATTTTGGGGGGCAGATTGGAGCGGTACCTAAAACTGTAGATTAGGTCGCCGAGGTTTTTGGGGAGTTTTATTTTGAGTTTGCGGGCGGCGGTTTCGATATCCAAACGTTCGAACGTCACGGCGGATTGTCCGGATTGATAGTGTTGAAAGAAAATATGTTCGAGCAATTTTTCGTAGCGATTTGGGGGTGACATTCATGCTCCCAATTGAGTATTAAACTGTTTTTCCGGGCCATTCGAGAACGACGACTTCCTCGCGCAATTGTTGGCGAGTCGCGGTGGCGAGGCGTGTGCGGAAGAGATCAATAGAGACGACGCGGTAGCCAAGCGATTCAGCGATTTCGGCCAGGAGTTGACCGGTGCGAATCATGATTTGAAGATAGGACGCCTGATCTCCGACAACATAAGCGAGTCGCGCGTGGGGGCGAAGGAGAGGGCGCAGGTCGGCAAGGTGGCGGGCCATACCGCCAAAGTAGAGTTTTGTAACACGGGCATACAGGCGCTCGAAGCCACTGGTCTTGCCGAGTTCAATGCGGCGATTTTCGATGGCCTCGGCGATTCGTAGTATTTTGGGGTGTTGGGAAATCCATGCATCATCGGCGTCGGCTTTGTAGACGTTGCGAGTATTGGAGCGAAGGAGTTGTTGTTTAA
The DNA here is from genome assembly GCA_038248985.1 of Phycisphaerae bacterium. Classification (GTDB taxonomy): domain Bacteria; phylum Planctomycetota; class Phycisphaerae; order WQYP01; family WQYP01; genus JBBRWV01. The sequence goes on from JBBRWV010000088.1 coordinate 2,277, forward strand.
AATCGCGAAGTTCGGCCTTGTTTTTGATAAATCCGAGGATGACGGATTCAAGACGGGTGGTACGGGTGTAATCTTTTTCATTGGGGTAGGGGGGAGAGGTAATCACGGCGCTGATGGATTGTGGTTTGAGGACGTGGACGAGTTGGCGTGAGTCGGCGTGGTGAACATTGCAGCGGACATTTTGGAGGGGGATAAGATTGGTCAGATCTGAGGCGATTTTACGTATGCCGTCCATCCAGATATCGATGACTAGGGCATCGGGTTTGGGTTTTCCCACGCCGACTTCGGGTCCAAAATGGAGATTTCCGATGGGGCCCACCAATCCTTTGGCGAGAGCCAGTAACTCATATTGGCGAAAGGATTTGTCTCTTTTACGATTGATTTTGTCGAGGAGGGTGAGGACTTTGTGAAGCGGTAGAGGACTAATGGAGTTGGTGAGAAGGATGTCGTGGGCCTCTTCGGAGAGGGCTCGAAGGGGTTGGCTTTGGGCATTGGCAAACAGCGAATTTGGGGAGTCGGAAAGGCCGGCATTCTTTAGTTGACGGGTGGTGGCGGTGGCAATTTCGGAGGCATGTTGCAGGAGCATTTTTCCAGAAAGGGACCAGTCCGTTTTTACGCGAGAAGCAAAAAAGGCCATAGGGTTGGCTTCGACGCCAACGGACGGAATGCCGAGCCGCTTGCATTCGACGATGGTGGTGCCAGTGCCACAGAAGGGATCGAGGACACAATCTTTGGGGCCGAGGTCGAAGCGATTCAGGTATTCGCGAACGAGGTGTGCGGGAAAGGAGAGAACGAAGCGATACCAATCGTGAGCGGGAAGATCTGTGTCGGACAGGTTGTTGGCCTGGCCGTTGGAAATGTGCGGAAACATGCCAAGGTGGGCATATGCGTGTGAAACTGTCATTTCAATCCTTGTGGCGACGAATATTTTGCGTGTGCATGCGATTGGTGTTCAATCCAGCCTATCATACAGCAGTTTTTATGGAGGGGGAGTTTTTATGTTTCAAGTTTTGGGGTTGAAGGTTAGAGGCTTCGGGGTGGGTGGGTTTTTCGAAAATTTAGCGCGCGGGGGAGGAGGTTGGGGGTATTATGAGGGAGTCAGGGGATTGGGGGTTCGGGGCTAGGATTTTGTCGCGAATATGAATATAGACTTTTGTTTTGCGGCAACTTTTGTTGCGTTTTTTGGGGGGGGATGTTATATAGGTGTAATTACCCTTAAGCATTTTGAAGTTGGCCAACAAGTCTTCGTAATGAGGGAATTGGATGAGCGCTCGCATTCAGAGAAAAATTGAGGGTGTGTATTCGAAGTTGGCGGAATCGGCGACCGGGGTCGAGGAGGGGCAGTTTCGGGAAATGCTGGAGGGGTTGCCGACGGGGGCGTACACATGTGATGCGGCGGAATTGATCACGTATTTCAATCAACATGCGGTGAAGGCGTGGGGACGTGTGCCGCGGCTGAACGATGAAGAGGATCGATTCTGCGGATCGTTTCGGTTGTATACGGGGGAAGGGGAGCCGCTGCGACATGAACAGTGCTGGATGGCGCGGGCGTTGCGGAGTGGGCAGGGCTACAACGGGGAAGAGGTTATTGTGGAGCGGCCGGATGGGAAGCATCTGACGGTGCTGGCGTATGCGAATCCGATACGGAACAAGGCGGGGCAGGTGGTGGGGGCGGTGACCGTGCTGGTGATCAGCAAGCGGAAGAGCGATGAGGCGGAGTTGCGGAGGTCGCGTGACAAGGCGGAGGCGTTGAATCGGGCGAAGGATATTTTTCTGGCGGTGCTGAGCCATGAGTTGCGGGTGCCGCTGTCGCCGGTGGGGATGACGGTGGCGGCGATGGAGAACGATCCGGAGCTGCCGGAGAAGTTTCGGGAGGGCATGGCGATGATGCGGCGGAACATCGATCTGGAAGTGAAGCTGATCGATGATTTGCTGGATGTGAGCCGGGCGATACACGGGAAATTGCGTTTGCAGATGCAGGAGGTGCGGATTCATGACGTGCTGCGGTTCGTGATCAAGAATTGCATGAGTGAGATCCAGGGGAAGGGGTTGACGGTGGGGACGGATTTTGGGGCGACGCACGATTTGACGAAGGGGGACCCGGCGCGGATCGAGCAGGTGTTCTGGAACATTTTGCGGAACGCGTCGAAATTTTCTTTGGAGGGGGGAGAGATCTTCATACGCACGTGGAATGCGGGGGAGCAAGTGTGCGTAGAGGTGCAGGATGGGGGAGCGGGGATTGCGGCGGAGGATTTGCCGCGGATCTTTGAGGCGTTTAAGCAAGGGGAGGCGCGGGTGGCGCGGCAGTACGGGGGGCTGGGGTTGGGGTTATCGATTGTGAAAGCGGTGATCGATTTGCATCACGGGACGGTGAGTGCGCGGAGCGAAGGGAAGGGGAGAGGGGCCACGTTTACGGTGTGCTTGAGGACGGCGACGGTGGAGGGGGGGAAACAAAAGAGCGGGCCGCCGACAACGGAGGGTGCGGGGCGGAGAGGCTCGCGGATATTGCTGGTGGAAGATCATGTGGACACGGCGACGACGATGGCGCGGTTGATGAAGATGGCGGGCCATGAGGTGGAGGTGGCACATAGTGTGGCGGAAGCGTTGAGGCTGGCGGCGGCGATGTCCTTTGATGTGATGGTGAGCGACATTGGGTTGCCGGACGCGACGGGGTACGACTTGATGGCGCAGATACGGGATCAGTATTGCATTAAGGGGATCGCGGTGAGCGGGTATGGGACGGAGGAGGACGTGCAGCGGAGTCGGGAGGCGGGGTTTGACGAGCATGTGGTGAAGCCGGTGAATGTGCCGCAGTTGGAGGCGATTATTCAGCGGTTGGTTGGGGGAGGGGCTTTTTAGCGAGGGGGTGTTTTTAGTCACGAAGGCACGACGGCACGAAGAAAGGGGTCAGGGGGAAGAGGAGGGGGTAGGGGCTTTTAGGGAAATTTTGCGTGGGGTGAGGGGAGGTTGGGGGTATTATGAGGGGGCTGGGGTGTTGGCTTTTTTTTTGAGGGTTATTGGGAATGGGTTTGATGATGATACGTAGGTTGATGTTGGGGTTGGTGATGATGATGAATGGGGTGACGGCTTGGGGGTTGGAACCAGGGGAGGTGGGGGTTTTGTATAACCCGAAGAGTGAAGCGTCGGAGAAGATTGCGCGGCATTATGTGCAGGCGCGGGGGATACCGGAAGAGAATTTGCTGGCGATTACGACGACGCTGGACGAGTCGATCAGTGAAGAGAACTATCGGATGACGCTGGTGCCGGCGGTGCGGAAGGCGATCGAGGAGCGGAAGTTGGGGGAGAAGTTGAAGTACCTGGTGACGACGCGGGGGATACCGCTGAAGGTGGGAGGGGAGCAGGTATCGGCGGCGGAGGGGAAGGAGTTGGCGGGGTATCAGAAGAAGGCGCAGGAGTTGATCACACTGGGGGAGAAGGCGCTGGAGGATTACGAGGCGATCGCGGTGGAGGACCGGGGGGACCATGAGGGTCGGGGCGAAGCGCGGGGGCGCCCATCGGGGACGGAGCCGGCGAGCCGACCGGCGACGCGTCCGCGGGAGAAGGTGTCGGCGGCGCGGATGTTGCCGGTGTTGATGCAGGCGGCGAGCAAGGCGGCGTTGCGGACGCAGAGGTTGGAGGGGGAGGAGCAGAAGCAGGCGTTTGCGGCGTTGGTGGCGGTGCATGAGCGGGTGTTTGGGATGCGGGGGATGCTGAATACGTTTCAGGTCGATGCGGCGGTGACGGGGAGTGAGAAAGCGGTGGCGAAGCAGGAAGAACAGTTGAAGCTATTGAAGGCGCTGGAGGAGGAGGAGGCGAAGTTGATGCCGCTGATTGGGCGGGACGCGATGGCGCGGCAGAAGGTGCTGGTAATTCGGGGGAAGACGCATGGGTTGATCGGGCAGGCGGCGCAGGCGCAGGTGACGGTGGAGATATTGGGTCGGGCGGAATCGGAAGCGTGCGTGGACAATGAATTGATGTTGATGTGGAATGGTTCGGAGTATCCGCGGACGCGGTGGGTGAACAATCCGGTGTGCGTGGAGAATTACAACGGGGAACGGAAGGGCGGGTTGCGGGTGATCGGGGTGTCGCGGCTGGATGGGCCGGACATTGAGAAGGTGATCGCGATGATTGATCGGGGGATTGAGGTGGAGAAGGAGGGTCTGGAGGGGATCATGTATGTCGATGCGCGGGGGCTGACGGGGACGGATTCGTATTCGAGCTTCGACAAGAATTTGCGATTGACGGCGGAGTATCTGCAGAAGAACAGCGAGCAGAAGGTGGTGCTAGACAATGTGGCGGCGTTGCTGACGGCGGAGAAGGCGCCGAATGCGGCGTTGTATGCGGGGTGGTACTCGGTGCATTCGTACCGGGATTCGTGTCAGTGGCTGGCGGGAGGGGTGGGGTATCACGTGGCGAGTTTTGAGATGACGACGTTGCGGGATGCGAAGGACAAGGGCTGGGCACCGAATTTGTTGACGCGGGGATTTGCGGGGACGTGTGGTCCGGTAACGGAGCCGTATCTGAATAGTTTTCCGAAGCCGAGCGTGTTTTTTCCGTTGTTGCTGTCGGGGGAGTTTACGCAGGGGGAGGTGTGGCTGGTGACGTGCCCGTGGGTCAGTTGGCGTATGGGGTATGTGGGGGATCCGCTGTATAACCCTTTTAAGGCGAAGCCGAAGATTACGGCGGCGAAGTTGAAGGAAGATGTGCGGATGCGGAGAGCGTGGGAGATTTTGCGAGGGAAGTGAGAGAGGGGATTTCCGATAATTGCGGGCGTGGCGTGGGAGGCGCTTAAGTAGGGGGAGGGACGATCCGATGGTGACAAGGAATGAATCGTGTCAGGTCGGATGGATATGCGCAGCGAAAGTGATGCAGCGACAATTTCGACGGAGGTGGAGGAGCTTGCGTCGCCAGCGCGGGCGACGGGTATGCGTGCGCCGGGTCGGACGCGAATCACGCTGCCGGTGAAGACGACGCTGGGGTTGTTGACGTTGCTGGTGGGCGCGGTGGGGTTGTGCGGGGTGGTGATATTGATAGCGACGCGGTCGATGCTGCAGGAGAACAAACACTCGCAGGTGAGCCAGTTGGCGTATGGCCTGGCGGCGATGCTGGGATCGGAAGGGGGTGGGAAGTCGGAAGAAATCGAGCATGATCTGGCGTCTCTGGACAAGATGCCGGACCTGGATTTTGCGGTGTTAACCGATACGAACATGGTGATCCAGGGGGGGCATTATGGAACGCCGCCGGCGTGGAGCGCGTTTGGGGCGGAGATGGGTCCGGGTTCTACGGGTCTGGCGGGGAAGGTGGGTCAGGTGCGGGAGTTGCGGCACGAATCGCGGACGAGTTACGTGGTGAGTGTGCCGGTGTTCACGGGGAAGAAGGGCCGCAATACGCTGGTGGGGTATTTGCATGTGGCATCGAGCAGCGAAGGGGTGGAGGCGAAGTTAAGGTACTTGCAGGGGTTTATTTTGCTGACGTGTATGGGCGTGGTACTGCTGGCGGTGCCGATAGCGGGGTTGATTGCGCGGCATATCACGGTGCCGATCCAACGTTTGGCGCAGGGGGCGCATGCGCTGGCGGAGGGGGAGTTGTCGCATCGGGTGGAGATCAAACGATCAGACGAGCTGGGGGAACTGGCGGTGGCATTTAACCGGATGGCGGACACGGTGCAGAGCCAGCAGGAAGATATTCGACAGGCCAATCAGGGGCTGGAGCAGAAGGTGCAGGAGCGGACGGGGGAACTTGAGAAAGTGAATCGGAGGCTGAAGGCGGAGATTTCGGAGAAGGAAGATTTCCTGCGGGCAGTGAGCCACGATTTGAACGCGCCGCTGCGGAACATCGCGGGGATGGCGAGCATGTTGATCATCAAGTACCAGGCGACGCTGGAGAAGGATGCGTTGCAGCGGCTGGAGCGGATACAGAAGAACGTGGAGATCGAGAGCGAGCTGATCAACGAGCTGCTGGAATTGAGTCGGATCAAGACGCGGCGGGAGAAGCTTGACGATGTGGATCTGCATGAACTGGTGGGATCGGTGGCGGATCAATTTTCGAGCGATTTTGAGACGAAGCGGATTACGCTGAAGCTGACGAGCCATCTGCCGGTGATGCATTGTGAGCGGAGCCGATTCCGACAGGTGTTTCAGAATTTGATCGATAATGCGGTGAAATACATGCGGGAGGATGGGCCGCGGGAGATCTGTGTGGGGATGGAACGGGAGAAGAACGACGTGGTGTTGAGTTTCCGGGACACGGGGATGGGAATTGCGGCGGACGAGTTGCCGCATCTGTTTCATGTGTTTCGGAGGGCGAAGAGCGCGAGCATGTTGAAGATACCGGGGAAGGGCGTGGGGCTGGCTTCGGTGAAGTCGATTGTGGAGAACTACCACGGGCGTCTGTGGGCAGAGTCTACGCCTGGCGTGGGGACGACATTTTTTCTGTCGATTCCCGAGAATCATTTTGTGACAACCGCACAGGAGGTGGCCGCATGAAGGACGCATTTAAGTTTTCCGCCCAGCCGGTGACGATACTGCTGGTGGACGATGATGAAGATTGCCGGCAGTTGATCCGGGATGCGATCTGGCAGGGGAAACTGGACAACCCGGTGTTCGAGGTGAGTTCAGGGGAGGAGGCGTTGCGATTTTTGCGGCGGGAGGGGGAGTATGCGCAGGCCCCGCGGCCGGGGCTGATTTACCTGGATATTGAGATGCCGGGGATGGACGGTCAGGAGGCGCTGCTGGCGATACGGAAGGATGCGAGATTTTCGGATGTGGCGATCGTGATGATGACGGGGGTGACGGAAGATGAACAGAAGCACCGGGCGATGAGCAACGGGGCGAATTCGTACACGAACAAGCCGACGGACGCGATGACGTTCATGCAGACGGTGGTGCAGAGCACGAATTACTGGCTGCGGATTCACCAGTTTCCGTCGCCGCTGGCGAATGCGGGAGCGGCATGAACGAAGATTGGTGAAATGATTCAAGGAACATAGTGCAGTACCCTCAAGCAAGTAACGGACAGGACGACGATGGGCATAGATGGCAAGATCAAGGTTCTGGTGGTGGAAGACGATCTGGATCAGCGGGAGCTGATACGGGAGACGCTGGAGGACCATTTTGGCGTGGGGACGGTGACGTGCGCGGAGAGCGGGCACGAGGTGCTGGGATGGGATTTGTCGAAGTTTGACGCGATTTTGACGGACTTCAATTTGCCGGACATAACGGGGATGGAATTTTTGAACACGGTGCTGACGCGGTGCGACCGGCCGGTGATAGTGGTGACAGGGGAGAACGTGCGGCAGATTGCGTCGCAGGCGATACGGGCGGGGGCGTGGGATTACATTGTGAAGGCGGGGGATTACCTATTCACGATTCCGCTGGTGGTGGAGAAGAATATCGAGGCGTGGAAGATCAAGCAGGAGAACAAGCGACTGCATGAGCAGCAACAGCAGGCGACGCGGGAGATTTCGCTGAAGAATCAGCAGTTGAAGGACAGCTTGTTGAAGCTGGAGCAGATGGCGGCGACGGACCCGCTGACGGGGCTGTATAACCGGCGTCATTTTGGGGATGTGCTGGAGCGTTATTTCGCGGAGAGCCAGCGTTATGGAAAAGATCTGGCGTGCATCATGTGTGATCTGGATGGATACAAGAAGCTGAATGACACACTGGGGCATCAGTTTGGCGACAAGATATTGCAGGCGTCGGCGAAGATCATCACGTGGAATTTGCGGGTGATGGATGTGGCGGCGCGGTATGGCGGGGATGAGTTTGTGGTGCTGCTGCCGCATGCATCGGCGGAGCTGGCGCGGGCGGTGGGGGAGCGGATTCACACGCAGTTTGTGACGCAGATGAAGTCGCTGGTGCCGAGCGAGTTGTCGCTGACGATGTCGATGGGGATGTCGGCGGTGCAGCACAACAAGCCGAACAATTCGGATCAATTGGTGGCGTTGGCGGATGAGGCGTTGTACGACGCGAAGCACCGGGGGAAGAACCAGATGGTGGTGAGTGACAAGGTGCGGTCGCAGGTGGTTGTGCCGTAGGGAAGGGAGGGGGCGGGGCTAGCGGGTGGCGGCGCGTTCGAGCTCGGACTGGGAGAGGAAGAGGAATTTTCCCTGGGCTTTTTTGGTGATGGCTTCGAGGGGTGAGAGGGGATCTTCGGCGGTGATTTTGACGGCGTCGATGCGTTGGGAGCCGGCGACGGCGAGGACGGCGGGGGCGAGGGATTCTTCGAGGCTGTACTTGGCGGTGATGAAGATGATTTGATCGCCGGGGGCCTGGAGGGTGGCGATCATGGAGGATTGGGCATTGGTGGCGCCGCGGGGGGCAAGGTTGTCGAGGGCGTCGCTGAGGAGGCGGGATTGTTTTTTGTCGACGAAGCCGGATTCGGGGAGACGGAGGATGGCGTCGCTTTGCCAGACGGCGACGATGATTTTTTGATCATCGTTGAGGGTGGGGAGGGCGTTGTTGATGCCGCGGAGAACGAAGGAGAAGCATTCCTGCATGGAGGAGGCGGAGTCGACGGAGATGACGATTTGTTTGCCGGTGAGGGGAATGCCGAGGAAGTTGGGGCCGGAGACGACGGGGGGCGTGGGGGTGGATGTGCCGTCGGGGTTGCGGGGGGAGGGTCGGCCGGAGGCGCCGGAGCCGGAGGGGTTGGGAGTGGTTCCGCCGGCGGTGAAGACGACGGCAATGATAACGATGACGATGAGGAGGAGGAGGAGAGCGCCGCCGCCGATGGCGAACAAGAGCATGGTGTTATTTTTTTTAATTTCTTTGGCGTGGGCGACGGCCTGGGTGGGGCCGCTGAGGGGGATGACTTTTTCGGGTTTGGAGGGGCGTGTGGGGGTGGTGGTGGGAGAATTGGCGCGTGCCTGACGGAGGCCGGAGCTGGAGCCGCCGAGGTCGGGGGATGCGGGTCGGATGCCGGAGCGGTTGCTGGGGTCGAACTGTCCGCGGGAGAGGCCGGGGTCGGCGTTGGGGTTGGAGGGTCGTGGGATATCGGTGGGTGATGCGCCGGGGGCGGCGGGGCGGGCTTTTCCGGCAGCGGGGCCGGTGGCCTTGGGGACCTGGAGGAGCGAGCCGCAGGTGCTGCAGCGGCAGACGCCGCCACGAAAACCTTCATCGAGTTCGAGGATGGTGTCGCAGTGATAGCATTGGACGACAACGGCCATGGTTTCTCCGGTAGAGCGTCTCAAGGATCGATGTGGATGAGGGAGTGAGATTCCACGAGGACATTGTACAACTGAGCGAGGTTTTCGTCAGCGAATTTGATGCCGGATGGGCGGTCAGCGGAGGAATTGGTGCGGCGGGATCCAGCGGAGGCGTAGAGACAGCCATCGGGGAGTGCGGCGGCGGGAGCGGCGGATTCAAAGCCGATCCAGAGTTTGGAGCCGACTTGGATTTTGGATTGGGAGCGGACGCGATAGCCGCCACGGGGGAGGTAGAGGCCTTCTTCGATGGTGATGGGGTAGCTGGTGATGTAGAGATCGCGGAGGTAGAGATCGGCGCGGGCCTGGGATTTTTGAAGGCGGAGGTGGAAGGGGCCGGTGATGATTTTTATGCCGGTGTTGAGTTTGAGGTTGTTGGAACGGAGGCTGGGGTTGAAGGCGGCGAGGAGGGCGGAGGGGATTTGATTGCGGCGGGCGATTTTCTGGAAGGTGTCGCCGGATTGAATGATTTCGATTTTGGCGAGGGGATCGTCGGGGAGGACGTCGGAGTCGAAGAAGACGGATTTATTGAGGGCGGAGAGTTGGGCGCGGAGGTCGGCGGCTTGGGGGTGCGTGGCGGGGAAGTAGGAGAGGGCGGTGTTGAGGGCGGTGCGGGCTTCGACGATGCGGCCGGCGTTGAGGGATTGATCCGCGGATTCGAGGAGGGTGGGGATGCGGGCTTCAGCATCGGGGGGAAGAGGGGCGGGCTGGAATTCGGCGCGGGGAGGGAGAGTGTCAGCGGGGGTGATGGGAAGTGGGTGGTCGGGCGGAGAGAGGGGATCGGTGGGGGGGAGGGTGGGATCGGGAGAGTCAGTGGCGGGGAGCGAGTCGGGGGATTCAGAGGCGGCGATGCGGAGGAGATCGGCGCGCATGGAATTGCGGAACTGGAGGGCTTGATAGACGCCCCAGCCGACGAGGGCGAGGACGAGGGTCCACAGGATGATAGCGGCGGGGAGGGAGGTAGATTTTGGACGGCGTCGTGACATGAATTTTTGCGGGCGAGGCGGCCCGACACTCACTTTATGTTGGACGCTGGTGAACGGGAGCGGGGCAGTGGAGGATTTCCTTATCGGTGACAATGAGGTGCATGGGAATGTCGTGAGGTTCGCGCGGGACGGGGGTGGCGAGGAGTTGCTCGGAAAAGCAGAAGCCGCAGCGGACGCCCTGGAAATCCTGGCGGGCGAGGAAGCGGTCATAGAAGCCTTTGCCGCGGCCGACGCGGAAGCCTTTGCGGTCGAAGGCCATGCCGGGGATGACGATGAGGTCGACGAGATCGAGGGGGATGATTTTTCCGGTGAGGGGTTCGCGGACGGTGTCATTGGGGCCGGTGTGGCCGAGGCCGGTGTCGAGGCTGGTGAGTTCGATGGGTTCCATTTTTTTATTTTCCCAGTCGATGCGGGGGGCGGCGATGGATTTGCCTTCCTGCCAGGCTTTGATGGCGAGGGCGGCGGTTTCGACTTCGGTGGACATGGAGAGGTAGATCATGAGGAGGTTGGCGCGTTTAAATTCGGGAGAGGCGACGAGGTTATTACAGGCGTCGAGACTGCGGGCGTGGCGCTCTTCGGGGGTGAGGAGAGCGAGCTGGTTTTTCATATCATTGCGAAGGAGATTCTTGGACATGATGAATACTCGATTCTTGCGGCCGTTTACGAAGGGGTTCTGGGGGCTGCCTCAGCAGATGGAATTTTGATGGGGCTAATGTTCTTTCGTATTTTTGGGGCTGGGGGGTACAGTCATTTGGTTTTTTTCCTGGGCGCGAATTTTAGCGAGCTTTTCGAGATACGCTTTGAAGGTGGCTTCTTTGCCGCGATCGGTGGGGCGGTAGTAGGTTTTATCGACGCCGAGGTAGTCTTGGGGGACGTAGCCTTCGGGGAAGTCGTGAGCGTATTTATACCCGACATGGCCGAGTTGTGCTGAGCCTTGGTAGTGGGTGTCGCGGAGGTGGCGGGGGACGGGGACGGTGCGGGCGTGTTCGACGTCGTCTTTGGCTTCGGAGATGGCTATGGTGGCGGCGTTGGATTTGGGGCAGCAGGCCATGTAGGTGACGGCTTGGGCGAGGGTGAGTTGGGCTTCGGGCATGCCGATGAAATCGACGATCTGGACGGCGGCGGCGGCGAGTATGAGGGCGGCGGGGTCGGCATTGCCGATGTCTTCGGAGGCGAGGATGGCGATGCGTCGGGCGATGAAGCGGGGGTCTTCGCCGGCGTGGATCATGCGGGCGAGCCAGTAGATGGCGGCGTCGGGATCGGAGCCGCGCATGGATTTGATGAGGGCGGAGGCGGCGTCGTAGTGTTCATCGCCTCCGGCGGAGTAGACGACGGCTTTGCGTTGGATGGATTCCTGGGCGACTTCGAGATCGATGGTAATTTTTCCATCAGAAGGAGTGGCGGATCTTTTGCCGCCGGAGAGGACGGCAATTTCGAGGGCGGTGAGGGCGCGGCGGGCGTCGCCGTCGGAGGTGGTGGTCCAGTGGGCGATGGCTTGGGGGGTGAGGTTGAGGGGGAGTTTGCCGTAGCCGCGGTCGGGGTCGGAGGCGGCGGCGCGGATGATCTGGGAGATGTCGGCCTCATTGAGGGATTCGAATTGGAAGATTTGAGAACGGGAGACGAGGGCGGAGTTGACGGAGAAGAAGGGGTTTTCAGTGGTGGCACCGACGAGGACGATGTGGCCGAGCTCGACATCGCCGAGGAGGATGTCCTGCTGAGATTTGCTGAAGCGGTGGATTTCGTCGAGGAAGAGGACGGTGCGTGTGCCGGAGTCGCCGAGGCGGGCGTGGGCGTTGGCGAGGACTTCACGGACTTCTTTGACGCCGACGGCGGCGGCGTTCATTTCGATGAAGTGGCATTTGGTGTGCTTGGCGATGAGGTGGGCGAGAGTGGTTTTGCCGGTGCCGGGCGGGCCGTAGAAGATGAGGGAGGTGAGTCGGTCGGCTTCGATCATGCGTCGGAGGAGTTTGCCGGGACCGAGGATGTGGGCTTGTCCGGTGAATTCGTCGAGGGTGCGTGGGCGCATGCGTGCGGCGAGGGGCATGGAGGCGGCGCGGCGTTCGGCGCGGAGAGGTTCGAAGAGATCGGGCATGGGGGACGTGTAGGGAGGGGGGCGGGAAGAAGCGAGGGGAGAGGTGGTCAGGGGTCAGGGAGCAGTTGGGGGTGGCCGCCCGGTGGTTGACGGAGCGGGGGTGGTAATGAATTTGAAGAGGAAGGCGGGGGATTGGAGAAGGAGGGAGAGGAAAAGGATGAAGTAGCCGCACGTGGGTGGGGCGTTGGGGAAGTCGTGGCGAGCGGGGAAGGTGGCGCACGGTCTTTTACAAGCGGGGGAGTTGGTGTGATAATCGGGTTTGGTGAGGTCGGCTTTTTGGATGAGGAGTTGTGATGCGCGGAACGATTTTGGTTGGTGTTTTGAGTGTGATGTTGGGCTGGGCGAGTGCGGGGGCGTCGACTTTTTATGTGGAGCCGGAGAAGGGGACGGCGGAGGGGGATGGGAGTAAGGGGCGGCCTTGGAAGACGCTGGAGGAGGTGGTGAGCAAAGGGGGGCTGAAGAAGGTGAAGGGTGGGGATACGGTTTTGCTGGGGGAAGGGTTTCATGGGGAGGTGAAGTTTGCGGGGGAGAATGAGTCGGTGGTGACGATTGCGGCGGCGGAGGGGAAGCGGCCGACGTTGAGCCGGTTGACGATTTCGAGCGGGAAGAATTGGATGGTGAAGGGGTTGGTGGTGAGCCCATCGCTGGGGAAGGAGGGGTACAAGGGGAATATTGTTTCGTTTGGAGAGAGCGGGGAGTCGTCAAAGATTACGGTGGAGGATTGCTACATTTATACGGTGGAAGATGCGTCGAAGTGGGAGGTGAAGGAGTGGATGGAGGCAAATAGCGGCGTGAACGTAGGGCGGAAGGGGAAGGGGCTGACGCTGCGGAATTGTTTTATACGGAATACGCGGTTTGGGGTGACGCTGGCGGCGGAGGAGGCGGTGTGCGAGGGGAATGTGATTTCGGATTTTTCGGCGGATGGGATTCGGGCGACGAAGGATGGACAGGTGGTGCAATACAACGTGATTAAGAATTCATATGTGAGCGGGGGAGATGGGGATGCCAATCATGATGATGGGATACAGTGTTTTTTATTCAACAAGGGGACGGGGACGGTGAAGGGGGTGAAGACGGTGGGGAATATCATCATCGCGCATGAGGATGCGAAGCAGAAGTGGAAAGGAAGTTTGCAGGGGGTGGGATATTTTGACGGGCCGCTGGTGGATTTTGTGGTGACGGACAACGTGGTGAATGTGGATGCGTGGCATGGGATTGCGTTGTATGACGCACAGAATGCGCTGGTGGAGCGGAACGTGGTGTGGACGGATCCGGCGGAGGCGGGGAAGGCGCGGGCGTGGATTATGTTTGGGACGAAGCAGAAGGTGGCGAAGGATAACGTGGCGAAGAATAATTTTGCGACGAAGTTCAATTTGAAACAGCCGGGGACGGTGGAGGAGAAGAATGAGATTTGTACGGCGGAGATTTATGAGGCGGGGTTGAAGAAGGCGTATAAGGTGATATGCGATAAGTTTGGGGAGAAGGCGGGAGGGTGGGAACGGTTGAAGCGGGCGGGGGAGTGAGGGAGGGGTCAGGGGTCA
>JBBRWV010000089.1:0-16071 GCA_038248985.1 Phycisphaerae bacterium
CATCTACGAGACGCGACGCACCGTGGCCGACGACTTCAAGGCCACGATGCGACTGCGCTTCGACGACCTGCTACCCAAGTGGAACTATGTGGCCGTGCCCCAGTAAATCATTGACAGTTGTTGATGCGCCGGTCCTTAGTCGTTGCGGTGGGTGGCGCGGTGGTGGGCGGTGACGATGCGGACGAAGTCGTAGGGGATGGATCCTTCAAGTTGTTCGAAGATGGGACGGAGGCGGGCGGTGCCGCAGTCGGCGATGGCTTGTTCGATGCGCGCGATGAGGGGCGCGGGAACCCAGGGGGCGATGGAGGAGGGGCTGTCGGATTCGATCCAATCGGTGAGGTAGCCGGCGATGGTGGAGGCGGCGCGGCCGGTTTGGGCGCAGACCTCGTCGACGGAGGCTTGCTGGCGGAAGAGGACGTAGGCTTTTTCTTTGATGGGGTTGGGAGGTTTGGCGTTGGAGGATTTTCCGGAGGAGCGTTCGAAGCCGGTGACGAGATCGCGCGGGAGAGGGTGGGATTGGCAGTAGGAGTTGATGATGGCGAGGGTGCGGTCGCCGAAGTCGGCGAGGCGGCGTTCGCCGATGCCGTAGGCGTAGCGCATGATAGCGAGGGTGGTGGGACGAATGCGGGCGAGGTCGCGGAGGGTGTTGTCGCTGAAGATGACGTAGGGAGGTACGGAGCGATCATCGGCGATGGACTTGCGCATGAGACGGAGGACTTCGAAGAGGCTGTTGTCGACGCCGTCCCAGGAATCGGCATCGCGTTTTTGGGAGGCGTCGGTTTTGATGACGGGTTTGACGAGGCGGGCGGTGCGGCGGGAGCGCATGACATCCCAGGAGGCGGGGTTGAGCTTGGGGATTTGGGCGGAGCCGCCGTCGGAGAGGGTGATGGCTTCCTGGGTGAGTACGCCCTGGGTGATGAGTTGGTAGACGTAGTCGCGGAGTTCTTTTTCGTTCATGTTTTTGAGTAGGCCGTGGACGGTGAGTTTGTCGTGGCCGAGTTGGAGGATGCGAGCGGCGTTGGAGCCACGGAGGACGCCGACGATGTGGTTGATACCGAAGCGTTGATCTGTGCGGGCGACGGCGGAGAGGATTTTCTGGGCGACGACGTGGGCATCGGGGACGGATTCGGTGTCGCCGAGGCAGTGATCGCAGGCGGCGCAGCCGGCGTCGCTGGGCGGGGAGTAGATTTGGCCGAAGTACTCCACGAGGGCCTGGTGGCGGCAGACGGCGGAGCGGCAGTAGCGATCCATGTCTTCGATGTGCTTGTAGGAGGAGGTGAGATATTCCTCGGTGACATCGGTGCCGGCGGCGCGGGCTTCGTCGACGGATTTTTCGAGGAGGCGTTTCCAGGAGTAGAGGTCGCTGCCGGAGTAGAAGAGGACGCACTCGGCCTCGAGGCCATCGCGTCCGGCGCGGCCGGTTTCCTGCTGGTAGGCTTCGATGCTTTTGGGCATGCCGGCGTGGATGACGAAGCGGAGGTTGGAGCGGTCGATGCCCATGCCGAAGGCGACGGTGGCGACGATAAGGTCGCACTTTTCGGTGAGGAAGGCTTCCTGGGCGGCGCGGCGCTGGGGGGTGGACATGCCGGCGTGATAGCCCATGGCGTGGCGACCCTTGGTGGTGAGTTGCTTGACGTATTCGTCGACATTTTTGCGGCTGAGGCAGTAGACGATGCCGGCTTCGTTGGGATGGCAGTCGATGACTTCGGTGATTTGGGTGAGGGCATCCTGGCGGGGGAGGATGCGGTAGGTGAGGTTGGGGCGGTCGAAGTGGCCGACGATGACGTCGGGGGTTTGGAGGCTGAGCTGGGCGCAGATGTCTGCGCGGACGATTTCGGTGGCGGTGGCGGTGAAGCCGTGGACGGAGCATCCGGGGAAGGCTTGTTTGAGCATGGCGAGTTGGCGATATTCGGGGCGGAAATCGTGACCCCAGTGGCTGACGCAGTGGGCTTCATCGACGGCGAAGGTGCGGACGTTGCATTCGCGGAGGAAGTTTTGGAAGCCGGTGTTGACGAGGCGTTCGGGGGAGATGAAGAGGAGGGAGAGGCGGCCGGCGCGGAGATCGTCGGTGGTTTGGCGGCGGGCATCTTCATCGAGGCTGGAATCCAGCTGGGCGGCGGCGACGCCGAGGGTGCGGAGGGTGTCGACCTGATCTTTCATGAGGGCGATGAGGGGGGATATGACGACGGTGGGGCCGAAGCCGCGGGCGGCGCGGAGGATGGCGGGGGCCTGGTAGCAGAGGGATTTTCCGCCGCCGGTGGGTAGGACAAGGAGGGAGTCGCGGCCTTCGAGCATGGCGAGGATGGCGGGTTCCTGGAGTGAGCGAAGGGAGCGGAAGCCCCAGGTGCGTTCGACGAGGTCGAGGACTTCGGCGAGAAGGATGTCGGAGGAGATGGCGGACATGCGGAACCGGTTAGGAGCAGTGCGGGGAAAGAAACGGCCTCCAGCGGCGGGTGCTGGGGGAGGCCGAGGGGTGGGCAAGATTAGGGTTGGCCGGGGGCGTCCATGGTCATGGGGGGCACATCGGTGTTGCGCGTGGAATCGATTTCGATTTTTTTGAACATGGCGGCCTGAGAGGATTTGGCGGCGGACATTTCAGATGGATAATCAAAGAGGGGCTTGGTGGCTCCGGTGACGGTGGCGGAGATGGCGCCCTTTTTTCCGAAGATGGTTTCGGTCATGACTTCGGGGTCATTGGAGGCGGTTTTTCCGGAGCGGATTTGCTGTTCGAGTTTTTTGTCGTCGGCCATGGCTTTTTCCATGGCGTCGAGCATCTTGGTGCCTTCGATGGTGAGGGCGACGGAGTTGCCGCTTTTCTTGTTGAGGATGTTGGTGTCTTTGATGGAGCCGGGGAGGGTGTAGAGGGAGTCAACCTTGAGGAGGGCGAAAAGGCGTCGGGAATCGGGGAGGCTTTTTTTGAAGGCGGCGCGTTCTTTTTCAACGCGAGCGGTGACTTCGGCATCGGTGAGCTTGGGGGGATTGGAATCGGCGGGGGCGGCGGCGTTGATCTGATAGCTGAGACGGTATTGGCCATCGGCGAGTTTTTCCCATTTCACGGGGAAGCCAAAGCCGGTATTGAGGCCATTGATGTCCTGAAAGTAAGCGGTGCCTTTGACCATGTCGGCTCCATCTTTGGTGACCTCGTAGGTGACGTCTTTCCAAGCGTCAACGCCGCGGGTTTTGAGAACGAGAGTTTCCGCCGACTGACGTGCGCGGGCGGTGAGTTGCTTCTCGGTGAGAGGGGGCGGGGCGACGTTGCCGATGGGACGGGGCGGGGGAGCGAAGACGGTTTCGAAGGTGATTTTTCCGGAGCCATCGGGATTGAGCGTGAGGGCTTCCTTGCGATCGAGACAGCCGGCGAGCGTGGCGGCGGCGAAGAGCAGGGTTAAGGCGGGCAGGCATTTTTTCAGCAGGTGGTTCATTTGTGATCCTCCGGGAAAATTGGGTGGGATGGGAAATAGACGCCAACGGTTGGCGAGCGTGGGGTTCGAATTAGTGAGATTCCTGCAGGAGATGCTCCCATTGAATGGTGGTGGCTGCAAGCAGGATTTTATCATTCACGTTCATATCGATCTGGGCTTCGGCGGCGCGGGCGGTGGCGATGAGCCGGGGGACGAGGCCGTAATCGAGTGCGCCGCTGATGCCGGGGAGCGGTGTGGGGTGGGGTGTGCCGAGGGCGTGGCGGAGGCGATCGGAGAACCAATCAGCGCACATGCAGAGGAGCAGGGCGATGCCGTCGCGCTTGGCGCGGTCTTCGGAGGTGAGGCGGTCGCGGAGGAGGGCGAGGCCGGCGTATTCAGCGGCGAATTTGCTGAGGAGAGCGGCGAGGTCGGAGGCGGAGAGACGGCCGGCGACGAGTTGATCGAGGGTGGAGCCGAGTTCGCGGCTCCAAGAGAGGATGCCCCCGGGAGTAAATTTGGAATCAACGGGGGAATCGGAATCGGCGTCGTCGGATTTGGCTTTGCGTGCGGCGGCGGCGGCGTTTTTTTCGTCGATGACGCGGATATCATTGGCCCAGCGCAGGGCGCGGCCGAGGGAGCCGCGGGCGAGGCGGGCCATGAGATGCGCGTCATCGTTATCCATGCCGGTACCGATGAGGGCGTGGAGGAGGATTTCGTCAGGGAGTTCGCTGAGGGTGACGATTTGGGAACGGCTGCGGATGGTGGCGAGCAGTTCCTGAGGGCTGGCGGTGATGAGGATGATGTAGGAATCGGGCGGGGGTTCTTCGAGGGTTTTGAGGAGGGCGTTTTGGGCGGGGGCTTCCATGAGGTCGGCTTCGTCGATGATGAAGAATTTGCCGCGGCCGCGGAAAGAGCGTTTGGCAATTTTGGCTTCTTTTTGCTGTGCGGGGTCGCCGGTGATTTCACCGCGGATTACGTCGATGCCGAGGGTGGTGCCCTTGGACTTGCCGGTTTTGTCGTGGTAGCGGATGAGTTCCTTGGTGATGATGTGGACATCGGGGTGGGAGTCAGCGTCGATGGCGCGGCAGCTTTCGCAGGTGGTGCAGGCGAGGCGGAGGAGGAAGTCGGGCGGGAGTTGGGGGAGGGCACCGGCATTGGGACGGGTGATGGGGGAATCGCAGAGTTGGAGACGGGCGAGCTCGATGGCGAGTTTGAATTTTCCGACACCGAGAGGGCCGGCGAAGAGCCAGGTGTGGGCGAGGCGCGAGGCGCGGAGGGAGCGTTGGAGTTGGGCGAGGGAGCGGGATTGTCCGAGGACGTTGAGCATGGGCAAGAGCATAGCGGGCGGGGTGACGCGTGCCAACGAGTATCGTATGCTGAGGGGATGAAAGTTTTTATTGAAGATGAATGTTTGTTGCACGCGCCGAAGGCGTATGTGGCGGATGGATCGGTACGGGCGTGGCCGGAGAGCCCGGAGCGGATATTTGCGATACGGGGGGCGCTGGCGGAGAGCGGGGCGTTTGAGTTTTTGGAAGCGGAGGCGGAGGCGTTGCAGGCGGTTGGAAATATACACGATGCGGGGTATTTGGAATTCTTGCGGACGATTTATGCGGCGTGGACGGCGGAAGTCGGGGAGGTGGAGGTGATGCCGGACACGATGGTTCCGCCGGGGCGGAGAGGGGTTTTGCGGCGGCCGACGAATGCGGTGGCGCAGACGGGGTATTACTGTTTTGATCTTGCGGCACCGATTGAGACGCACACGTGGACGGCGGCGGGCGCGGCGGCACGGTGCGCGGTGAGCGCGGCGGAGGCGGTGCGTGGTGGTGCGGCGGCGGCGTATGCGTTGGGGCGACCACCGGGGCATCATGCGGGGCGGGACTATTGCGGGGGATTTTGCTACTTGAATAATGCGGCGATCGCGGCAGAGCAACTGCGGCTCACGGGGGCGGGGAGGGTGGCGATATTGGATGTGGATTATCACCACGGGAACGGGACGCAGGATATTTTTTATGGACGCAAGGATGTGTTGTTTGTTTCGCTGCATGCGGATCCGAACACGCAGTATCCGTATTTTTGGGGTCATGCGGAGGAGAGCGGCGAGGGGGAGGGCGAGGGGTACACTGTGAATTTTCCTTTGGCGCGGCGGACGGGGGAGGCGGAGTGGTTTTTGACGTTGGCGCAGGCGCTGATGCATGTGCAGATGTTTGGGCCTGATGCGTTGGTGGTTTCTTTGGGGGTGGACACGGCGATGGAAGATGGGGTAGGGGATTTTGGATTGAGGGTGGAATCATTTACGCAGTTGGGACAGATGCTGCGGACGCTGAAGGTGCCGACGGTGTTTGTGCAGGAGGGTGGATACAACCTGAAGCAGATTGGGGAATGCGTGCGGAACGCGCTGTCAGGGTTTGGCGGGGATGAGTAGGGAGGGGAGGATTTCAACGAAAGCGGAACGGGACAGGACTTGATCGGCGCCGGCGGCTTGGGCCTGACGGGCAAGTTCGACCTGGACGTGGCTGAGAAAGGCTACGACGCGGGGATTTTTGGGATGGGACTTGGCGAGGCGAATGGCGGCGAGGGGATCGACGGCGGTGATGTTGAGATCGACGAGGAGGAGGGGAGCGTCCGTGGCGGCGTCGAGGAGATCGGAAAGGCGTGGAAGCGTGCGGGCGACGGCGACGGGGTTGCCGAGTTGCTTGCCGGTGCCGGTGATCTTGGTGGAGAAAATAAGGTCGGTAACGAGAGCGATGGGGGACATGTGGGGGATCCTTCAACTTTTTTGGGGCTGGAATTATGGGGTCGAGATTGGCTCGGCGATGACGGGATTGGTGAGGTCGCCGATTTTTTCAATGCGGACGGTGACGGTGTCGGCGGGGTGGAGAAATTGCGGGGGTTTCATGCCCATGCCGACGCCGGAGGGGGTGCCGGTGAGGATGACCATGCCGGGGAGAAGCGTGCAGGAACCAGAGAGGAATTCGATGAGGGTGGGGACATCGAAGATCATGTCCGCGGTGGAGCTGTCTTGCAGGATTTGGCCGTTGACGAGGGTGGAGATGCCGAGAGCGTTGGGGTTGGGGATTTCGTCGCGGGTGACGATGGCGGGGCCGAGGGGACAGAAGGTGTCGAAGGTTTTTCCGCGGCACCATTGGGAACCGCCAAATTCTTTTTGCCAGTCGCGGGCGGAGACATCGTTGGCGCAGGTGTAGCCGAGGATGTGCTCGAAGGCGCGGGCCTTGGGGATATTTTTGCCGCGTTGGCCGATGACGATGGCGAGTTCGCATTCCCAGTCGACCTTGGTGGATTGGAGGTGCTGGGGGATTTCGATGGGGTCATGGGGATTTTGAACGGAGGCGGGTGATTTGACGAAGAGGATGGGGTACTCAGGAATCTTGGCACCGGTTTCCTCAGCATGTTTGCGATAGTTGAGGCCAATGCAAAGAATGGTAACTGGGGCGAGCGGGGCGAGGAGTTTTTTGATGGCGATCTTTTGATGCGTGACGGTGTAGTTGGCGAAGATGTCGCCCTGGATGCGTAAGGCGGAGCCGTCGTTTTGGTCGACGCCGTGATGGATTTCGCCGAGGGAATCGGTGAAGCGAACGATGCGCATGAGCGTGAATTCCTTAAGTCAGGGGGTTTTGGATTCGACAGGGCGGCGGGGTTCGGCGCGATCACTGTAGGCTTGGACGATATTCTGGACGAGTTTGTGGCGGACTATGTCGCCCTTGTCGAGTTTGACGAAGGCGATGCCCTTGATGCCGCGAAGGGTGCGGTGGGCGTCGATGAGGCCGCTGTCCTGGCCTTTTTCGAGATCGACCTGGGAAGGGTCGCCGGTGACGATCATTTTGCTTTGTTCGCCGAGGCGGGTGAGGAACATGAGCATTTGCGATGTCGTGGTGTTTTGGGCTTCATCGAGAATGACGACGGCTTCATTGAGCGTGCGTCCGCGCATGTAGGCGAGGGGGGCGACTTCGATGATGTCGTTGGCCATGTATTTGCGGATTTGTTCGAAGGTCATCATGTCGGAGAGGGCGTCAAGCAGAGGGCGGAGGTAGGGGTTCACTTTTTCTTCGATGCCGCCGGGGAGGAAACCGAGCTTTTCGCCGGCCTCGACGGCGGGTCGCACGAGGATAATGCGGCGGATAATGGAACGGCGGAGGAGGCTGACGGCCATGGCGACGGCGAGGAAGGTTTTGCCGGTGCCGGCAGGGCCTTCGCAGAATACGAGGTCGTTTTTGACGATGGATTCGAGGTAGCGTTTCTGGCCGTCGGTTTTGGCTTTGACGAGTTGGCCGCGGGCGGAGACATCGAGAGCGCCGTGTTCATCGGGGCCAGCGAGGGCGGGGTCGTGATCGATTTCGCCTTCGGTGCGGCGGACGAGCATGATGAGCTGATCGCGTTCCATGTGCGAATGGTGGCGGAGGTGGCGTTGCAGTTCACCGATGACGGCGGCAGCTCGCGAGACCTGGGCGGGCTCGCCGGAGATGCGCAGCGTGTCATCACGGTAGGTGAGATGGACGTTGAGCATCTCGCGGAGAAGGCGCAGGTTTTTATCACCATGGCCGAGCAGGGTGGCGGGATCGACATGGGGATCGATGGCGAGACTGAGGTTCATGCCAGGGGCTCCACAATGCGGACACCTTCTTCTTCGACCATTTCGCCGACGGTGCGGTCGGAGTGTTGCGAGCGGGTGTCGGTGACGGAGAGGTTGTATTTTTCCGGCGGAAGGCTGGGCAGGTCATTGAGCGCGTTGATGAGCAAACGGAGGCCCGCCAGATTGCGACGGTCGAATTTCAGGACGATGCGGGGGAATTCCGGAACGAGGGTTTCCTCATCGACCTTATGAGTTGCCCGAATTTCAATAACTCCCGCGACACAGAGCTTGGGGAAGCGGGCGTTGAGATCATCGAGCTCCTGCGGGGTTGGGGCATGTTTTACGCGGAGGAAAAGCTCGTCTTTGATCCAACGGCAGGAGTGATAGTTGCGATAGAAACGGCAAATATGCTGGAGCGCATCCTGCGGATCCTGCGTGATGTAATAGAGGGCCGGATCGTCCGGCGAAATCAGGTGCGTGTCGAGAAGCTGCTTGCGGACAAACTTGTCCCAGTCCTGCCAGTAGGAGCCTCCGTTCTCTTCGAGGAGGACGATGGGGAGGGGATCGCAACGGCCGGTCTGGACGAGCGTGAGAACTTCGAAGCCTTCGTCGTGGGTGCCGAAGCCGCCGGGATAGAGGGCGATGGCGTGAGTTTCCTTGACGAAGACGACTTTGCGGCTGAAGAAATAACGGAAGTGGATGAGCTTGTCGTCGCCTTCGATGATGGGGTTGGTTTTCTGTTCGAAGGGGAGTTTGATGGCGACGCCGAAGCTGGCGGCGAGGCCAGCGCCTTCGTGTCCAGCTTCCATGATTCCCGCGCCGGCGCCGGTGATGACCATGAAGCCGACATCAGCGCAGAGCTTGCCGAACTCGGCGGCGCTCTTGTAGTTGGGATGTTCAGCGGGAGTACGGGCGGAGCCAAAGATGCTGATCTTGCGGCGGTGACGGTAGGGTTTGAAAACTTTGAAGGCGTAACGGAGCTCTTTGAAGCTGCGTTGCATGAGCTTCATTTCGGCGCGGCCAGGGTCATCCTTGGCGAGCTTGAGGGCGGTGAGGATGAGATCGGCGGTAATTTCCCGATCCTGGTTGATACCGAATTCGTTCAGCAGTTGGACGATTTTTTCGGGGATGGGGCCTTGTGCATTTCGCATACTTTTCCTTCATAAACACTCGGGTCAATCTACCCGATCCGGAGCATATATGGTACGGTCCACGACCTGCGGCTACCATCGAAGCGGCCTGAGGTTTTATGCGGATAGATGAACTCGATTACGAATTGCCGGAAACGCTGATCGCGGCTGCGCCGGCGGTGCCGCGGGACTGTGCGCGGCTGCTGGTATATGGGCGAAACGGTGGACGGATAGAGCATCGGCGTTTTTTTGAGTTGCCGGAGTTTTTGCGGGCCACGGATTTGCTGGTGGTGAATGACACGCGGGTGCTGCCGGCGAAGCTGGAACTGCGGCGGCCAAGCGGGGCGCGGATACCGGGGCTGTTTGTGCATGAAGAGAGGGTGGGGTTGTGGACGGTGATGCTGCGGTCACGCGGGCGGGTGGGGGTCGGGGATGAGTTGCTGCCGCGGAGTGAAATGGGATATCGATTCAAGCTGATTGAGCGGACGGGGGACAAAGGGATGTGGCGAATGGAGGTGCAACCGGCGGAGCATGCGGCGGTGGTGTTGGCGAAGATCGGAGAGATGCCGGTGCCACCGTATATTGAGCGTGTGCGCGGTGCGGGGAAGGGCGGGTTTGCGGAGACGGATCGACGGGAGTATCAGACGGTGTACGCGCGGGAAGGTCGCAGCGTGGCGGCACCGACGGCAGGGCTGCATTTTACGCCGGAGTTGCTGGCGAGAATTGAGGCGATTGGCGTGCGCCGCGCGGCGGTAAATCTGGAGGTGGGGCTGGGAACTTTTTTGCCGGTGGAGGCGGCGACGTTGGAGGAGCACAAGATGCACAGGGAATCGTATTCGGTGAGCGCCGAGACGATTGGGGCATTGCGCGAAGCGCGCGGGGCGGGGCGGCGGATTGTGGCGGTGGGAACGACGGCGGTGCGGACTCTGGAGGCGGCAGCGGAGGGAATTCTATCGGATGGCCCCCCTACCGCGACGGGAGAGATTCGCGACGCGACGGATATTTGTATTCAGCCGGGGCATGAGTTTCGGCTGGTGGATGCGCTCATCACGAATTTTCATTTGCCAAGGAGCACGCTGATGGCGCTGGTGGCGGCGTTGACGGGGTTGGAGGAGTTGAAGCGGATTTACGCGGAGGCGGTGCGAGAGGGGTATCGATTCTATTCTTACGGCGATGCGATGCTGATCGTGTAAACGAAGCGGGCTTCCGAGGTCATCGGAAGCCCGCATGGTAGAGCGAGAAAGTGATTAGCCTGGCGGAGTGTTTTCAAGTTCTTCCTGCGAAGGCTCGCGTTTGTCGTAGTGGACGATCTTGTTGCTGGGCTTGTTGATGACTTCGCGTTTGACCGGTCCGGCCATTTCATCTTCGGGGGCCGAGACGGTGGAGCTGCCGCGAGGCATGGCGATGACGCCGGTGCGTGCGACTTCCTTGATGCCATAGGGGCGGATGATTTCGACGAAGGCGTCGATTTTTTCTTCTTCGCCGCCGATCTGGACCATGACGGTGCTGGGGCCGACATCGACCACCTGGCCGCGGAAGAGGTTGACGAGTTCGATCACTTCGCTGCGTTTGCCGGCAGGGGTGGAGACCTTGATCAGCGCCAGGTCGCGTTCCACGAAGGGAAGATCTTTGTAATCGCGGACCTTGACCACGGTGACAATTTTGGCGAGCTGCTTGCGCACCTGTTCCAGGATACGATCGTCAGCATTGACGACGATGGTCATACGCGAGAGGGCGGGGTCTTCGGTGCGGCCGACCACGAGGGAATCGATGTTGAAGCCGCGTGCGGAAAACATTCCAGCGACGTGAGCCAGAACGCCGGGCTCATTCATTACGAGGGCAGAAATTACATGACGCATGGGTACACCTTTTAGGCTAGAGAGTATGTAGGCTTGGCGTTCCATGGGGACTTCGAGTGGTGAATCACGGTGTGCAAGTCTCAAAGGGCCGCCTCGCTTGGAAGTTGACGTTTTGCAAAATACGATGTTATGCCAGTGAGCCGAGCTCGCGGGCGGTATTGGTTGGGGCGGGGCTTTCGCCGACGACGCCGAGGTCCATTTCATGCAGCGCTTTGCCGCTGGCGACCATCGGGTAGACGTTCTCGTTGGTTTCACACTGGAAATCGACGAGGCAAGGCCCGGGGTGGCGGATCATTTCTTCGACGACCTTGAGGACGTCTTCCTTGCGGTCGCAGCGGATGCCGCGAATGCCGTAGGCTTCGGCCATTTTGGCGAAGTCAGGATTGATCATTTCAGAGTTGCTGAAGCGGCTCTTGTAGAAGAGTTGCTGCCACTGGCGGACCATGCCCTGGAAGTTGTTGTTGATGATGGCGACCTTGACGGGCAATTTGTATTGCGCGACGGTGGCGAGTTCCTGCGGGCACATGACGAAGGAGGCGTCGCCATCGATATCGATGACGGTTTCGCCGGGGCGGCCGACCTGCGCGCCGATGGCCGCCGGCAGGCCGAAGCCCATCGTGCCGAGGCCGCCGGAAGAGATCATGCTGCGGGGCTGGCTCCAGCGGATGAACTGGGCGGCCCACATCTGATGCTGGCCAACGCCGGTGGAGAAAACCGCTTTGCCCTGCGTGACTTTGTTGATGGCTTCAATAATGGCCTGGGGCTTGGCGAGCGTCGAATCGTCACGGTACGTGAAGGGGAATTGCTGCTTCCAAAGATTGATCTGGTCGAACCATTCCGCGCGATCCACATGCTGAACATGGGTGATGATGTCCTGCAGGCAAAGGCGTGCGTCGCCCACGACGGGAATATCGACCTTCACGTTTTTGCTGATGGACGAAGGATCGATATCGATGTGGATGATCTTGGCCTTGGGGGCGAAGAACTTGAGATTGCCGGTGACGCGGTCGTCAAAGCGGGCGCCGACGGCGATGAGGCAGTCGGATTCCTGCACGGCGTAGTTGGCGTAGGCGGAACCGTGCATGCCGAGCATGTGGAGGCTGCGCGGATTGTGTTCATCGAACGCGCCGACGCCGAGCAGCGTGGTCGTGCAGGGGATGTTGGCCTTGTCGGCAAGCTGGCGGACTTCCTTCCACGCATCGGAAAGGATGGCGCCGCCGCCCACATACAGCACGGGACGCTTGGCGTTATTGATGAGATCGGCCGCGGCCTTGGTCATTTTGCTGTGACCGAGCACGCGCGGGCGAT
Organism: Phycisphaerae bacterium; assembly: GCA_038248985.1. Classification (GTDB taxonomy): domain Bacteria; phylum Planctomycetota; class Phycisphaerae; order WQYP01; family WQYP01; genus JBBRWV01. Next base: position 12,287 of record JBBRWV010000089.1, read on the forward strand.
AGCCGGGCAGATACGGGGTGTCATCAATCGCTTCTTCGATTTTGCTGGTGGTGACGTCGACCGGCAGATCGATGAGGACCGGTCCGGGACGGCCGGTGGTGGCGATGAGGAAGGCTTCGTTGATCATGCGGGGCAGGTCTTTGACGTTTTTGCAGAGGTAGGCGCGCTTGGTGACGGGGCGCACGATGCCGGTCACGTCGGCTTCTTGAAAGGCGTCATTGCCGATCATGTAGGTGCGCACCTGGCCGGAGAAAACGATCATGGGAATCGAATCCATATAGGCCGTCGCAAGGGGCGTGACGGTGTTGGTGGCGCCGGGGCCGGAGGTGACGATGACGATGCCGGGCTTGCCGGTGGCGCGGGCGTAGCCGTCGGCCATGTGACCGGCACCTTGTTCGTGGCGCACGAGAATGAAGTTGATTTTGGCATCGTAGATGGCGTCAAACGTAGGGAGGATCGCGCCGCCGGGATAGCCGAACGCATCGGTGACGCCGTGCTCGGCGAGCATCTGGATGAGAATCTGCGAGCCGGTTTTGCCGATGAAGCGCGACGTCAGCCCGGGCGGGTGGCCCATGATGGGCAAACCGTTGGCATCGACACGTTTTTCGACGACCTGGACGTCTGCGACCTGATTGGTGCGGACGGCGGTATAAATGGGAGTAGGCGGGGTTTTGGCGCTGGGCGGCACGGATGTGCCTCCACGCGCCCCGGATGGGGATGCAGTGGTCATAGCGACCTCACAGTTTTCGACTGCTGCCGTTGGGGTGGCAAGGCCCCGGTGCACACCGGATACAACCCGCGCCCAATTGAGCCGTCGATGAAGAGTATATGGTAGCTTTTTATCGGTTGGAAACAAGACCCAAGTTGAGAACGGCTCAGGGCTTGGGCGCTGCGGGCCGGGTGGCGGGGGTTTCGGTCACGCCGGAGAGGGGGCAATTGGTGACGGCTTCCCAAGCGATTTTTTGGAGGAGGAGGTTAAGTTCGTTGATTTTATCGATCTTCAGCGTGCTGAAACGGCGGGGCAAAGGCAAGCCGATGGGGGATTGGCGATAGATGACGGCGTAGTGGCAATAGGCGACCAGGGCGGCGAGGGCGGACTTGGGATGGCCCAGGGCATCAGTAAAAAGATCGGATTGCTGGGCAATGCCCGGAACTTCGCCGGCGACAATTTTTTCGCGGAGCGTGAGTACCGCCTGACCGACGGGAACGAGGTACACAACCTGGTGGCCGGTTTGTTTCAGGAGCGGTTTATTGAGCACCGTGATGAACTCATTGAGGGCGCTGAAGTAGACCTCATGGAGTTTACGGAGATCGGAAATGATGGAGGCGTTGTGATCAACCTTGATGTTGGCGAGGGGAGCTTGCGGATTGAGCGTGTCATTGGACAGCCACGATTGCTGTATGGTGATGCGGAGGTCGGGATTCTTTTTGAGACCGAGTTCGGCGAACCTGTCGATGCCGGCATCGGTGGGGAGCAAAGGGGAGAGGGTCAGGACATCCACGTCGCCGGCGGCCAGCGCGGTTTTAGTATTGTTCTTACTGTCGGCGACATTCCAGTGCTGGATGATGCGGGAGCCGGGGATGAAAGATATGCCGACGGATTTGTGACCCTTGATTTTGGCTTCGTGGGCCAGATCTGCGAGGAGGGGTGCGACGTAGAAGTGGAAGCTGTGGCCGGCGGTGAAAACGCGGAGGCCTGCGGGTGGAGTTGGAGTGGCGGGCGAAGTGGCGGCTGGAGCGGAGGGGGGAAGGGAAACCGGTGTGTCCGTGCTGGCCGCTGAAGAGAGGAGGGGATCGGTGAAGCTGAGAGCGGCAGTGAGCAAAGAGGAGAGTGCGAAAAAAATAAAGGCGCGTGATTTTTGCATGGAGTGAGTCTAGCAAATCGCGAGGAACAGAAGCAATGCGGTGCTGACTATTTTTGGGAGCGCCGACCGCAGAGGCGGTTCCTCGAAGTCAATCGTCAGAAAAAGAATGAACAACTTTCCTGTATGGGGCGTCATATATTATGATGCGATGGGGCGCAACGGGGATATTGTGCAGGCGCACCGACAGGAGATGCCCATGAACACGATCAGGCCGAATCCAAATCGTTTGTCAGGAGGGACGGCTGGGGGCAGGGCGGAATATTCGCAGATTGTTTCTTCGCTGAACCGGATTCGGTCGCGGCTGTGGGTGACGCGGATGCTGGAGCGGGTGGCGTTGGGATTGGGATGGGCGGGGGTGATTGCGGTGTTTTTGGTGTGTGCGCGGTTGCTAGTGGAACGGTATATGACGGGAGCGTTCGTGATTGCGGCGATTCCGCTGGCGGCGGCGGGGTGGATGTATTTTAAGACGGAGGGGGTTCGCGGGGCGGTGGTGACGCCTAACTTGTTGCGGCTGGCAGCTTTAACGACGGGGCTTGTGGCGATCGTTTGGATAGTGTTGCTGGCGGTGGGGCAAACACAGGCGTATCCGATTTGGGGAATTTCGGCGACATGCGGGGGGATCTTTGCGGTGGTGGCGGGGGCGACGGTGCGGATGGTTAATACGCGGACGGCGGCGATTTTTGTGGATCAGCAGGTGGGGTTGCGGGAGCGGGTTTCGACGGCGCTGGAAGTCATGCAAGTGCAGGCGGGAAGCGAACTTGAGGCGCGGTTTCAGAAGCCGATCGTGGATTCGGCGCTGGCGGCCTGTGCGGTGGTGCGAACGGCCAAGGTGGGCTATGCGCGGCTGGATCGACGGGCCTATGCGCTGGCGATATGCGCGATTCTGGCGGCGAGCGGGGTGTCGTTGCTGAACCCGATCCCGGCGTTGGCCAAGCCCAACCGCCCGGTAGTGGTGAAAGTGCAGACGCAAAATGAAAAATTGAAGGCGGCGATTGCCCAGTTGGAAAAGAAACAAATAGCCAAGGGAAATGAGGATCCGATGAAGAATCTGGATCCGCTGAAGACCGCAATGCAAAAGATGTCGCAGGAAAACATGAACACCGACCAGGCGACGGCGGCGATCAATGAGGCGCGCGAGGCGATGGATAAATCGCTGAAGGAGATGGGCGCGAGCGAGAAGGTGGAGGCGACGCTGGAGGCGTCGAAAGAACTGGACAAACTGGCGGCGGCGGCCAATGAGTTGGCGGCGGCGGAGGAGAGTTCCAAGAGCGGTGCGGCGGGGGCGGCGGAATCTAAGACTTCTTCACAACAGAAGTTACAGTCGGAAGCGAAGGCGCTGGGGGATAAGCTGGCGTCGGGGAAGATGAGCGAGGCGGAGAAGAAGCAACTGGCGGATGATCTGAAGAAGGCGGCGGAAAAGGCCAAGGATGATCCGCAGTTGCAGAGTTCACTGAACAAGGCGGCGGAAAAGGCCAAGAGCGGTGATGCCAAGGGTTTACAGTCGAACATGCAGGATGCTGCGGAGCGGATGGCGCAGCAGAAGGCGGTGAATAAGCTGTCGGGGGAGGCGTTGAAGGAGGGGATGGCGATGGCGGATGAGGCGATGGATGGCCTGAGCGCCAACGAACGGGAGGCCCGGGAACGCCGGGAAGAGCAGCAAAAGGCCGAGGGACCGCCCCCGCCAGGCTTGAGACAATGCCAGAAAAAGGTGTGGTTCCAGATCTGAGCGGCGTTATTGAACATACCGGCCTTGGCGGTGTCACCGGATGCCATCTTGATGATCTCGACCAGGCTTTTTTGTTCCAGATCGGTGCCAGCGACAAGCTTGTTGAGGTTATCGACATACGTTTTGTGGTGTTTACCATAATGAAAACTGATTGTCTTGGCCGAATAATACGGCTCGAGCGCATCCTCTGCGAA
>JBBRWV010000090.1:0-15807 GCA_038248985.1 Phycisphaerae bacterium
ACACCCCACCGTCCGATCCCCCAGCACCTTCCCCCACGTCTCCGTCTCGTGCGACCCGCCCACCCGCGCCACGCACTTCACAAGCGTCCCCCGCGTCCGCACCTTCCCGCTCGCATCGATCAACTCCACCTGCACCCCCGGCCACGGGCTCAAGCCCCGTATCCGCGCACTCACCTCCCGCGCCCCTTTTGACCAATCCACCCACGCCATCTCCCGGTTCAACTTCGGAGCCCGCGTCGCCTGCAGCTTGTCCTGCGCCTCCCGCTCCACCCGCCCCGCTTCCAGCCCATCCAACACCTCCGGCAACAGCGGCGCACCCAGGTCCGCCAACCGATCATGCAACTCTCCCGCCGTCTCGCTCGCCCCCACCGGCACGCTCGCCCGCGTCAGAATCTCCCCGCCATCCATCACGCTCGTCACCGTAATCACCGTCACCCCCGCCTCCGCGTCCCCGTTGATCACCGCCCAATTAATCGGCGCCGCCCCCCGATACTTCGGCAGCAGGCTTGAATGCAAATTGATCCCCCCAAACTTCGCCACCCCCAAAAGCTCCTCCGACAACTTCTGCCCAAACGCAATCACCACCAGGCACTCCGCCTTCATTTCCCGCAACGCCCCCACCACCTCCGCACCATTCGCATTCTCCGTCCGCGTCAGCCCCAGCCCCGCATCCAACGCCCACGCGCTCACCGCCGTCGGCGTCAACTTCCCACCCCGGCCCGCTGGCCGATCCGGCTGCGACACCACCTGCACAATCTCATGCCGCGACCCCGCCAATGCCCGCAACGCCGGCAACCCAAATGCACCTGCACCCAAAAACACTATCCGCATCTGAGTTCCGCTCCAGCATCCGTTTCCGACCTGAAATGTTATCATATAAATTGAGAAATTGATCGCATCCACAACTGCTTGTATCCATGCACCTTCTTAAAGTACCCGTGGCCTTGATTCGTTCGGAGAGGGCCGGCAGGTGAAACTCCTTGGAGATTTCGTCCTCCGCACCTACACCCGCGGCAGCATCCCCCTCGCACGGTTCCTCAATGAACTAATGGGCCGACGCACCCCTCACCAGCCTGCTCCTCACCGCCGCCGCCACCGACGAAAGACGATGGTGTATGATCCTGGTTTGATTCCTTGTGCAGAAATGATGGGAGCGTGGGAGGATCTTAGCGGGGAGAGGGAGAAGGGGAAGGGGAATGCGGAAGCTTGGAGGGAAAGAGGGAGGGGCGAGGTGCGCGATTATTTTGCATCGGTGGGGAGGTTGCGTATGCGGGCGGCGTGGGCGGCCATTCTGAGGGCGGCTTTCATGCTGCCGGGGTCGGCTTTGTTTTTGCCGACGATATCGAATGCAGTGCCGTGATCGGGGCTGGTGCGGACGATGGGGAGGCCGAGGGTCATGTTGACGCAGCCGTGGAAGTCGAGGAGTTTGACGGGGATGAGGCCCTGGTCGTGGTACATGGCGACGACGATGTCGAAATGGCCTTGGAGGGCGCGCAGGAAGATGGTGTCGCCGGGGAAGGGGCCCTGGGCGTCGATGCCGGCGGCGCGGGCCATGAGGATGGCGGGCTCGATGATGCGTTTTTCCTCATCGCCCATGGTGCCGTTTTCGCCGGCGTGGGGGTTGAGGCCGCAGACGCCGATGCGTGGTCTTTCGATGCCGAACCATTCTTTGAGGGCGGTGTTGGCGAGGTCGATGGGATCGAAGACGGTGCCGATTTTGAAGGAGTGGCGGAGTTCGAAGAGGGGTTCGTGAATGGTGCAGAGGACGACGCGGAGACCTTTGTGGGAGACGAGTGCTGAGTGCTGAGGACTCAGTGCTGAGTTAGTGGGTGCTGAGTTGGTTGGCGGGGCGGCGAACATCATGGCCCAGCGTTTGGCCTTGGTTTTTTCGGCGAGGAGTTCGGTGTGTCCGGGCCAGCGGTCGAAGCCGGCCATTTTCCAGCTTTCTTTGCAGATGGGGGCGGTGACGAGGGCGTCGATGCGACGGGTCATGGCGGCCTTGATGGCGTCGCAGCAGAAGCGCATGGAGGCGGCACCGCCGGGTTTGGTGGCACCGCGCAGTTCGAGGATGCCGATCTCATCGTAGTCGAGGACGACGACGTCTTGATCGTATTTTGTGCCGGTCATGAAGCGTTCGTGTTGATCGCGCCACCAGAAGGTTTCGATTTCGGCGGAGTCAGCAGTGTAGGACAGGAGTTCATTGAGGCCGAAGATGAAGAACTGGCCGAGCTGGCGAATCTCGGGATCGGCGAGGGCCTTGATGATCACTTCGGCGCCGATACCTCCCGGGTCCCCCATCGTGATTCCGATGATGGGTTTGGCGGCGCTCATGCGAACCCCAGCTTGTGGAGTTTCTCCAGGGTGACGGGGGCTTCGCCATTGGGGCGCTGGCCGTTGAGGGCGGCACCTTCGCCGCGGAGCCAATGCACGACCGTGCGGGCGAGGATGTCGGTTTCGATATTGACTTCATCGCCGGCGCGGAGTGTGCCGAGGGTGGAATGGGTGAGCGTGGTCGGGATCACCGCGAGGGTAAAGGAGGCGTCATCGACGGCGGCGATGGTCATGCTGACGCCTTCGACGGCGATGCTGCCTTTGGGCACGATCATGGCGGCGAATTCGCGGGGGAAGGTGATGGTGATGAGCCAATCGGCGGCATCCTGGCGGACGGAGCGTACCTTGCCGACGGCGTCGACATGGCCTTGGACGAAGTGCCCGCCGACGAAACTTGCGGGTTGGAGGGAGAGTTCGAGATTGATTTTATCGCCGGGGCTGCGGTGGCCGAGAGTGCTGCGGCGGAGGGTTTCGGTGACGACATCAAAGGCGGCGACGCCGGAATCAACGGATACGACGGTGAGGCAGACGCCGCTGACGCAGACGCTATCGCCGGCGCGAATTTCGCCGGCCCGCGATGATAGGTCGCCCAGTGCGACGCGCAGGCGTTTTCCCGCACCGGTATCGGTCAGTGAAACGATGGTTCCAACGCTCTGTACAATTCCCGTAAACATGGGTGCATCTTAGCGTAGGATTGCCGCGAAGTCTCTCAGGCAGGCGAGGCGGTCAAGGGCTGGCGACGGCGTTTTGCGGGGCGTGCTGAGCGTGCGTCCAGAGGAGCAAATTGGTCAGCAGTTGCGTAGAGGTTTCGGGCGTGTAGCCATCGATGCCCCAAGTGCCCGTGCCGAGCAGGCCGCTGGTGAGATCCAATTCGGAGAGAAGGATTGCGGGGCGTTGGTGGATTGTGGCCGCGGCAAACGGGGGTTTCGGCCCTTCGCCATTGGCGCGTTGCATGCGGGAGAACCGCCGCACCTCCGGCGCGTTGAGCGCGAAGCCGCGAGGGTTCTCACTTATGTACAACGGATGATCGGCGGGCAATATCTCCAGCGGACTGGCGGGCGCCATTTGGGCGATGAGATACTGTGCCGACGCCGCAAAATCGCGCGATCCACCCCAGGCCTCGATCCACAACGTTCCCCCGCAGTCCACGTATTTTTGCAGGCCAACACTACATCCTCTCCGGACACATCGCGCCATGCTCATCCCCGGAGATGTTTCGGTCCTGTGCATTTTCCAGAAAGCCACCGCGCCCGCGGCAATCCCCACGATTACCACCACCAAACCTGTGCGTAACTTCATACAGACTCCTCCAGTGTCAATCCGGTGGCCGATTATAATCCACACCCTTACGGGAATGCGCGAAAATTTTCCCGACATTACGGCCGCAAAATATCCGCGGGATGTTTATCCACGTAGCGTGTCGCCAATTCGGCGATGGTGGGCTGCACTGTTGCGAGGACCCGCTGACCTTCCACCTCGGGCAGGGGGACGACACGCACGGCGGTTTCGATCAGGCCACGGGCGATATTGAATAGGTACGTCGCGATGGCCCGCACCTGGTTGCTGGTGGTCTCGGCGACGAGCACGCCGAAGGCGACGGCGTGATGCAGTTCGCGGCGGGCGGCGAACTCATCGAGTTGCTCATGGACGACGCCGGCCCATTCCCAGCGGCGTGAGAGCGCCCAGAGGCGCTGGCCCATCTGCACGCTGGCGATGCGCATATCGGGCAACATGCGCTGCGAACTGAGGGCCTCGCACACGGGTCCGATGGCACCGAAATCGCCCTGCCGCGAGGCGCGAAACGCGATGCCGCTGGCAATGCCGTCGAGCGGCCCGACCGCCGAATGCAGCGCTTCGTTCACCACCACGCACAACTGTTCAGGAGAGCGAATCCCGCCGCCCTTGGCCAGGGCATCAATTCCCAAGGAATGCGAATAGCCGCCCAGGGGGTGAGCGACTTCACACAACTGCACCAAGCCCAACACATTCATGCGATCACCTCGTAAAACCGGTTCTCGCTTGCCATCGCCTCGGCCCTGCATGGGATTATATCGGCACAACCGTGGCGAGGTGTGGGGAAATTGTGGTGGGCATGTCGTTGAGGGGAAGGGCGGGGGTTCGCGCTACCCTGCTTTGCGAACCGCCAACTGCAGATGACTCGCGCAGGCCAGGGCCGACGGCTCGGCCTGCAGGCGCGTTTCCAGATCGACCAGTCGCTCCACCGCCCCTTCGAGTTCGAAAATTTTACGATTCATCCGCGCGGGGATCACGGTTTTGCCGATACGCGAGATGATCTCGAAACCGCGTGCTTTGACCAGCGAATCGATTTGGCTGGGCGTGAACATCCGGACGTTGAAACGCTCGTTCACGTTCTTGGTGAGCCACTCGGTGCGGCCCGTTTTGACAAAATGCCCCAAGGCCTCGAGATTGCCCGCGGCGATGAAGTGTTCGATCGCCGCCAGGTGATTGTCTACCGTAAAGACCGCCACGCCGCCGGGTTGCAGCAAGCGATGCATTTCGGACAGACATTGCGGCGGATCGCTGCAGATCGACACGACATCGCCCATGGCGGTGATCAACTCAAAATGATCCGCCGGCAGCATCCGCAGATCGACCACGTCGGCCTCCACGACGGTGGCCTTGGCGGCCTTGCCGGCGAGGTCTCCGGTGCCGGCCCACACGGCGAGTTTTTCTTTGACTTCCGTGACCATGCCGGTGGAGAGATCGACGAAGGTGGTGGGAAATCCGGCCTTGAGCAGTTTGAAGCCCCATTTGCCCGTGCCGCAGCCGAGATCGAGCACGGAGGCGGTCAGGGCCTTGGGCAGAAAGGGCTTCAAATGATTCCACGTCACCCGGTCATGAAACTCCCAATAGGCATCGTCATAGATGTTGTCGTACTTCGCCGCCACGCGGTCGTGATAGCGTTTATTGGCCGTGTTTGTGTTGTGCTTGCTCATACTTTGTATAGTACCAGATCATTGTGCCGATAAGCACCGATCGTGAAAATCTGACCGGAATATTTTGATGTGCGACTGCTTTTACACCCCGCTTCCCGTGCTGTCCCGCCGGACACTTCTGGGCGCGTTCGCTTGTGCCGCGACGGCCGCGCTTTTTTCCTGCAAGGATGAGCCCAAGTCACCGCGAACGCAGGCCGACAACACGACACCACCGCAGAATCCGCAAATCGCGTCGTCGCAGCCCGGTTGGCAACCCGGCTCGCAACCCGCCGCTGTGACGGCGCAACCGGCGACGCAACAAGAGGTTCTCGGCACGCCCGATCTGGGCGCGGAAGTCTTTCCGGATAAATCCGGCGTCGCGCTCGTGCCGGTCAAAGACGCCCCGTGCATCGTCATCCCCCGCACGGATTGGACCACCTCCAAACCCAATTTCAACCAGGTTGTACCCATGAACGGCATCGAGCGCATCACCGTGCATCACACGGCGTGGCGGTTCGAAACCGACGCGTGGAAGCCGACCACCGGCACGCTGGAGAACGTCCGCACGTTTCATTCGGGTGCCAAAGCCACCGATCGGCACTGGGCCGACATCGCCTATCATTTTGCCGTCGACCGCGCCGGGCGGGTCTGGCAGGCGCGACCGCTGGCGTATCAGGGTGCCCACTGCAAGGGCCACAACGCGCACAACCTGGGCATCGTCCTCCTGGGCAATTTTGAAACGCAATCTCCTTCGGCAGCGCAACTTACCGCCCTTACGTCATTCATGACGTTCGCCCGCAACCTCTATCAAATCCCCGCCAATGAAATCCACACCCACGGCGAACTGGGGGAAACGTCCTGCCCGGGGAAGTCGCTGCAGGCGTTCATGGATCGCCTGCGCAAGAAGTGGCCAGAAGCTGACCGCTCCTGATAGGGTGGGCCATTTTCCCCCGTCCTTCCCCTTCGCTATAATCCCGACCTCGCAAAAACTGTTCTGCATTACTGCACGGGATCACCGTATGAAACTCGATGGCTTTGTGGATTTAATTTCCGCGGACAACATCTCCGGCTGGGCGGTGGATCGCGATGATCCGACCCGACGCATCGATGTGAACCTTTACATCAACAAGCAGTTCGTCGCCACGATCAAGGCGGATGCGTTCCGCGACGATCTGGCCGCGGCTGGCGTGGGGGATGGGCATGTGGCCTTTGGCATGAACCCGCAAACCTACACACGCGAGTCCCGCTTTGAAGTAAAGCTGGAATTTGACGGCACGGAAATAGCCATCCCTAATGGTCGCGGCGTGATTGACCTGAAAGCCGCTCTTTCTCCGACTCCCCAGGCCGACGGCGCTAATCCGTGGGACCGCGACGAAGCATTTTCTTATGGCGAGATGTGGCTGGGTGCCGAGGAATGCCAGAAAAAAATCAAGCGCACCATTTCGGGCGATGAGCAGGTCGCTTGGCTCGATTATGCAATCGCCCACCACATCGCCCCCGCCACGGGGAAAGCCGCTTCCGACAAACCCCTGACTGACTATCGCTGCCTCCTGCTGGGCTCCAATGAAGGGCACATGGAACAGGCGTTGTGCAATGCCGGGTTCGTTGGAAAAATCATCGCCTCCGACATCGCCGCCAAAGCGCTCGCCCGCGCCCAGGCGCGCATTGAAGCCCTCGGCTACGCCAATGTGGAATACGTTGTCGCCGACCTTAATAAGGACACCTTCGCGGGACCGTTTGATTTCATCATCGCCGAAGGAGTGCTCCACCACATTGCCCAGATCGAGTCGTGTTTGCGCATGCTGGAGAAATCCCTCACGCCGCAGGGCAAGTTGATCATGGTAGAGTTCGAAGGGCCCTTCCGCTTCCAACTGCCGGAAATCCAGGTTCGCTGGATTAATGCCGCACTCGCCGCGATGCCCAAAGAGCTGCGGCCGATGAAAAACCGCCGCAGTCGGATCGTTTCGGCCGCCGTAGCCATGGTTCCGCAGCGGCTCCGTGGCGTATTCAAGGACAGCGAAGGACTTTTTCCCGCGACCGCCTTGGAAAATGCCCTCGTACACTATGTCGTCCCGCCCGCCGCCGCCATCGAAGCCTTCGACCCCTCCGAAGCACTCTCCGGCCCCGCCATCAAAAAACTCACCCCGGAAATCTTCTCGATTGTGGAACGAAAAGGCTTCGGCGGCACCCTCCTCGCCTACATGACCCAGCATTTTGACTTCAAACGCACCAATACCGACCCCTTCGCCCGCGCCTGGCTCCTCGCCCTCATGCAAATCGAAGACGCCGTCATCAGCAGCGGCATCCTCGATGATGAATTTGTCTTCTACGTCGCGCAAAAAAGGTCTCCCTCCACCCCCGCGTAGTCCCTTGCATCCGGCGATCCACCCTCTTCCCCCGCAACCCGTTTCCCCACGTTCGCCCCGCCGCCTTGTCGAGGCCACGCGTCTGAGTATGATACCCAGATCATAACCGCCCACCCACCTGACCCGGAGTAGTTCATGGCCTATACGATGGAAAAAGGCACGCAGCAGCTTCTCATGGAGCGCCCGCTGGAAACGCCCAACCTCTCCTCCGATGAAAACCTCTGGACCCTCAACTTTGGCCCGCAGCACCCCGCCACCCACACCACCATCCGCCTCATCCTCGAACTCGACGGCGAACGCGTCGTCCGTTGCGTCCCGGTCATCGGCTACCTCCACAGCGGCTTCGAAAAAAACGCCGAGGTCCTCAACTACAACCAATACGTCACCATCATTGACCGCATGGATTACGTCTCCCCCATCGCCAACGAGATAGCCTGGTTTCGGGCGGTGGAAACACTCTTCGGCGTCGAAATCACGCCGCGTTGCAAAGTCCTTCGCACCATCCTTGCCGAGCTTGGCCGCATCCAGAATCACCTCCTCTGCGTCGGCGCTGCCGCCCTCGACCTCGGCGCCTTCACCGCCTTCCTCTTCGGCTTCAACGAACGCGAAGCCATTTATGACATCATTGAATACGTCTCCGGCAGCCGCTTTCACCCGAGCTACCTCCGCGTCGGTGGCGTGATGAAGGAAATCGACGACAAAATCTTCGTCAAGATGGTCAAAACCTTCATCGAAGAAAGCCTGCCCAAGTCCATCGACGACATGGAAATACTGCTCAACCGCAACCGCATCTTCCTGGACCGCACCATCGGCATCGGCGCCATCACCGCCGAGGAAGCCATGAGCTGGAGCCTCAGTGGCCCCATGGCCCGCAGCGCCGGCGTCCTCCGCGACGTCCGCAAAGATGACCCGTACCTCTGCTACGCGGATAATTGGGATGGCCAGGGCGCCAAGGCCGTCCACTTCAAAGTGCCCATCATGAAAACCGGCGATTGTCTCGCCCGCTACATGGTCCGCCTCGAAGAAATGAAGCAATCGATTTCCATCATCAAGCAGCTCATCGACAACATCCCGCAGGGCCCCATCAACGTCAGCGTCGAAGGCAAGGACATCCTCCCGCCCAAGGAGCAAACCCACGGCAGCATCGAAGGCCTCATCCATCACTTTGAAATGATCATGACCAACCGCGGGTTCGAACCACCCAAGGGCGAAGTCTACGGCTGCACCGAAACCGCCAACGGCGAACTCGGCTATTACATCGTCAGCGACGGCACGTCGCGCCCCTGGCGGGCCCGCACCCGTCCACCCTCTTTCATTCACCTGAGCATCCTCCCCAAGTTGATCGAAGGCCACATGATGAGCGATGTCGTCTCCATCCTCGGCAGCTTGAACATCATCGCCGCGGAACTCGACCGTTAATAAAAACCTCGGCCCGGCGAATCAAACTTTCAGAGTTTTTCCCCCCGGCCCACCCGCCGGCCCCAGTGCAAGCAAAACGTTTCCGTAAAGGACCTCCCAAATGGCCTGGATAGTTCAAGATCGTCTCAAAGCCTACACGCCCACGCGCACCGAGCCTTATCTGACCGAAGCCATCCGCAAAAAAATCTCCGAAAAATACTTCCCCCGATATCCCAAAAAGCAGGCCGCACTCCTTCCCCTCTTCCATGAAGTCATGCACGTCTACGGCTTCATCGCCCCGCAGGCCATCGACGAAGCCGCCGCCTTCCTCGAAATCACCCCCAGCGAAGTCCAGGACGCCGCCACCTTCTACGAAGAATTTCGCTTCGAGCCCTCCGGCAAATACGTCGTCAACGTCTGCCGCTCCGTCTCCTGCGAAATCACCGGCCACGAAAAAGTCATCAACCGCATTCGTGAAGTCTTCGCCATCGATACCGGTGAAACCACCGAGGACGGACTCATCACCCTCATCGAAGTGGAGTGCCTCGGCCTCTGCGAACGCGCCCCCGCCGCCCTCATCAACGGCGAAGCCCACGGCCCCCTCACCCCCGACGGCTTCATCGAAACACTCCAGGCCTTGCCCAAAGAACCGGCACAACACACCGGGAACGGACACGGGCATTGAGTGACGGCATATGGCGATTACCAGGAAGACCGTTTACGTCGAAACATCCATCTTCAGTGTTTGGTGCCTCGCCCGACCAATAACCTGATCGCCTCGGCCCGGCAGCACACGACTCGAATCTGGTGGCAAAACAATGCCGACAACTTCCGTCTTTTTACTTCCGAAGTCGTCCACTTCGAGGCCGGCAAGGGCGACCCGCAAATGGCTCATGCCCGATTGGAATTCATCGCTTCAATACCGCGGGTTCCCGTGACCGCCGAATCCCATCAACTCGCCGACAAGCTACTCTCTTGCGGAGTCATTTCCGCCAAGGCCAAAACCGATGCGCTTCATCTGGCGATCGCCACCGTCCACCACCTGGACTTCCTGGTGACTCGTAATTGCAGGCACCTCGCCAACGGCGAGATTTCCCGGCAAGTCGTCAATTTTTTCCGCCAAATCGGCTATACTCCTCCCTATATGTGTACGCCCGATGGACTCCCTGGAGTGATCCCATGAAAGACGACCCCACGCTTGCGGAATTATGGCGTATCAAGGAAGAGATCAGCACCCAGTTTGCCAGCGCTCGCCAGGTTACTGCCGTCGTCAACAAATTCGCCAAAACCAGCCCGCTGCCTCCGGCGGGCAAAGCACGGAAAATGATCGAGGGTTTTCCACGCGACCAATCCGTGGCCGATGAAGACGAAATCATGATGGAACTCCAGGCCGTCAAGGAAGCCATCGCCGATGAATACGCTCACGACGTCCCCCACCACCGGGCCGAAACCTCCCCCAAGTCGCGAAAGCTTCTTGATGCGCGCACTTTCAACGCGGCAAAAAAAACGCCGAAAGCGGCTTCCTTCAGGTCCACCCAACGCAAGTTGGCCAAATTGCGCAGCCTCCGAAATACCTAAGAAAGAAACTCATGATCGCCAGCTTCAACCCCGCCTTTTCAGGCCTCCTGTTCGTCCGACTCCTCGGACTCGCGGTAGGCGCATGGATGCTCGCGCTTCACGGGACGCGTGCCTTGGGCACCACTCACTCTGAAGCCGAGGAGATCGCCTACGGTGCCGCCATCCTCGCTTTCTTCATCCCCCCCGTTCGCTTAGGCTCCCCCTCCGACTGTACGAATCGCCCCGAATAATTCCCGTAAGAGGTTTTCCATGGCATACTCCACTCCCGTCCTCCTCAAACGCATCCCCGATGATGCCGCCAAACGCAAACTCATCCGCTATGACGACTTCGTCGCCACCGGCGGCTACGCGTCGCTCAACAAAGCACTCGCCATGGCACCCGAGGAAATCATCACCATCGTCAAAGATTCCGGCCTCCGCGGCCGCGGCGGCGCTGGCTTCCCCTGCGGCATCAAGTGGACCTTCCTCCCCAAAGATATCTCCCCGCGCTACCTCGCCGTCAACTACGATGAATCCGAACCCGCCACCTTCAAAGACCGCTACCTCTGCGAGTGGGACCCCCACCTCCTCCTCGAAGGCATCGCCATCGCCGGCTTCGCCAACCGCATCAACACCAGCTACATCTTCATCCGCGGCGAATATCACAAACAAGCCGAACTCCTCGAAGACGCAGTCGCCGAAGCGTATGCCAAAGGCATCTTCGGCAAGACCTACCCCGGCACCGATATCGTCCACAACTGCTATGTCCATCGCGGCGCGGGCGCCTACATCTGCGGCGAAGAAACCGGCCTCCTCGAAGCGCTCGAAGGCAAACGCGGCTGGCCCCGCATCAAACCTCCTTTCCCCGCTGTCGCCGGCGCTTTCGCCAAACCCACGATCATCAACAATGTCGAAACCCTCGCCTGTCTTCCGTACATCATTGAAAACGGCGCTGCCGCTTTCAAAGCCATGGGCACCGCCACCAGCGCCGGCCCCAAACTCATGGGCGTCAGCGGCCACTGCAACAAACCCGGCTGCTATGAAGAAGAACTCGGCATCCCCATGGGCAAGCTCATCGAAAAATACGCCGGCGGCGTCAAGGGCGGAAAATTCAAATCCGCCTTCCACGGCGGCATCTCCATGGGCGTCCTCGGCACCGATCAATACCACGCCGAACTCGATTTCGACATCGGCAAAAAATACGGCGTTCTCGGCCTCGGCACCGCCTGCGTCACCGTCATGAACGACACCACCGACATGGTCCGCGTCGCCCGCAACTGCGTCCGCTTCTACTCCCACGAATCCTGCGGCCAATGCACCCCCTGCCGCGAAGGCTCCGCCTGGCTCTACAAAATGCTCTCCCGCATTTTGGAAGGCCGCGGCCGCACCCGCGATCTCGACATGCTCCTCGAACTCGCCCTCGCCCAGGGTTCTATGCCCGGCACCACCATCTGCGGCCTCGCCGACGGCACCAACTGGGTCGTGAAGACGATCCTGCAGAAATTCCCCGACGACTTCAAAAAACACATCAAGTCCGACACCGTGCAAGGCGTAAACCTGACCGTCGCCGGCGCGGCGGTCTAGGCGCCCGCGTCACTAACGTGAGTACCAGATCAAACAATTTTTGGATGACCAAAGTGGCTCATAAACAATACTCCAATACTTACCTTTTCTGCCTGAAAAATAAGGGCTATGCGGCGTCTCTCGAGCCACGCAAAGTGTTTCGCTCAATTTCTGATCCTCTGGCTGAAGCACGGGCTTTTGTCCGAGTAATCGACCAATCGGGTGCAGATTACCTCTACCCCGCTGATCGTTTTGTCCCCGTGCAACTGCCGGTCGCGGCGCAACGGACTCTCGCGAAGGCTTCCTGATACACCCTCTCTCTTTACGTAAATTCTTTAAAAGGCTTAAACCCCATGCCTACTATCGAAATCGACGGAAAAAAAGTGTCCTATGAAGGCAAAAAAATGATCCTTCAGGTCGCCCAGGACAACGGCATCGATATCCCCAGCTATTGCTACCACCCCGGCCTCAGCATCGTCGCTTCCTGCCGCATCTGCCTCGGCGAAATCGAAGCCTCCGACCCCAAAGATCCCACCAAGCTCCTCCGCGTCCCCAAACTCGTCCCCACCTGCCAAACCCCCGCCACCGACGGCATGAAAGTCTATACCCAGTCCCCCAAGGCCCGCGCCAACCAAAAAGCCGTCATGGAATTCCTCCTCATCAATCACCCGCTCGACTGCCCCGTCTGCGATCAGGCCGGCGAGTGCGGCCTGCAAGACTACAGCTACCAGTACGGCCGCGGTGAAAGCCGCTTCCTCGAAGACAAAGCCAAAAAACCCAAAAAAGACGTCGGCGATCACATCCTCCTCTACAGTGACCGCTGCATCATGTGTACCCGTTGCGTCCGCTTCACCCGCGAAGTCTCCGGCACCAGCGAACTCGCCGTCTTCGGCCGCGGCTACAAAGAAGAAATCGACATCTTCCCCGGCCGCCCCGTCAACAATCCCCTCGCCGGCAACGTCGTCGATCTCTGCCCCGTCGGGGCCCTGCTCGACAAAGACTTCCTCTTCACCCAGCGCGTCTGGTTCCTCAAGAGCACCCCCTCGATCTCCCCCATTAACGCCGGCGGCGAAAACATTTTCATCCACCACAGCGACGGCCGCATCTACCGCATCAAGCCCCGCCAGAATCTCGGCGTCAACAAATGGTGGATCAGCGATGAAACCCGCTACGGTTTCCAATTCGTCCACTCCGCCACGCGCCTGCGCGCCCCCGAGCGCATCCAGTACGGCAGCAATGCCGAAATCGGCTGGACCGCCGCTCTTAAACTCGCTGAAGACGACCTCCGCGGCACCCTCGCCGCCGCCCCCGCCACGAATCTCGTCTGCCTCGTCTCCCCCTTCGATGGCTCCGAAGAAATCTTCCTCCAGATCAAATACGCCCGCAGCCTTGATCCCCACGCCTGGATCGTCGTCAATCCTGTCCGCTCCACCGGTACCGATCAAGTCTTCAAACACCCGCAAACCGGCACCGTCACCTACACCCTCCATGCCGAAAAAGCCCCCAACCGCACCGGCGCTGAAAAAATCGCCGCACACTTCGGCGGCAACCTCTGCTCCTTCGCCGACCTCGCCGAAAAAATCAAAACTAAAAAAATCGCCGCCGCACTCCTCTCCGCCGATATGCTCCCCACCGCCGATGAAGAAAATTACAGCAAAATCCTCGCCGGCATTAACACCATCGTCCGCATCGGCCTCCGCAAAGGCGCCGCCTATGAAAAAGCCACCCTCAGCCTCCCCGCCTGCTCCTGGGCCGAAAAAGACGGCATCTACGAAAACGCCGCCGGCTCAATTCAGGCCTTCGTCGCCGCCATCTCCCCCCTCCATGACTCCCGCAGCGCCGGCCAGATTTTCTGGGATCTCCTCGGACACACCACGCCCTACTCCGCCGCCCAAACCCGCAGCCTCATGGCCGCCGCTGGCCTTCCCGAATACACCCAAACCCCTGTCCCCGTCGGCGATGTCAAAGTCGAAGAAATGCAATTCGCCGAACTGTAACGCCCCACCCCCCAGATCCTACATGTGGATCATCCCCGCCCCGTCGTCGGCCGCGCCAAGAACTCGTCTCCTGCGCCGCCGCCACCCCACCACCCCGTCACTAAAAAACTAAAATACGTGTCGTTCATGTCTTTCGTGGCCATGGATCGTCGCCGCACCAATCACGGGACGCGCCACCTCTCCCCGTATACAATGCCCCATCTATGTCCACCGATCTCGCCATCCGCCTCACCCACGTCACCAAACGCTACCCGCGCTACGCCCACCCCTCGCTGCGCCTCAAAGCCATGCTCCTTCGCCAAGGCTCCGCCGGCTCCAACCCCTTCACCGCCCTGCAAAATATCTCCCTCGAAGTACCCCGCGGCCACACCGTCGGCATCGTCGGACGCAACGGCTCCGGCAAAAGCACCCTCCTCCAAATCGTCGCCGGAACCCTCACCCCCACCGAAGGCTCCGTCGAAGTCCACGGCCGCGTCTCGGCCCTCCTCGAACTCGGCTCCGGCTTCTCCCCCGATTTCACCGGCCGCGAAAACGTCTTCTTCCAGGGCCGCATCCTCGGCTGCAGCCATGATTTTCTTTCCGCCCGCTTCGACGCCATCGCCGCCTTCGCCGACATCGGCGACTTCCTGGATCAACCCATCAAAACCTACTCCTCCGGCATGATGCTCCGCCTCGCCTTCGCCGTCGCCATCTCCGTCGATCCCGACATCCTCATCGTCGACGAAGCCCTCGCCGTCGGCGATGAAGCCTTCCAACGCAAATGCTTCGCCCGCATCCGCTCCATCCAGGACAACGGCGGCACCATCCTCTTCGTCTCCCATAGCGGCTCCAGCATCATCGAACTCTGCGACCAGGCCATCCTCATCGATGCCGGCGAAATGCTCCTCACCGGCGAGCCCAAACCCGTCATCACGCACTATCACCGCCTCCTCTTCGCCCGCGATGGCCACTACCAATCCGTCCGCCAAGAAATCCGCGCCGCCAATACCCCCGCCATCACCCCCATCCTCAACGGCCACACCGCCGAATCTCCCGTCGGTGCCGCCCCCGCCGAAGCCCCCGCCGCTGACGATTTCTTCGACCCCAACCTCCTCCCCCAATCCACCATCAACTACCACTCCGCCGGCGCCACCATCCAAAACCCCCGCATCTGCCGCACCGATGGCACGCCCGCCAACGTCCTCATCCGCGGCCGCGATTACCTCTATCGCTACGACGTCCTATTCACCCACCCCGCCGCCGGCGTCCGCTTCGGCATGCTCATCAAAACCCTCACCGGCCTCGAACTCGGCGGCGCCACCTCCCACACCCCGCACGACTCCATCCCCCATGTCGACGCCGGCACCACCTTCCACGTCGAATTCCGCTTCCGCTGCTCCCTCACCACCGGCGTATACTTCACCAACGCCGGCGTCCTCTCCGGCACGCCCCTCGGCGAGCAATACCTCCACCGCATCATGGATGCCGTCATGTTTCGCGTCCAACCCGAATCCCAAACCCTCGCCACCCTCACCGTCGATTTCAACATCGCCCCGCGCATCACCACCGCAACCCTCCCCGTCCTCACCGGAGGTACCCCCCCCAGAACCGCGGTGCCACCCCCAATGGACCCCCCCCCCAACCCCCCCCCCCCCCCAACACCCCCGCCAGACCCCCCCC
>JBBRWV010000091.1:0-15384 GCA_038248985.1 Phycisphaerae bacterium
CTGTATCGGTTGGTGTTGCGCAACGTGGGCGGGGTGAAGAGTTCAAAGGAACTCACGCAAGCCGGGTTCGAGGACGTAATGGCGGTATTTGAGGACAGTGGGTTTCGCGAGATCGGCAAGCCCCCCACCTACTGGCGCGACAAGGTTTCCATTCGTGGCGTGTTCTGTGGCGAGCGGATGGCCCGCAAGATCACCGAGCTTGCTGCGGAGCAAGGCTACGCGCTGGCGGGGCTTTGCAGGCGATTCAGCAATGACCGGGTGGAAGGGGTGGACAAACTGAAGCCGCGACAGGCGTGGAAGTTGATTGAGATGTTGAAGGCGGTAGTGGATCGGAATCAGCAGGCCGCCAGTGAATCCCAAATCAGCGAGGGAGGCGGGCCGCGTAGCCCCGCCATGGCGACGATGGGGCCAAGGATGCCCTCTGAGTCGTCATCGCCCTTCGAAGCCCTATTAGCCAAGGAAGGTGCCATATGCCAGTCAAATTCACAGTAAACATAGGGAGCCGGGATGTCACGGTATCAACGGGCGACGGCGAGAGCGTGCCAGCAACGCTACGGGTTGCCCTTGAGCGTATGCAAATAGTCCAACGATGGGAGAAGGCCCAACGCATCGATATTTCCCTCGAAGCCGCCACGCGGCGATTCTTGGGCGTGCTAAAAAGGCAAGGGCTGAAAGTCTCCCGCTCCACGCTTTATCTGTGGGTGCGGCGATACAAGCGGGACGGACTGGATGGGCTGATGGACGGGCGGCGGGACAAGACGACGGCGGCGGCGGATGGAATTTGCCGGGTTGAACTGGCCAGGTGTGCAGGCGTTTTGAAGGGCCAACAACTCGCGATGCTCACCATGTTCGGCTGCATTCTGGCGGGGCGTCGGCGAAACCACAAAGCCTCCCCTGGCACGAAGGAAAACACCCTACCTCAATCGATGTTTAAGGCGGCTTCGAAGGGGGATTAAATCACGGTGGGAAGGGGGTTCAAAAAGCCGTTCCAAAAGGCACGGCTTTAAGTGCGCGCGTGGGGTGTTGCGCATGTTTACTGCAAAATGTGCAAGTTTCGTTTCAAACTACAAAGGGGGAAAACCAATGCCACTAAATCTCATGTTTCCCAACCCCACCCCAACTTCGTGTATTTCGTGTCTTTCTTGGTTAATAAAAAACATCACTTACATCTTGTCGAATATCTTGAAACTTCCTCCATTTCCTACCCCAATTCCTCATGAGCGCCTTACCCCCCTCTCAAATGATCACCCTCATTTTCCAATCAAAAACAGAGCTTTTATCGACCCCAACCCCAAGAATCCCACCAACCCCTCTCTCCCCATCCTGCTGAGCGCCTTACCCCCTCTTCACCCCTTCTTCCGACCCCGAAAAACACTCGTAAGTACTCCCCGCAAATTACCCTTCCCCCGAAAACACCGGCTCTTCACCGTCCCCGTCGGAACCCCCAAAATAACCCCCGCCTCCTCCAAACTCATCCCCTGCACCTCCACCAGCAAAAGCGTCCACCGAATCTCCTCCGGCAGCTCCTGCAACGCCCCGATCATCTCCCCATCCGAAAACTGCTCCAAAAGCCCCTCCACATCCCCCCCAAACTCCACCTCCTCCGACCCCGCCCGATCCGCCACATCCATCTCGGCACCCTCCAAAGAAATTCCCTCATGCCGTTTCCCCGCCCGCAACCGATCGATCCGCGTCCGCCGCAAAATCGTCATCAACCACGCCTTCGCATTCGTCCCCGGAAAAAAACCCTCAATCCCCTGGTACGCCTTGATCAGCGTCTCCTGCGCCAAATCATCCGCCTCCGCCCCGTCCCGCACCATCATCCGCGCAGCACGCAACACATCCGCGCGCCACGCCCAGACATACTTATGGAATCTCGCGGCTTTTTCTTCAGCCTCCAAAAACCTTCAATCCTTCACAAACTTCGACGCGATTTCCATCAGCTTCTCCGCCGGTAGGTCCCCCGTCAAACAAATCCATCGCGTCCCCTGCTCCGTCATTACCATCGTCAACTCCCCCACCTTCTGCACACACCAGCTCATCCCGCCGCTCATACGCACGTCCCCCGGCGGGCAATCCACATCCTTCGATTTCGCAATCGCCATCGTCACCTGCGTCTTTTCCACATCCAGCAAAATAAACGCCATCCGCGCATCCTTCATCTTCTTCACGCAGCACGCGTGCGCCTTCACCCCCGCATTCGGAATCGCCGGCGAATCCGCCCACTGCCGCCGTATCTCCGCCTGGATCACCTTCACATCCGTCAGCGGAATCCCCTCCGAATTCGCCACCATCTCCCGATGCACATCCGCAATCATGGCCGGCTCCGCCATCACCGCCCGGTTCGATCCCAGCATCACCAGCCCCACCGAAACCAAAATAATCAGCCCCGCCGCCACCGCCGCCAACTGCCCAAAAACCCGCAGCCACCGCTTCCGCTCCGCCACCTTCGGAATCAAACCCGCCACCGCCCGCTCCAACCCCGCAGTATCCACCGGCATCCCATCCAAGTTCCGCAACCGCCGCGAAAGCCCATCCGCCCAGCCGCTCTCATCAACATTGACATTCTCGTTCAGATTCATAATGACACCTATCCTAACCTACTTCTACAAACGCCTCCCGCCTGCCCAAAAGTTCAATTTCGTTCCCGTCTTCCTGAAAATCAAAAAAAACTCCATCCCATTGAACCTTTCCCCACCCACCCTCCGTTTCAACAGTGTAGCCAGTCCCCAACCGTTTCTTTTTCAGGAGTTTTCTTATGATTCGTCTCATGTTCGCAGCCATCGTCGCCGGCCTCCTCCTAGGCGCCGCCTTCACCGCCCCCCTCATCGCCGGCGAAGCCCCCACCACCAAACCCACAAAAGACTGCGCCGCCTGCTGCAAAGACGGCAAGTGTTGCGCCAAATGCACCGCCGAAAAATGCGGCGACTGCTGCTCCGCCACCACCAAAGCGGCCAGCACATGCTGCATTCCCGAAACCAAGTAAAAAATCAATTTTACAAAAATACCCCTAATTTCCCCCATACTGACCCTCGACCGCCCCGCGGCCTCGAGGGTCATTTTTTCATTTTCACCCGCAGCCCCTCCACCAACGTCGGCCTCCTCCAAGCCGTCTCGCGTTCAATCATGCGCCGCCGGCGGTTGCAACGCCCCGATCAACTGGTTCACATCCCCCAGCTTCTTCCGCGCCAGATATCCCTTCAACCCTTCGACAATCTTGTTGGGAATGCTCGGATCAATAAACAGCGCCGTCCCCACCGCCAATCCCGTCGCCCCCGCCAGCAGAAACTCCGCCGCATCCTGCCACGTCTGTATTCCCCCCATCGCAATGATCGGAATATTGTGCGGCTTCGCCACCTGCGTATACACCCGATGCGTCATGAACACCGCGATCGGCTTGATCGCCGGCCCGCTCAACCCGCCCGTCCCGTTGGCCAGCACCGGCCGCTGCTTTTCAATGTCCACCACCATCGCCGTAAACGTATTCACCAGGCTCAGGCAAGTAGCCCCCGCATCCACCGCCGCCTTCGCCGTCACCGCCACATCGCTCACATTTGGCGACAGCTTCACAATCAGCTCGCACCGCTTCGTCACCTTTTTGACCGCGCTAACCAACTCAAACAACCGCAGCGGGTCTGTCCCGAAACTCATCCCGTTCTTCACATTCGGACAGCTCACATTCAACTCGATCCCCCCCACTACCTCGTTCCCATCGAGCGCCGCCGCCACATCGACATAATCTTCCGCGCTCCATCCCGGCACGTTTACGATCACCGGCACCCCCATCTGCTTCAACAGCGGAATCTTGTCCCGCAAAAATGCTTCCAACCCAATATTCGCCAGCCCAATCGCGTTCAGCATCCCCGCCCGCGTTTCGATAATGCGATAACTCTCGTTCCCTTTCCGCGGCGTCTTGCTGATCGCCTTGGTCACAAACGCCCCAAACTGCGTCAGATCCGCAAAATCCCCGTATTCGTTGGCATACCCGCACGTCCCCGACGCGGTCATCAACGGATTCCGCAGATGCAGCCCACCAATCCTCACCGCCAACGAGGGTTCCTGCTGAGTAGCCGTCGTTTCCATCCCAATCGTATTCGTCATCGCCCAACCCCCCGCAACATCATCGCCGCAGTCCAAACATTAGCAGTAAAACACATAAGCTTTCCCATTCATGCAAACGGGAAAACTCTACCGCAAATCGCCCCCCCCGTCACGCCGCCCCGCCCGATTCGAGAATCAATACGCGGTATTCACCGATCCGTCGGCACTTCGCGCCAAGAACGAAAACCCAATCCCCGCCGGTTGATAGTACCAACCCGCCGTGGTGTCCACTGCGGCCGACGATACGCCAGTCTTCCCGTTCGTGGGATTGACCGGCGCCGACAGCAAATACGGTCCGAAATTCGTCCCCATGGGATCCGGAACATTCGTTTCGGAGGTGCTCGTCGACGTCAGCATCACCGCCCACATCCCCTCCAACTGCGGCGGCAGATCATTATGCTGGCCCTTGAACACTTCGATTTGATTGCGCACCGCATTCAATGTCGTCTTCAGATTGGTCGTTCGCGCATCGGTCGAGGCATTCGTGAACTGCGGCACGACAATCGCCGCCAGTATCCCCAGAATGATCACCACTATCAGAATTTCCACCAGCGTGAATCCGCGCTCGACGGGACGCGCGGGCTCATGACTCTTCATTCCCATATCGGGACTCCTATGAGATATTTCAATCCGTCTACGCCCTGGAGTCTGAAACAACGATTCATCTATTACTTCGTACAATTAGATGGGCAACTTGGCAAAAATAGGGGGTTTGGCCGTTATCGGACAATATAAACACGCATTTTACACGCGCTGATTGGAAATCCCGTCGCTTTCCCCTATACTGCCCAACCCAACATCCGCCGAGAAGGCCCGTTCGCATGTCGCGTTCGGGTACGCCGGCTGCATATTGCAGAAGCCCCGCCGCCTGATTGCTCATGCATCGGCAGGCCGCGCTTCCAGAGGAGCCCTCATGTCCCGTCGCCTCGGACCCAAAGTCAAACTCTCCCGTCGTCTCGGCGTAGCCATCGCCGACCTTCCTAAACATACCAAATTCGGTGACACCTTCACCCCCCCCGGCATGCACCAACGCGCCGGCCGTCTCTCCGAATACGGCGTGCGTATGCGTGAAAAACAACGCGCCAAGGCTCACTACAATGTCATGGAAAAACAGTTCCGCAAATATATGGAACAAGCCAAGAAATCCAAGGGCAACACCGGCGTCGTACTCCTTCAACTTCTCGAAACCCGCCTCGACAACGTTATCCGTCGTCTCGGCGTCACCCGCTCCATCTGGGCCGCCCGCCAACTCGTTAGCCACGGCCACGTGAAAGTCAACGGCAAGAAACTCGACATCCCCTCGGCCCAGGTTGAACCCAGCGCCGTCATCACCTTCAAGGAAAAAGCCACCAAGCTGCTGCGCGAAAACATGGAATCGATCGCCGGCCACCAGGTCCCGGCCTGGCTCGAATTCAACCCTGCCCAGCTTGAAGCCAAGATGGTCGCCCTCCCCGTTCCCGAGCAGATCCCCTTCGAGATCAACACCAACTTCATCATCGAATTCTACCGGTAATACACCGCCCCTCTCCAAAATCCAAAAGCCCGGCCGACCCCAAAGTCGCCGGGCTTTTTCCTTTTTTTGCCCCGCTCCAGTTCCCCTGCTCCACTTCCTCAGAAATGCCCGTCCAGATACCCCTTCCGCAACCGCGCCCGGATCCACATCGCCGAGAGATTCAGTACCACCACGATCGTAATCAATAAAAGAGTCGTTGTATAAACCATCGACTTGGCCGCCTCCGAATTGGGACTCTGAAAACCCAAGTCATAAATGTGGAACCCCAAGTGCATAAACGACTGATCCAGATGAACGAACGGAGGTCGCAAACTCACCGGCATGTCCTTCGCGTGCTTGATCACCCCCACCAGCATCAGCGGTGCAACTTCCCCCGCTCCGCGGGCAATTGCCAGAATCGCCCCCGTCATGACTCCCGGCATCGCGCGGGGCAAAACCACCCTCCATACGGTCTGCCATTTGGTGGCGCCGCATCCATAGCTCGCCTCACGCAAACTCTTTGGCACTGCCGCCAGCGCCTCCTCCGTCGCCACGATCACCACCGGCAGCGTCAGCAATGCCAGCGTTAGCGAGGCCCACACCAGCGCCGTCTTGCCAAACGTCGGATCCGGCAATCGCGCCCGAAAAAATCCTTCAAAGAATGGATTTGTCGCGACCAGTAGGATCACCAACCCGAGAAATAGAACCCAACCGCCGATCGCCCCGTACCGAAATAGCATCTTCAACTTATAGTTCTGTTTTCGACTCGCAGCGAGCATCGCGACCGTCGAGGTGACCGCCAAAAAACTCACCGCCAACGCAAATATCCCCAGCGTAATCCAGCGACCCGGCACCATCGGCGATGAAGGCCCGCCGTCCACAAACGATCCGACTCCATACACAAAGAACCCGAATCCAAAAACCCCAAACACTATCGAAGGAACACCCGCCAGATTGTTCACGGTCACCCGAATGATCGAGACCAGGATCCCCTGCTTCGCATACTCCCTCAAATAGATCGCGGCAATCACGCCAATGGGCACAGCAATAATGACCATGATCATCGTCATCACCACGGTCCCGACGATCGCCGGCCATACCCCCCCTTCCATATTTGCTTCCCGTGGATCATCAAACAGATATTCTCTCCACCGGCTGAAATACACCCCCACCTTGTCTAAAAATACCAACTGATTCGCGGGGTACATTCGCACAATCTGCCACGCCAACAACGGCACATCGCGCTTCGAGGGATTCGCGGGCAAAATGTGCCCCTCCGTCGTTTCAGTCTTGCCAACCGTGGTAACCAGTACCACCCTCACCTCTGAAAGCTGCTCGTCCAGCGAACGCTTCTTCGCCATCAAAGCGTTCATCTCGCCATTCAGCCGCTCTTCTTCCGCCTCCAGCGATTTTTTCTTCGCCAAGTACTCTGACGATTTTTCCCCATGTTTCAGCGCCGTCTTCTTCAAGTCGAGGCGTATGCCGTCCATGGCATAGTTCAGTTCCCCCACATCCACCTTCAAGATATGCTCGCGTTCATCCACAAGCTGCTGAATCTTGGGCCGCACTTCCTGATACTTCGCCCACGCCTTTTCCGGCGTTTCAAATCTTTCCTGACCAACCGTCAGCTCCTTCAAAATGCCGTAACCGACGCCCCACTCCAGTCGTTCCACCACCATCGCCCACTGTGGCTCTGACTTCTCCGCCACCCACCGGTCATCCATCCACGTAAAATGTGTGTTCGATAGTTCGCTGTTGCCGGTCCGCCTCAAAACCCGTCGAATAGGCGTTGACTGATTCTCAGGGATGTATTCTTCTTCCCGCGAATCCTCGCCCATATAGAACTTCTTTATTTCCTCTGTCGTTGTTACGAGCTTTCCGTCTGCACCCTTCTCTTTCTTTTCCTTCAGTTCCACATACTTAATCAGTGAAACTTCCCCCGGCCAGAACGTCGTGACACCGTTGTGCACAACGATGTACAAAAGTCCCAGGATCATTAATGCGGACAGGGCCACCATCCCGCCGCACAACCAAACGGCTGGCTCTCCCTGGCCGAGCAATGGATGCCGCTGCAGGCGCACCTTACTTTTCGTCGTGCCCACTGGTTCCGGAGGAGTGATCATCGAATCAGACATACACGCAACCTCACATATTCGCCGCGCGTTTGCGGAATCGCACGCGAATGACTTCGGCGGCCGTATTCACAGCAAACGTAATCGCAAACAAAATCAGGCCGGAAAAAAACAACACGCGATAGTGAGTGCTGCCCTGGGGCGCTTCCGGCAACTCGGTGGCAATGTTGGCCGATAACGCCGATAGACCATTGAACAAATTGAATTCCAAAATAGGCGTGCGGCCCGACATCATTAGCACGATCATGGTCTCACCAACAGCCCGCCCGAATCCGATCATACATGCCGCGAATATTCCCGAAGTGGCCACGGGCAGCAGGATTGAAATCGTGGTCTGCCAACGTGTAGCACCGAGCCCCAGCGATGCCGAACGCAGAGCATTGGGCACGCGCGAAAGCGCATCCTCTGATACCGTATAGATGATCGGTATGATCGCAAACCCCATGAAGAGCCCCACCAGAAGTGTATTACGCTGCTGATACGACCCGATGGGTGAAAAATCCATATACAAGCCATCACTGTTGAAACCCGGACTGCGAATATCGTAGCCCAACATCGACATGACCAGCCCAATCCCCCATGAGACACCCAACGCCAAAATCACCAGGGCCACAAAACGCCCGAGTTCAAAAAGTCCGATACGTATTTCCGCCGTGCCCCCACGCAGAAAACTCAGTCGCTCGCGGATGTATTTCGTGTAGCAATACGAGAGCCCGATCATCACGGGCGGCGTGAGGATCAGCAGCCAGCCCGATGCCGGGTTGCCGCGCCCCCCAAGCCATTGTTTGAAATCGCCGCCAAAAAAGACCTTCTCAAAAATTCCACTAAGTCCGAGAGTGACGACAATCGTCAACAGCGCTCCCAACACCAGGATGCCAGACTTGGTCCAGGGAGGTGCCGCCGACCGAGTCCTGTCGGGCAGCAGTTGCCAGAGATACCCCAGCAACAGCAGTGCAAGCGGAATCGTGTAAACCAACAACACCACCCCCGCAATCGACCCCTGCACCAGAGGCGCAAATACCAGCGCCCCGATAAAGCCCAGCACCACCGAGGGCAAACTCGCCATTAACTCGATCAATGGCTTTACTACCGTGCGAATTCGCGGCTCCATAAATTCCGATGAATAAATGGCCGCCATGATCGCCACCGGAACACCAAACAACATCGAGTAAAACGTCGCCTTCAATGTGCCGAAAATCAGCGGCCAGAGCCCGATCTTCATCTCTGAATCATCCGTACCCGATGAACTCTGCCACACATGATCCGCCTTGGCATACCCCTCGTAATGCAAGGGCATAAACATCTGCCGCATCGAGCCTTCCGGATGCGGATTGGCCAACGCAAATTTGCTCAGGAGTCCCCGACTATCCAGCGCCAAAATCTCGTCATTTTTCGGTGAAAACGCCACCGATCGCACAGCCACCGCGGTGCCGCCAGTGCTGGTAGTAACCTTCGCATCCGTCGTATCGCTCGTCATGTGGCGCAAATATACATTTCCCTGGTCATCTCCGGTTACAAACTGTCGATCGCGCATGGACGTATTCACCGCCGTCACGCCACCCGGCATTGGCAAAAAGGAGTGCGCTCGGATCAGATTCTCACGATCCGAGGTGGTGGAGTTCGGAATCGTTGCCGGAAACCAACCCGTGACATTGCCAAAACTATCCCCCACAATCAATGTCACACCTCCCAGCACCAGCTCCACTTTCGTCAGTTCGGCCTGCTCTTGTCCCGCCTTCGCGAAGTTCGCCGAATTCTGTTCCAAAACGTTCAACTGCTCTGCGATCACGGGGCTTGCGGTGTCGCGTAGATCCAGGCGTAATAGATCACCATTTTTATAAACCACATATCCCATCTTCCCCGCCGACGCCACCAACACCGCCAGCGGCTTCAGTGACTTGAGGTTCTCGGGCAGGGGAATTTCCACACTCGATGTACGCCACCTGACTCCCCGCTTCAGGCTCTCCAAGAATAGAAGCGTTCCAGGGGATCGAAGTTCCAAAAACTGCATTGCACTCTCGTCCCCGTGAAAATCCGCCAGCATCACCGGTGAATCCGGAACATCCTTCGCCTTCACTACATCCCCCAGTTCCACATTCAATTTCACCGTGCTGAACTGCTCCCCCACCGTCCGCTGTATCACATGATCGTCCGCGACCACCGTGTCCCCCGGCTTCATCTTGCGCATTTCCTCCGGGGCATCCTCTGCATTGATATACGATATGTCGGTCGTCACTCGCCCCGTCCGCACACCTCCATCGCTGTATCCCACAAGCAGGTTTCCACCGTGCAGACGGACAAAAGTTGATTTGACTCCGTCGGTCGTCTCGACATCACCGGTCGCCAACAGCTTTCCGGTCTCCAGGTGATACCGCGACCACCTCCCATTCGCATCAATCTTCAAGATGTTCATGAGGTATTCGTCGGTGACGATCGCCGCCGTTTCGGATGTCAACGGCTGGGTCCCGGCATTTCCTGACGGCTCCACAACACTCACCGTTCCCTTTTTCTCCACCGTGGCCGGCGCAAAAAGCGGATACGTCGTCAAGGTCAAATAGACAATCATCAATGCAAATGCCCCCACCACCCCCCACGCACCGCACGTAATGACCAAGGTCATCACGCCATCCACCGCACGCGCCTGCCAACTGGTGCTCCGGCGACGAACCTTCGTTCGCCCCTCTGCAATCCATTCCTTCGATTCGTTCGGCGGCGTTTCGATAAGACTCATCCCAAACCTCAGTGAACACAACAAGCGCCGGGGGATTTCTTCCCCCGGCGCTCGCACTCAATTTCCAGCGTGCCCGGTTGCGCTGCCATACCTTATTTGATGCTCGCGGCCTTCAAGTTCTCCGCGGCAATATCCTTCGTGAGCGGGAAATACCCGTCCTTGACCACCACTTGTTGTCCCTGCTGCGACAACACCAATTTGAGGAACTCACGCACGATCGGCGATGGCTCGCTCCCCGGCTTAACGTTCACGTACACAAACAGGTAGCGGCTCAGCGGATAGTCCCCCGAGTATGCATTCTCCGAATTCGCGGCAACGGGCGTATCCTTGGCCTTCAGGGCCAGTGGCAACGCATGCACATCCGCCGTGACATACCCGATGCCCGAGTAACCAATTCCATACTTGTCAGTCGCCACGGCCTGGACCACCGCCGACGATCCCGGCTGTTCCTTTACCGACGATTTGAAGTCCTTTTTCGACAATGCGTGTTCCTTGAAATACCCATACGTTCCGGAAGCGGAATTTCGGCCATACAGCGAAACCGGCTTGTCTTTCCAGTCACCCTCGGCACCAAGATCCCCCCACTTCAAATCCTCGCCGGCAACCGAAAACGCCTTCTGTACCTGCTCCATCGTCAGGCCCTTGATTGGATTGTCCTTATGGACGAATACCGCCAGCGCATCCACCGCCACGGCAACCTTCGTCGGCGCGTATCCAAACTTCTTCTTAAAATCGTCGATTTCCGTGCTCTTCATTTCACGCGACATCGGGCCCAACTGGGCCGCACCCGAAATCAACGCCGGCGGAGCGGTGGTGGAACCCTTCCCCTCAATCTCGATGGTTACGTTCGGATACTGCTTCTGAAATTCCTCCGCCCACAGCGTCATCAGATTGTTGAGCGTGTCGGATCCCACCGACTTGATGGAACCACTAACACCCGTGGCCGGTTTGTACTCCGGCAAGCCTTTGTCCACGTCTACCGCGCTGGCGCTCAGTGCCGGCGCGATGGCGAGCATCGCCACCGCCAGTCCGCGAACGAGTTTCTTACCAAGGTTCTTCATGATTCTTCTCCAAAGTTTGATGTGCGAATATTCCTACGAACAACATTGCCAAACCCTACCCCCTCATCAATAAGGTTTCGTTAAGGGTCCACTAAGCCCACAACAATGAAAAGAGTGCAAACTCTCATAAAACTCAACCTTTCTTCATGCAATCTTAACTTTTTATGGATACCGTCGTCCCTCCATCTGACCCCGCAGATGGCGTTATGCCAATCACCCCTTTCACTTACAGGAGTAAACCATGAAAAAGCTGCTGTTGTCCCTCCTCCTTGTCCTGGCTATCCCCGGGTGCCAGATTGATCCGGAAATAAAAAAGGCAACCGCTGGGTATACTGAGGCCGAACACAAAGGCCGCATCTACGTGCTCGCGTCCCCCGAGTCCGCGGAAAACTTCGCCAAGGGCATGGAGCCCCAACTCACCATCACGAAGATCGGATATGGACCTGGAAAGAAAACCGTCATCTTTGAGGTGGACAAAGCCGGAAACGAGTACTGGCGTATCCAGGAATTCAATCGACGCCACGGAAAACCCAGCGACATTCTTTGGTAAGAAGCATCCCCCGCTGCGCAGAAACCAGAAGGCGAGGCAGTTCACGCGAACTACCTCGTTCTTTTTTTGCGTGCTACGTATGGCTGGTAAGTCGTAGCCAGATGGCCGTGCAATGTGGAGCAGTCTCCACATTGGTCTTGACGTGAATCCACAGCCCCTACAATCACTACCACCCTCCCACCGACACGACGCTCATAAGTGCCTGCAATTTATAACGTTACAGACCCTGCTAAAATTTTCCGCCGACGCGCCTCGCTTTTGCATTAGCACCCGCAGGAGGTGCTTCATGCAAGCGGGTAACATCGGCAATGCTCTGACCAGCATGGGAAATGCCATGCTCGGTTTCGCGATCTTCGACATGTGGCAGTCGAGCATCAAGAAGGCGGGCAAGGGACACAAGACCGAAGGCAGCCCCCTCCTCGCAGCGGCGTCGGCCGCATTTGAATCCTATATTCAAACCGCTGAAGTTCAGAATGCCGCCATGATCATGGGCGTCACCCAGACCGCCCTCACACCCAAAACATCCGTCGCCTATGGCCTCAATGCCGCCGGCTCCGGCACCAGCCCCATCACCGTCCAAGACATGGCCCCCTTCCTGGCCTTGAACATCATGGCCTGATCTCCCAATCTCCGAACTGCTCCCCAGTAAATGCTCAACTGACCTTGCGCAATTTAGATTCAAAAAAGCACTTCGAGCCCCCGCTCGATACGTCTGTTGCGCATATCGTTGAAATACTGCTGCGCTGCCGCACGATCTTCCGGCAAGCCATTGCGCATCGATTCTTCCATCGCCTGACCAATGTGTCGCTGGATTTGTGCCGCCGACGGACGCTTGGATTCTTCTGCAGCCTTGCGTCCCAAAAGCACGTCCGCCGCAGCCTTCATCTTACGAATATTTCCATACGCTTCCTGCTCGTCGATTCGCTTATCAAGCATCTCTTTGCGCTGCTGACCATCAGCCTTTACGTACTCCTGAAACTGTTTATGCCAGTAGGCCTGCATCACCTGGCGCGCGTTGACCACCAGCGGACTATTCTGATCCTGCTCAAACATTTTTCGCCCAGCGTTCATTAACGCCAAACGCTCCCCCGAGGGCATCGCTTCCACATGTTTCTTGAGCTTTTCAAAAAGCCTTAGCTTTTGCTCCATGGACGCCCCCTCCAGTTTGAGATCGATCACCAGTTGCTGAACTTTCGCGGCGTCATAACCCGTCAGGTCAAGCCTCAACGCATCCTCGACATTGGTCTGCAATGGCCAATTGCGATAAACCGCATAGGCCGCGCCGCTCGCCAACAACATCACCAAACCCACCGCGCCAATTCTATTTTTCACTCGCTCGGTCATCGGGTACTCCACCTCTTAAAATCCACCCGTCGGCATACCGAGCGTCTGCGTAATTTCCCTGACATCTCCCACATGGCCATCGGCAAAGAGCACGTTCTTGCTCCCGGTCGAACCTCTTTTACCATGAAAATGCTCGAAATCGGCCAGCACAAACGTCCCATGCTCTCCCAGAAGATTAAACAAAAACCAC
Organism: Phycisphaerae bacterium; assembly: GCA_038248985.1. Classification (GTDB taxonomy): domain Bacteria; phylum Planctomycetota; class Phycisphaerae; order WQYP01; family WQYP01; genus JBBRWV01. The sequence continues at coordinate 13,602 of JBBRWV010000091.1, forward strand.
CGCTCCACCCGTTTCCCACCCAAGGAAAAGTTGTACTCGAAACTGGATGTCTCACCTTCAAAATAGCTGCCCAAAATCTTCCCATCCGCCACACGTATGTATCCCGAGGAATCCGCCCTGCATTTCCACGCTCGCTTGTCGGGAACCTGCTGCGTCAGCGTGATCGGCAGTGGTTCGTAACCAACGTTGACCGACGGCATCTGCGCCGATCGTGGTAACGTGGCATCGTTTTCCGTCAGGTACACGTGAATGCTATTCCCCAATCCCCGCAAGCCTTCGCCGCACGCAATCTTCTGGGCCCGATCACGTGCCGCGGCAACTGTCGGTACGAGGGCCCCCACGAGCACCCCGATGATCACAACGACCACCAAAACTTCTAACAATGTAAATGCCCCGCGACATAATGCGCATCCTGTCATCGCATCTGCATTGGGCGATCTGGACAAACGCATGGGACTGACCTTCCTTTGTCCGCTGAATCATCCTGAGCGCCAGGCCGACCTACGCCTTCAATAGAACCGCCCCCAACGTATTCCCCACATTTCATTCGCATTCAAAACACTTACGGGGGTGGAATATCCGCCGGATTTGACGGCCCTGCGCCTTCGCGAGGATTCCGCGATTCCACACTCCCAGATTCAGCGCCGCCTTGCGGCCTGACATGGATAAACATCTCGCCAGGCTGCGGTCTATTCTGGGCTTTCGGCGCAACGACCGGTGCATTCCGATTGTTCATCATGATCACTGCACCAACGACTATCGCAACAATCAGGCAGGCACCGGCAACCAATACCACAACGAATATGCCCGTCTCCGACGATTGCTTCTGTTGCCTGGCCTTGCGAAATCGGACCCGACTCGTCGCAGGATGCCGTACTGCGCCGGCCGCGAGAGCCCCCAGTTCGACATCTGCAGCCGTCCTCGCGTCCTTGCTGGGTATCTCGATTTGTGTGTCGGCCTCCACGAACACCGCGGGCAAAGGCGGATCTCGCCGCGTTGGACGCGACATTTCCTCCGCAGGTACCGATGCCACATTTCCCGCCAACGCGGCAAGCGAGGAATCTTCAATTGAACTTGTGGTGTGACCCGTGCCGCTCTTTCGAACTGCTTGCGCAACTCCGTGTGGCGTTCGACCCACCTGCAGCGGTGCCCCGCAATGCGAACAGAAGACGACACCCTTATACGGATTAGGCTCGACCTCAAACGCACCCTTGCATTTTGAACATCGCAGTAACATTCACGCCTACCTTTTTGGCCGACAGTGTGTTCTCTGATCCCCGAACGAGCGGATCCTTCCATTATACCGACGGCGCTTTAAATGCGCCGAAAAAAAGACCCGTACAACATTGCGGTTGTACGGGTCCGATTTATTGCTCATGCTCCGCACTGACCCGTCAGATCCTGACGATCAGCGTGGCTGATTTACTTGCGACGGCGGGCCAAGAGGGCCATGGCGCCGAGGCCGAGAACACCCAGCGAAGCCGGTTCCGGAATATCGCCGCCGCCGGAGTCACCCTGCGAGTAAAGCTGATCCACGAACGACAGGCCTGCGATGCCGAATTCGCTCGTCACCACCGCCGTGATGTTCTTCTGCACATCCAGCGTCGTGTAACCTTTGCCTTCGAACAGAATCTCGTCCACCAGCTTCACGGCGCTGGGCGGCTGAAGATTGTAAATCGCAAACAGCGAATCGTTCACTGTGGGAACAAACGATTCGACGACCGAAACGTAGCCCGTCGCGGCGAAGGGGGCGCCGGTCGGGGGAAGAATCGCCGGGTCGCCA
>JBBRWV010000092.1:0-15284 GCA_038248985.1 Phycisphaerae bacterium
ATCGTTTGCACCTTCTGCGGCCTGTCGCGCCGCAGCGCGACCCGTGGTACAACAAAAAGGACGTGACATTCAGCGACGCGATCGCGGCGGTGCGGCGTTTGTGCTGGAACGAGGTTTTGGCACAGCCCATGAAACATGCGGGTGTTGCAAAACTCCCGAGACAATTACAGCTCACGCTGCTGGATCAACTTTGCCGCGCCGCGTGAGCCTCAAAAATGGCAAAAGTCGAGCTGAGGACGATTGAAGGATTTTCACATTCCTTCGGTTTACCGCCGTTACCTTCGGTTGCGGTGTTTTGCTGCGGCGGATTTTGGGGTGTTTTTTTGCCGCTGAAGCCCACGAAACGCATTACCTGCGCGTCTATATGAACCAGCTCCGCCGAAAAATTGAGCCCGACCCCGCGCAGCCCAAATACCTGATCACCGAACCCGGCGTGGGATATCGATTGCTGGATGACCTCGCCAAGTGACAAGTCAAGATCACTCGATCTTGAATGTGGCGTCCGGTGCCTTGATCGCCGCCCTTCGGGGAATAGTGATGATCTGCAACGCCATCGCGATGGCCACGATCAAGATCGTTGGCCAAAATGACCGATGAAGCAGGGCCACGACCAGCCCAAAAAAGGAAACCGCCTCACACCCAGCCTCACGATCACTGCACCCAATCCATATTCACCTTACGAGGGATACAGATGTTTAATCTCCGCAGCCATCTCGCCATCGGGAAAATGACCGTCCTGCTCGCGTTCGTCTGGATCCTCGGCGGGTGCCGCCTCTACGAACCGCCCCGCTATGACCGCCTCACCTTCGCCCCCGGCGCACCGCAAACCCGCGTCCTCATGATCGGTGACAGCCTCACCTACTACAATGACCTCCCCGGCCTGCTCCAGCAATTCTCCGCCGCAGAAAAAGCCCCCGTCTACATCGAGCAAATCACCTTCCCGCTCGCCTCGCTGAAAAACCACTGGAAGGGTAACAAAGCCGTCGAGCGCATTCGCCAGGGCCGTTTCGATTACGTCATCCTGCAGGATTTCAGCCGCAAACCCGTCACCGACCCGCAGGATTGCCTCCTCTACTTCAGCAAGTTCGATCAGGAAATCAAAAACAGCGGTGCCAAAACCATCGTCTTCCAGAACTGGACCCGCCGCGACCTCGAAAAAGATTATCCCGCGCTCGTCCATACCTACGGCCTGATCATTGACCGCACCCATGCCCAGTTCGCCCCCATCGGCGCCGCCTGGAAACTCTGCGCCGACCGCCGATCCGACATCCAGTTGCTGCTCGATGACCGCCACCCCACCGAGGCCGGATCCTACCTTGCCGCCTGCGTTCTCTATCGTACCCTCTATCACCAACCCGCCTCCGCGCTGCCCGCCCAACTGCCCGGCCCCAAGCTGCCGGAGAACGTGCGGATGGCCCTCCGCACCATCGCCGATCGGGCGGCCACCCGACCCACCCCATAAGCCCGCCCGTAGCCTGCGCTGGAACACACGCGGGAGAAAATGCCATGTTGAAGCCCCGACTCCTGCTCGCGTCCGCCGCCTTCCTCGCCGCCGCCTCCGCGCTTATCGGGTCCCCACTGCTGAGCGGCTGCGGACTCCTCACCGCCGGCGTCTCAGTCCCCGCGGCCTTTGCCCAAAACGGCGACCTCGGCCTCAAAGACACCATCGTCGATGACCAGGGCGCGCCCGTCGATGACGTGCTCGTCAGCGTCAAACGCGAGTACTACCTCTGGCATGCCGATTCCAGCTATCCCGAATATGACCCGCAAACGCGGCTGGCCAATCGCACCTTCGACGTGCCCCAGCGCCGCAGCCCGCGAATGGGTCTTCACCTTCCGCAAGGCCTCCCCGCGACCTCTATGGCTGGTCCCGCGAACACACCATTACGGTCTCCCAGGATGCCCTCACCCTTCCACACCGGTTTCCGGGCCGCAGAATAATACTTCCTGAAACGCCGAATTGAAGAGCGACCAGCGCAGGAATTGTGCTGCTCATTCCGCAATAATCAACGCCGTCAACGTTAGACAACCATGGCGCAAACTCCTATCCTGCGCCCTCTCACTCCTGTCTTCTGGTACTCCAATCTAAGGAATTCGCGATGACACACCTTCCTTCGTCACCCGCTAACCGCCTCCTGAGCTGGTTCTGCGGCCTCGCCCTCCTCGTCCTCTCCGCCAACACCCTCCACGCCCAACAATCCAACAACACCGCCCTCCACACCGTCCCTGTTCCCAAAGCCGTCGTCGTCGACGGCAAGCTCGACGACTGGGATCTCTCCGGCCAGTTCGAAGCCTTCGCCAACTACCGCACCCGCAACACCTATTCTGTCCGCGTCGCCGCCATGTACGACGACCAGAACCTCTACCTCTCCATCGTCTGGCGCGACCCCACCCCCCTGCAAAATAACGTCAATGCCGAGTTCGAAGTCGGCTCCGGCTGGAAAAGCGATTGCGTCCAGCTCCGCATGAAAACCGACATCCCCATCAGCCTCGATTGCTGGTACTCCACCACCGCCCAAAAATCCGTCATCAACATCAATTACGGATCTTTCCAAGGCAAATCCCCCGTTACCCAAGACAAAATGCAGCAGAACACCAAGCCCAACGCCCTCGACCTCGGCGCCCAGGAAGCCTTCACCGTCGGCGAAGACGGCAAAAGCTACACCCAGGAAATCGCCCTCCCCTGGAAACTCATCACCGGCGCCAACATCCTCTTCAAAGACACCCAGAAGCCCGTCAGCGCCCGCACCTCCTACAAACCCGGCGAACAGTTCCAAATGGGCATGGAGTTCCTCTGGGGCGGCCCCGACGGCCGCACCTTCCCCATCCACCGCTACGCCGATCTCGTCCGCCAGGCCGGTGCCAGCCGCGAATTCTTCTGGGATGCCGAGAATGACTGGGGTCCGGTCATCCTCGAAAAAACCGGCAACCTCAAGCTCCCCGCCCCTGACTACACCATCCTCGCCGGCGCTTACCTGCAAAAATCCGAAGGCCCCATCGCCCTCAATTACACCATGCCCTTCGACGGCTTCGCCACCCTCGTCATCGAAAACGATAAAGGCCAACGCGTCAAAAATCTCGCCGGCATGGCCCAACGCGCCAAAGGCCCGCAAACCGATTTCTGGGATTGCACCGATGAGCGCGGCCGTCTCGTGGAACCCGGCAAGTACCGCTTCCGCGGCCTCGTCCACCAAGGCATCGACCCCGTCTACGAAGCCACCTACGGCACCCCCGGCAGCCCGCCTTGGGACACCGGTGACGGCTCCGGCGCCTGGCTCAGCGATCACACCTCCCCCCGCACCGTTGCCGCTGGCAAAGACATGATGGTCCTCGGCTCCGAACGTGGCGAGTCCGGCTACTCCATCATCGGCGTCGATCCCGCCACCGGCCGCAAAAAATGGGGCGATCGCACCCTCGCCGGCGTCAGCTCCGTCGTCGCTGACGACCAATACGCCTACATCCACCTCAACGCCTGGGATGTCTCCTCCGCCCTGGCCCGCCTCGAACTCAAAACCGGCAGATACGCCCCCTTCATCACCGCCCAAGGCTCCCAGCTTCGCGTCTCCGTCCCCAAACCCGAAAACCCCGATGCCCCCCCGCCCGATCCGAAAAAACCGCCCAGCAAACAACCCTACACTCCCAACATCGCCCTGGGCACTGATCGCATCGCCATCCCCCTCGATGGCAAAGTCCTCCGCTTCTATGACAAAAAAACCGCGGCTCTCCTCCTCGAAATGCCCGTCTCCGGCCTCGGTGTCGTCGCCACCAACTCCGCCGGTGAATTCTTCGCCTGGACCGACAAAACCATCGCCAAACTCGTTGCTGGAAAATTCCAGCCCGTCATCACCAAAGATCTCCCCGAATGGGCCTCCGGCATGACCATCGACGCCGAAGGCCGGTTCTTCCTCTCCGACCACAAAACCCAGCAAGTCCGCGTCTATGACAAGGCCGGCAAGTTCCTCAACACCATCGGTGTCGACGGCGGGCGCCAACTCGGCAAGTGGAACCCCAACGCCCTCAAAAACCCCATGGGCCTCGCCGTCGATCCTTCCGGCAGCCTCTGGGTCGCTGAAGAAGACAGTTCACCCCGCCGTTACTCGCTCTGGTCCGCCGATGGCAAATTTCTCAAGGACTACATCGGACCCACCGGCTACGGCGGCACCGGCGCCAATGCCGATCCCGACGACAAAACCCGCGTCTTCGGCTCCGGCTGCGAATGGAAACTCGATTACGCCACCAACAAAGCCACCGTCGTCGCCGTCCTCGGTGAAGTCTCCGGCGAACTCCTCAAACATGATGGCAAAGAATACATCATGAACCGCAGCGGCCGGCTATACCTGCGCGTGGGCGACAAGATGAAGTTCGTCGCCGCCGCCGGCTCGGTCGACGTCAAAGACTACGGCAACGTCACGGACATCGCCCTGCCCGTAGCGCCCGGTGGCACCCACGGCTACGCCAACATCTCTTATGTCTGGACCGACCTCAACGACGACGGCATCTCCACCCCCGACGAAGTCGTCACCGGCTCCCCCTGGACCGGCTGGAAAGAATTCAAATATCCCATCGGTATCTGCGGCTACTTCGGCGGCTACTGGCTCGATGAAAAATTCAACGCCTATGGCGAAGGCCGCGAAAGCTTCGGCGCTTACGGCGGCCGGGGTTTCCAGATCACCAAGATGCCGCTCAAAGGCTGGACCAAAGGCGGCGCGCCCATTTGGGACCCGTCCAAGCAGATCCTCATCAATGACAAGGCCGGCTGGGGCGGCTGCACGTATCTGCCCAGCAACGGAACCTTCATCGCCGACCTCAATTGCTTCAAGGATAACGGCGAGTTCCTGTGGTCCTACCCCGATCGCTGGTACGGCGTCCACGCCTCCCACAACGCCCCCATCCCCGACCGCGATGACACCCTCATCGGCACCCTCGGATGCATCGGACGCGCCCAAACCAACGTCGGCACCGTCTTCGCCATGAACTCCAACATGGGGCGCATGTACCTCATGACCACCGACGGACTCTTCGTCGCCAGCGTCTTCCAGGATTGCCGCCTCGGCTCCGACCCCTGGCCCAACTCCGCCACCGTTGGCACCCCCCTCGGAGGCGTCACCATGGGCTCCGAATGGTTCGGCGGTCACTTCTTCAAAGCTGAAAAAACCAACGAGTTCTACCTCATCGCCGGCTTCACCGCCTACAACATGATCAAACTCAACGGTATGAATACGCTCCAGGCCCTCTCCGGCAACGCCCTCGAAGTCACCTCCAAAGAGCTCCTCGCCTCCCAGGAAATGGCCCGCGCTCGCCTCGCCAAAACCCCACCGGTCAACACCAAACTCGTCCTGGCCACCGCCACCCCCGCCCTCGATGGCAATCTCACCGGCTTCGAAAAAGAGTCCTTCGTCGGCTTCAGCGACGGCCCCTACAAAATCAAGGCCGCTCTCGCCAACGATAAAGAAAACCTCTACGTCGCCTTCGATGTCGCTGGCGATGACAATCCCATGGTCAACGGCGGAAAAGACGTTCAGCAACTCTTCGTCACCGGAGACTCCGTCAACGTCAACCTCCGCACCAACCCTGCGGGCAAAGTCGTCGGCGACGCCGCCATCGGCGATATCCGCTTGCTCATCACCAATTTTGAGGGCAAGCCCACCGCCGTCCTCTACCGCTTCAAAGTCGCCCAAGGCGCAGCCCCCGTGAAGTTCACCTGCCCCTGGCGCGACTACACGGTGGACAAGGTCGAAGTCCTCACCGACGCCAAAATCAAAATCACCAAACGCCAAAACGGCTACATCCTCGAGGCCGCCGTTCCCCTCGCCACCCTCGGCTTCGCCCCCGAAGCCGGCAAATCCTACAAGGCCGATCTCGGTGTGATCTTCTCCGATGCCAAGGGCGACAACCGCGCCGCCCGCGTCTACTGGCACAACAAAGGCACCGGCCTCGTCGCCGACGTCCCCGGCGAAATCATGCCCGAAGTCGCCTCCTGGGGCACCGTCCTCAAGGCCCCCTAAAAAACCCCCGCAACTTCCGTCGCAACCCACCGCCGCCCTCGTGCCCAAAACACGAGGGCGGCTTTCTTTTTGCAATCCCGTCCCCGCCGCATTTCTCGCATCCACTCCGACGCCTCGATAGACTGCCCGCATGACCAGCACCCTCCACCACCCTCCCGTCCTCCTTCCTCACTCTCTCGCCGCCCGCTGGCGTCTCGGTTGCTGGATTGTCGCCGCCAGCCTCGCCCTGACTTTCCTCTACTTTGCCTGGTGGACCTTACAAGTCTTCGACGTCCCGGAACCCGGTTTCGTCACCCGCCATGACCTCCTATTCGCCCTCCTCGCCGGCCTGTGGTGCCTGGCCGAACACCTCCTCTGGCCCGCCGGTATCTGGCTCCTCACGTCCCCCACTCCCCCTTCAAACCCCCCAGAATCACCGCGAACGTTCGCCCGCTACGCGCTGCGCTCCCTCGCCCTCGCCAACGCCCTCACGCTCGTCCTCTTCCTCTCCCTGCTGCTGATCCTCCGCTAACACAACATCCCATCAATGATGGAAGTCTTGGTCGCCGGTTTCACCATGCTCCTTCTCCTCCGCGCCTTGACCACGGCCGCCCTCGGCCTCTGGCTCGCCGCCATCACCCAATACCTCCGCCTGCCCACCCTCTCCTGGCAATGCGCCCTCATCGCGGTCTTCCTCCCCCTCGCCATCTGTCTCGCCCTCGTCACCTTCTTGATGATGAACTCTCCCGTTCTCACCTATCATCGCATCGCCTGCATAATCATCTGCCTCTTCCTCCTCTGGGCCATCCTCATCCTCCTTTTCCTCGCCCCCGCCATTCGCCAACTCCCCCATTCCAAGTCTCCGCCTTCGACCTCGCCCCCTCTCCTTGACTCCCATGCCTCCCAATTCCTCCTCCCTCGCCAATCTCCTAATAGGTAGTTTTTAATTTTCCCACCTAAAAATTCCCCCTTGCAATTTCCTGCTCCCACCCAAAAATCACCCCCTATTCTCTGTCCCTTGTGAGTTTTATAGGCTCCGTCGCCATTCGATTTCCCCTACATTCTTGCGATTCCCTTGCTTTACCTCACTACAATCACTTGCCACTTCACCCCAAATTGGGAATAATCACTCGTTGCGACGTGTTGCAACGCCTCGTCGTTTTGTTTTATTCTGTTGTTAGACTTCCAAGGGTCGTGCCCAGAATCGTTTTTTGTAAATCGTTTCTCCCACGCCGCCCGCTTCCTCCCTGTCACAGGAGCTTCCCCATGCCCAACGTAAATGCCGTCCTCGCCCAGGAAATTACCCGCCTCGCCAAACGCGTCTTCAAAAGCACCGCCTCCACCACCAAAAAACTCGTCACCGGACACCGCCGCGACCTCGCCGCCCTCAAACGCCAGGTCGCGCAACTCACCAAAACCGTCTCCTTCCTCGAAAAACAGGAAAAAAAACGCTCCACCGATCTCCCCCAAGTTGACGCCTCCGATGCCATGCGCTTCCGCCGCGATGGACTCAAAACCCACCGCGCCAAACTCGGGCTCTCCGCCGACAACTACGGCAAACTCGCCGGCGTCTCCGGCCTCTCCATCTACGCCTGGGAAGCCGGACGCTCCAAACCACGCCAACTCCAAGTCGCCAAACTCGCCACCGTCCGCGGCATCGGCAAACGCGAAGCCAAAGAACGCCTCCACCTCCTCGGCGTCGCCGGTGAACTCCGCTCCCGCACCCGCTACACCCAAACCGCCGAAGAATTCGTCACCTCACTCGTCAAATCAAAAAAAACCCTCACCAGCGCCCAGATCAACGACGCCTGGAAAAAAAGCGGCCGCCTCAGCAATGCCGACAACACCCTCAGCCGCATGGTCTCCCTCAAAACTCTCGCCCGCACCAAGCTCGAAGGCCAACGCGGCAGCACCTACAGCCTCTGATTAACACCCCCCGAATCCAGCGTGAATGCTAAAAAAACTGGGCATTTGCGCCTCATTGATAAAAAAATTCGATTCCCCTCCCCAACGCTTCGACTCCGACTTCCCATCGGTATATAGTGGCGCACTCGCATAATTTCTCGCAGTATTACTCCATCTTACGGAGGCGCCCATGCGAAAAAATGCGCACCACAAATTCGCCCCACCCCTCGCTTCCCTCCTCTGCCTCCTCCCTTCACTCCTCTCCCTCGCGCTCACTTCCCCGGTGCCTGCCGCCACGCCGACTCCCCAGCTTGTCACCTCCGCCGAAGTCGATGCCGCCATCGAACTCGCTAAAAAATACCTCTACACCCAGCAAAACAAACAAGGCCACTGGGAATCCGCCGCCGAACCCCCTGCCTTCAAAAACTCCCGCAACATCGACGGCCAATGGGGCGGACGCACCGCCCTCGCCGTCTACGCCCTCCTCTCCTCCGGCGAAAGTTTCCGCGACACCAAACTCACACCCGCCATCGAATTCCTCAAAAAAACCGACATGCACGGCACCTACTCCCTCCCCTCCGCCACCACCTCTCCCGCCCCGGCCCCGACGACAAAACCGGCCTCCAAAAAATAACTGCGGCGGCGCTCGCAGCCGTCTCCCCCTCCTGCTGGAAACCTGACGCCATGGCCGCACACATGACCCACCCACAGCTCGTCAGCTACAAGGGCGTCTATATCCGCCAGCTCCGCGCCAGCCCCCAAATCCTCCGAGACGCCCTCCGCCACGTCTCCCCCCAACAACTCGAAGCCACTCCCATCCCCGGCAAATGGTCCACCCGCCACTGCGTCGAGCACATCGTCCTGGTATCCCTCGGCTGGTCCAACATCTTCTATGAAGCCATCGAAGACGCCCTCGACGTCCACGAACGCAACAACCTCCGCCTCGCCGACTTCCTCGCCAACCTCCCCCCCCTCGATTGGACCCGCAAATTTCCCCCCGTCCAGTGGCTCACCACCCCCTTGGAAATCCGCGACCACCTCCACTGGGGCGTCATCGGCCACCTTTATCACCATCTCCTATTCATCGCCCAAAAACGCGCCGCCCTCGGGCTGTCGCCTGGCGATTAAACCCGCCCTCGACCCCTGCTGCACCATTCGCCATTTATCATTCATTATTCCCCCGACGGCCTCTATAATACTCCCGCCACGCACCGCTTCCATTCTGCAAAAGGCCCCCGCATGATCCAACTCCCTAACCAAACCCTCGGCATCATCCTCGTCGATCACGGCTCCAAACGCGCCGCCGCCAATGACATGCTCTTCGACGTAGTCACCCTCTTCAAACGGGTCGCCCGTTGCCCCATCGTCGAACCCGCCCACATGGAACTCGCCGATCCCTCCATCGCCCACGCCTTCGAACGCTGCGTCGCCCAGGGCGCCAACTTCATCCTCGTCCACCCCTACTTCCTCTCCCCCGGCCGACACTCCACCACCGACATCCCCAACCTCGTCGCCGCCGCCGCCGCCCTCCACCCCGGCATCCAGTCCCACGTCACCCAACCCCTCGGCCTCGACGAAAAAATAGCCCAACTCATCCTCCAACGCGTCGAAGACTGCGCCCACAACAACTACCAATGCGAAACCTGCAACCTCCGCCAAACCTGCACCGCCCTCCCTCCCACCACGACCTGACGCCCCCCAATTGCCGCACCCCCGCTTTTCGTGTCTACTACCCCTTTCCCGGAAGTCCGCAAAGGTGCCGCACGGTGTCACTCGATCTCATCGATCCCTATCCCTGGTTCGTCAACAAACCCATTGACCTCAAGGTCAACGATCAACCCATCCACGTCCGCATCACCGCCTCCCAATGGACCGATTTCTGGCGCCCCTTCCTCGCCCGCCTCCTCGAAATGTGGAAAAACGCCTACCCCAAACGCTTCATCGTCGCTATCGCTGGCCCCCCCGGCTCCGGCAAATCCGTCTTCTCCGAACAACTCCAATGGCTCGTCACCAAAGGCTTCTTCCACAAAAAAGCCGCCTCCCACACCCTCCCCATGGACGGCTTCCACTACTCCAATGACTACCTCGAATCCCACAAACGCAAACTCCCCGACGGCTCCGAAATCCCCCTCGCCTGGGTCAAAGGACAGCCCGACACCATCGACATCCCCTCCCTCCGCCGCCACCTCGAACTCCTCATCCAACGCCCCGCCGAAGTCGCCTGGCCCGGCTATTCCCGCTACACCCACGACATCCTCCCCCACCTCTACCGCATCCATGAACCCGCCAACCTCCTCTTCGTCGAAGGCAACTACCTCCTCCTCAACGCCGGTCCCTTCAAAGGCATCACCTCCTTCTTCGATCTCAAAATCTACCTCGACGCCCCCGCCGCCGGCGTCCTCTCCAACCTCATGGACCGCCACATGCGAGGCGGAAAATCCGTCGAACAAGCCAAAGAATGGGTCAAACGCATCGACCTCCCCAACGCCCGCATCGCCGAAAGCACCCGCGCTAACGCCGACCTCATCATCGAACGCAACATCGAAAGCGAAATCTCCGCCATGCACTGGCGCCCCAACCCCATCCCTTGACCCCCTCCCTCATGGCGCCAAAAAAGAATCCGCCAAACTCCGCACCGTCTCCGTCCCCGTATACACCCGCTTCCGCTCCACACCTATCGTCCAAATATTATCCCCGCCCACCCCCACGTTCGGCGTCGTCTCCCACGACACCGACTTATCCCCCCGCACCACATAGTTCCCCCGCAATTGATGATTCCATGAATTCGCCGCCGGATCTTCCACCGCCTTGCTCCCAAACAACGGATTCCGATCGGCCAGGATAATCGTGCTCCGCTTCCCATCCATCCGCGGTCGTTCGGCCCCAAACATGTTCACGTACGAATACCCCCGCACTTCCTCCGGCACATCCCCCAAACTCAAATCCACCTTCGTCCCCCCACTCGTCCTACCCGGACACATCAACCGCTCGCTCCCCATGTAACTCGCATTCACCAACGGCAGCAAATTCGCCGCGTTCGAATACGAGCCCGCCACCCCCGACGTCGGCCGATACCCCGGCCCCCGCGGCATCCAGTTCCCATCCGCCGGCACCGCCACACTCGGCAACGCCCCGCTGAAATCCGCCGCATACATCCCTAACGCATTCGACACCAATCCCAAATTGCCCGCACACGCCTCCCGCTGCGCGGACAACCGCGCCGTCTGAATCATCGGCACCATCACCGCCGCCAATATGCACGCCGCCACCAACCCCGCGCTCGCCTCCCGCCAATAACGCCGCATCCACCCCACCGGCACCCGCTCCTCCCCGCTCCCCGCCGCCACCGGCCCGTGCGCCTTCCCCGAAATCTTCATCCGCTCACTCTGCACCGCCCCCAACGTCTTCTCCAGCAAACCCGCCGGCACCCCTTCCGCACAACCTGCCCGCACCGCACCCGCCCATGCCCGCACCCGCGCCCCCCGCGCCTCTTCCCCCGCCTTCCCTTCCACCATCGCATCCACCGCCGCCGCGTCTTCCGCGCACAGCATCACCGGATGCTTCTCCTCCCCGCTCATGTCCCCAACTCTTTTTTCATCGCTCATAACTCACCAATCGTGCTTCAAAAAATTCGTCACCTGAATCGTCATCCCGGCTTCCCGCCCCGCGCCTCCTGCCGCTCACCAATCCCTCCATACGACTTCGCAAACACCGCCACCGCCGAGTGCAAACGACTCTTCACCGTCCCCAGCGGAACCCCCAACGTCTCCGCCATCTCCTTGTAACTCATCTGCTGAAAAAAACTCAACATCAGCACTTCCTTATATATGACCGCCATCTCCGACAGCACCTTCCGCACCGCCGCAATGTCCTCCTCCCCGCTCAACTCCATCGGCGGCGTCGGAACATCCGACGCCAGCAAATCCACCAACCCCGTCTCCCCTTCCTTCCCCATCGTCTGATCCAGCGACTGCGTATGCCGCCGTCCCGCCACCCGCAAATGATCCCGCGCCTTGTTCGCCGCTATCGTAAATAGCCACGGCCGAAACCGCCGCTCCGTGTCAAAACGCGCCGCGCTCCGATGCACCTGCACGAACGTTTCCTGAAACAAATCCTCCGCCACGTTCTGATCGTTCACGTACCGATGCAAAAAGGCGTACAACTCCTGCTGATACCTCCGTATCAATTCCGCCAGCGCATCACCCCGCCCGCGACCGTAGTCCATCAAGAGCTGTTCATCCGTGAGCAACGCGCATGTCCTTTCCTATACGACAGCCATCCCCCAAGGTTCAACCGTTTCGGCACATTCCCCGTCCCCTAACTTACGCCACCACCCCCCACCCCCGCAAGAACCCTCCCCCCCATTCGTTATCCCCTGACCCCCTCGCCGTTACCCCGTTACGCCCCTACCCCTTCACCGACCCCTGTCCCCTGACCCCTCCAAAGGACCCCCCATGCAAACCCAACGCATCGGCAACTCCCCCCTCACCGCCGCTCGCCTCTCCTACGGCTGCATGCGCCTCCCCAACACCTGGAACCCCGCCGAAATCGGCCCCGCACAACTCCAACGCGCCCGCACCGCTCTCCTCGCCGCCTTCGAAAACGGCTACACCCTCTTCGATCACGCCGATATCTACTGCCGCGGCATGTGCGAACAAATCTTCGGCGACGTCCTCAAATCCACCCCCTCCTTCAAACGCTCCGACTACCTCGTCGCCACCAAGTGCGGCATCCGCTTCCCCGACGACCCCGCCGGCACGCCCCACCGCTTCGATTTCTCCAAAGACCATATCCTCTGGTCCGCCGAACAATCCCTCCGCCGCCTCAACATCGAAACCATCGACATCTACCAGCTCCACCGTCCCGACCTTCTCATGAACCCTCCTGAAATCGCCGAAGCCTTCTCCGCCCTCCACAAATCCGGCAAAGTCCGCTACTTCGGCGTCAGCAACTTCTCCCCCTCCTTCGTCTCCTGCCTCCAGGCCGCACTCCCCTTCCCCCTCCTCGTCAACCAAGTCGAAATCCACCTCGGACGCCTCGACTGCTTCACCGACGGCACCCTCGACCAATGCCTCGAACGCCACATCACCCCACTCTCCTGGAGCCCCCTCGCCGGCGGCTGGCTCGGCACCGGCGGAAAAATCCACGCAACCCACCCCCATGCCCAACACCACCTCGCCATCCAGAAAACCCTCGACGAAATCGCCGCCAACTACCGCGTCTCCCGCTCCGTCCTCGCCCTCGCCTGGCTCCTCAAACACCCCAGCGGCATCATCCCCATCGTCGGCAGTTGCAACCCCGAACATATCAAAGACGCCACCCTAGCCGACTCCCTCACCCTCACCCGCGAAGACTGGTACCGCCTCCTGGTCGCCGCAAGAGGCACCAAACTCCCGTGATCCCTCTCCAACTCGCCCGAATCGAACGGCCCCCCAAAAACTCTCGCTTCGCCCGTTGCCCGCGCCGTAACTTGCTGTGTCGCGCTCCTTTCATACGCCCGCAAATCGCGCCCGAAAACCATCCTCCCTCCCCACCCAAATCAAACCCAAATTTCGTGTCTTTTGGGTCTTTCGTGGCCCTTTAGCGTCGCGTACCTCCTCTCACGCCCGCCCCCACCGGTTATACCCCATGATCAACACCACCGACATCACCCCCAACGCCACCACCGCCGGCGTCGCATTCACCAATTCCCCACTCGTAAAATCCGCGTACACCGAGATCGGCAGCGTCGTCCGGCCCGGCTGCCATCCATACACCATCACCGTCGCCCCAAACTCCCCCAACGCCCGCGCAAACGCCAGCACCAGACCGCTCCCTATCCCCCGCCGCGCCAACGGCAAACTCACATGCCAAAACATCTGCCACCGCGTCGCCCCAAACAGCCGCGACACATCCTCCAACTCCCGATCCACCCCCTCAAACGCCGCCTTCGCCGGCATGTACAACATCGGCAACGCCACCACCGCAGCCGCCATCACCGCCCCCTCAAACCGAAATATCACCGTGTACTCCCACATCTCGAAAAACCACCGCCCCACCACCCCGTGCCTCCCCAATACCATCAATATCACATACCCCACCACCGTCGGCGGCAACACCAGCGGCACCAGGATCAACGCCTCCACCACGCTCTTGCCGACAAATCGCCGCCGCGACATCCCAAACGCCAGCGGCACCCCCACCACGCACGTCACCACCGTCGCCGCCAGTGCGATCTCCCCCGACAACAACAAACTCGCCCACATCGTACTCATCGCCCTGGCACCGTCGTCGGTGTCGCCGGCGCCGTCGTCGCGCCCGCCGCCACGCGCACCCTAAACCCCTTCTCCACCAACACCTTCCGCGCCGCCTCCGTCTTCAAATACTCCAAAAACTTCACCGCCCCCGCCCGCTGCTTGCTCCCCTTGATCACCACCGCCGGATACTCAATCGCCTCATGCCACTTCTCCTCCGCCACTTCCACCACCCGCACCTTCTCCCCCGATTGCCGCGCATCCGTCGCATACACCAACCCCCCCGCCACATCCCCGCTCTCCACATACGCCAGCACCTGCCGCACATTCGTCCCATACACCAACCGCCCCTTCACCTGCTCCCCCATCTTGAGCGTCGTCAAAACCGCCATCGCATACTCCCCCGCCGGCACGCTCTTCGGATCCCCGATCGCAATCTTCTTAAACTTCCCCTGCGCCAAATCCGCGATCGACCCCGGCGCCTCCTTCGCCCCCGCCGGCACCACCAGCACCAGCCGATTCCCCGCCACCACCTGCCGCGTCCCCGCCTCCGCCATCCCCCCTTTCACCAACTCCTCCACCTGCTTGTTCGCCGCGGCAATAAACACATCCGCCTTCGCCCCCTCCGTGATCTGCCGCGCCAACTGCCCCGACGCCCCAAACGTCAGCACCACCTCCTCTCCCCCCGCCTCCGTATACCCCTTCGCAATCTCCGTCACCGCCTCCTTCAAACTCACCGCCACCGACACCCGCACCTCCCCCGCCGCCGCCACCCCCGCCCACAAAAACAAACCTCCCAAAAATCCCCCCACAACTTTCTGAAAACTTCCCTGCATAAAAATAACCTTCTTCAAAAATTCTCCCCTCCATTCCCTTCCCCATCCCGCCCCCGACTTGTATCCCTCCCCTCCAACCCGGTCAAGCAAAATTCCCCCCGCCCCTCGGCCCCCAGCCGCAAATGACGGTGGAGGTGATGCGGACGATTGCGTCATGGGGATTCCTTCTTCCCCCGTCAGGGTACCTGACGCCCCTTACGATTTGCCCCCTCGCGCTCCGCATCCTCACAAACCCTCAAATTTAACCCCAATACCGTTCAACGAAGCATAACTATGGAATCTCGGAACCCTTGAGTAGGCTGCGGGTAGTGGTGGTGCACGGCGCG
>JBBRWV010000093.1:0-14980 GCA_038248985.1 Phycisphaerae bacterium
AAAACGACCCGCTTCATCACCCCCACACCGGCCCCTTGTGTGATAGTCAGCCAGGGCCGCGCTATGCCCGCGCGCTCATGAAAGGTCACCTCGTACTCATCCACCACCCCTACGCGAATGCGGCCGCCCTGCCGCTGGGCATAAAAGCTTTTCGCTGGCCCCAAGCGCCTGCCAAAATACGACTTGCGACTCGTCTGCAGGGCCCAGGCATCGGTTTGCAGGTCAAAAATGGGCATTTGAGCCGCTGGGCCGGAGGGGGCCTTAGGCGCAGTGGTTGTCTCGGCAGGTGGGGGGGTAGTACTGCTGGAAGTGTCTTTATTCAAAGGGGTTACAACGAGGGCGACGGCGGCGATGCGGCTCAGATCCACTCCTTGATCGGCGGCAAATTGAAGATCCAAAGGCACATTTTGCCATTGCGTCGTAACGATATAACGGTCCCCAGATACCGTATTGCCCCCATCATCCACGAGCGCCGTCGCCACCGCGTACTGGCCGCTCTCAGCAACGGCCCCGGTGTGCATCACCCGCAAAACCAAAGTATCGAAGTCCTGTACATCCAATGGCTTAGGTAACGCATGGACGACCGCGCCAGGCGTAAAGAGCGTCGGTGTCGGAACCGCCGGCAGCGGCACTTTCAACGACCAAAGACCATTGGAGGGCCTAACGCTGGTGCGAATAAGCGTGGGAATAGGCGATGAATCCGTCGCCTCGATTTCGCCCGTAACCACGCCTTTTTCGATAGGTACTTTTAGCATGGCTTGACTTTTGAATATAGACAAATTGTCTTTTGGGCTGGACCATTGGACCGGCGGATTGGGTTGTTCAAAGTCTAATAATAACCGTTGCAATTGGGTTCCCGTATCGTTATGATCATCAGACAAGCGGATCATTTTGATGGCATCAGTAGTAGTTTTACTCGTTTCCTGACAAGCACTTATATGAATAAGCACCCCGCAGAAAATGACTCCGCCAAGGATTCTGCCGATTCTCATTATTTCAACTCCTGTGATTGAATGGAGTATTCTTGCCTGTTAAGTGCCAGTATGACGCAAAAAGTAGCGTAACGTCCGAAAATATTTAAATACTATTTGACTCTGCGGAAATCGGGGTTACATACTTTATATCACATTTCGCCATCGACGCGCGTTTTTGATTGTTCAGGAAGCCGAATAAGTAAGCATATCCGATTCGGTAAGAGAGAGCCTGAACGAAGCGCGGAACGATGGACAAGGTTGTTTTCGTAAGCTGACCTGCATTAGCCAGCTTGCGGGAGGGAGTAAAGCTTGGGTACGACTATCCCATCCGTCACCGCCAACATTGTTTATAGCGGCGAGTCCGCGATACTCAATCAATGGCGCAAGTCCGATGTATACGACATTGTTGAAATGTCGCATGCGGAACTTCTTTCGCAATTAAGTGAAGTAGTTGGTCATTACAGTACCATCGTGCTGAGCATGTTCTCACTGCGCGCCGGCCGGGTCGAAATCCCGATTGATCCAGCTAGTTCCGATAATACTCCTGCATTTGAAATCCTGAATCGCCTTGCTGCATTTACGGATCGTCCCAATGTCATTCTCTTGACCCAAAACGGCACCCCCTTGGAGCTTTGCTGCCAGGCGGTTCGTTTGGGCGTTTCGCATTTCATCGATACTGACGCTCCCGGCTGGGAAGCGCGTCTCACCCACGCCATTGAGCAGATTCCCGTGCCGGTCTTGGCTGCACGCAAGACTGATCCCAAAGCGTTGCTGGAAGCAGTCGGCATCAAGGCCGTCAGCCCAGCCATGCAGGATCTCATTGTGCAAGTCTATCGCGGTGCGCAAGTCTCTGACGCTACAGTACTTATACATGGAGAATCGGGCACCGGCAAACAGTTACTGGCCGAGGCCATTCACCGTCTAGACCCCAAGCGCGGCAAGTTTAATTTCACACCTGTGAATTGTGCGGCAATCACCGGCACGTTGGCGGAATCCGAATTGTTCGGCCATACGAAAGGTGCTTTCAGCGGCGCAACAGATATCCGTTTGGGATATTTCCGTACTGCCAATAAAGGCACGATCTTCTTGGACGAAATTTCCGAGCTTCCGCTGCATTTGCAGCCCAAATTGCTGCGAGTATTGCAGGAAAAACGCGTCATGCCGGTAGGTTCCGACAAAGAAGAGGCGATTGACGTGCGGGTGATCGCCGCGACGAATGTTTCGCTGCAGGAAAAAGTCGCCAAAGGCGAATTCCGGTTGGATTTGTATCAACGTTTGAACGTGATTCATCTGGCTGTGCCTCCGCTTCGTCAGCGGATCGAAGATATTCCCCTGCTGGTGACACATTTTGTGAACAAATATCAGCATTATTGCTCGGACGTCATCCGCGACATTGATCCGCTGGTGTTTGAGCTGCTGAAACGCAAGGCCGGCGATGGCAACGTGCGCGAGTTAGAGAACATTATCCGGCAGTCGCTGGTGTTTAAGAGCTCGGGTGATCGTTTTGAGCTGAGCGATTTGCCGAAGCATTTATTTGAAGCCGCGGACCAGGTTCAGCGCAGCGAAATGATTCCCTCGGAAGTGGCGGACCATCTGGTGGCGTTGATTCGCAGCCGGCGGTTGACGCTGAAGCAGGCGGTGGAGACGTTTGAAAAGACGTTGATCAACCAGGCGTCGAAGAACAGTCCGTCATTGTCGAAGGTGGAGCTGGCGAAGGTGCTCGGTCTGCCGCGGCGTACGCTGTATTACAAGATGGACCTGCATGACGATGCCTCGGCGGGTTCGTAGCAGGAAGGTCGGTGGAGGGTGAAGCAAGAGGGGTTGGCGGGGCGTTGGCAATCGGAGCAGGATCAATGACCCGCGACGTGATACGTGGCGGGTCGTTGCGTTTTTGCGGCGTTGGATTCCGAAGCGATTCTGGGAGGGAAAGTGGGGACCGGGGGAATAGAGCAGGGGGGTGATTCGTCGCCGAAGGGCGGGGCGGAGGGGGGAGATAAGCGGTGGAGGGTCGTTGACGGGGTTGCCGCTGGCAGTTAGCGTTACTCCAATAGCGTCGAACCGGAATTTACATGCGTTGCCCGTATTGTCACGTTGACGGTAAAGACCGTGTGATTGACTCGCGTCCAGTCGAGGATGGCGCGGCGATACGGCGGCGGCGCGTGTGTGAGAGTTGCAACCGGCGTTACACGACGTACGAGCGGATCGAAGACACGGTGCGGCTGACGGTGATCAAGAAGGACGGGACGCGGATACCGTACGATCGCAATCGCATCATGACGGGGATTCAGAAGGCGTGTTACAAGCGGCCGATCAGCAGCGAATTGATTTCGAAGATGGTGGATGCGGTGGAGGAGGAGGTCTCGCGGACTTTTGCGCGGGAAGTTCCGAGCCAGTCGATAGGGGAGTGCGTGATGAAGCATTTGCGCCGGGTGGACCCGATTGCGTACGTGCGATTCGCGTCGGTGTATCGGGAATTTCAGGATGTGCGTCAGTTGGTGGATGAGGCGCAGGACGCATTTAAGCGTTCGCAGGAAGAAGATCCGACCCAGCAAGATCTATTCAACTGAGGGAATTGGTCTTTCGGTGGCTGAGCGGTTTACGATACAATAGTAGTTTGGCGTGATGGTTTTCGTACAACTTGTGTGGAGTAAACGAATGGCAAAGACCTACATTCAGGCGGCGCTTTTTGCGGCGGTGGCGACGGCGGGAATTTTTGCAGGCTTAACGGGCTGCAATACGGATTCCACGCGAGACGGGAAAGCCCCCGTGGACATGCGGGAGCGCACGGCGCTGGTACATCCGGCGTTGCGGGGGACGATTGGAGAATATTCGGTGCTGGCGGATTCTGCGCCGCTGACGGTGGAGGGGTATGGGATTGTCGCGGACCTGCCGAACACGGGGTCGCCGGATATGCCGCCATCGGTGAGAAATTATCTGCTGGACGAGTTGTACAAGACGGGGGCGAATTCGTATTCGAAGGGGACGGAAGACATCAAGCCGGAATTGATTTTGAGTAGCAAGCAGATCGCGGCGGTGGAAGTGCGAGGCGAGATTCCACCGCTGGCGCGGATAGGCACGCGGTTTGATTTGACGATCAATGCGCTGGCGAATACGCAGACGGAATCGCTGAAGAACGGGATATTGTGGACGAGCATCTTGAAGCAGATTGGCTTGTCGGCGGATACGGGAATTGATACCAAGGCAATTGCGCTGGGACGAGGGCCGGTATTTATGGCCGGGTCACTCGAGGTGATTATGGAGCCGGAAGGGGAACCAGGAGCCGGGGCACCGGGAGCAACGAAGGGAAAGGCCGCGCGGTCGCAGCGCATCGGGCGAGTGATTGGCGGGGGTGTGGTGACGGTGGATCGGGAGATTCGATTGCAGATGTTTTCACCGTCCCACATGCGTACGGCGAGCATTGAACGTGCGGTGAACAGCCGCTTCCCGGGACGTGATCGCTATGCGCAGGCAGAGAATGACGCAATCGTAACGCTGCGAATTCCGCCGGCATTCAATAGTGATCCGGCGTATTTTCTGGAAGTGGTCAAGCACATGTATATGGCGCAGGACACGGCGGGATTTACGGAGCGCAAGGCACGCGAGTTGATCGCGGCGCTGGCGGAGCCGGACGCGCCGCATCGCAGCTTGAGCCTGGCCTTGCAGGGTTTGGGGCGATCGATATTGCGGGATTACCTGGAAGCAGCGTATTTGGATCCGAATCCGACCGTGCGGTTTTGGTCCGCCCGTGCCGGCGCGGCGATGCAGGATGTAAAGGGGTTGGTGATCGTGCAGGAGTTTGCGCGGGACACGACCAGCCCGTTGCGTTGGGAGGCGTACAAATCGCTGGTGGAGGTATCGCGTGGCGCGGACACGCTGCGGGCGACACAGGTCTTTGCGGACATGCTGCATTCGACGGACAGCAACGAGCGCATCCTGGGATACCAGGGTCTGGTGAATGTGAATGCGCGGACCGGATTGTTGACTTTTTCGGTACGCGACAAGTTCCTTATTGATGTGGTGCCGACGGATGGACCGCCGTTGATTTTTGTAACGCAGACGGCGCAGCCACGAATCGCATTTATTGGGCGGACGATTGAGTTGCCTCCCGGGACGTTGTATGTGAGCCCGGACAATCTGTTGACGGTGAACGTGGACGAGGAAGCGGCGGAGGTGCCCCGAGGGGGCACGACGGTCGCGTCTGCGGCGACGGGAGGAGCGAACGGAGCGGCGGAGGTGGCACCCCGTGAAAGCGCGACGCTTTACTGGCGTTCACCGATGGGTGATCGCACGGTGAAACTTAAGGCGACGCCGAACCTGCCGTTCCTGGTGGCGAAGCTGGCCTTTGCCCCGGACCCGAAGGAACCGTCTTATGATCCGAAGGTACCATTTATTGGCATTTCGTATCAGCGCGTGGTGGAGATGCTGGCGACACTGACCAAATCGGAGGCAATCGAGGCGAGATTCATGGTGCAGGCGGGGCCGCCGCCCATTCAGACGCCGGCGGATATTGCCTCAAGCTATCGGTCGGAGAAGTCGACGCAGGAGGCGCAAACTCAACCGACGACACAGACCCATCCGTAGGGGAGGGTCTGGAAGGGGACAAGGTGAATCGTTATTGGGCAAAAAGAACGACCCGAAGCTGGAGCAGCGTTCGGGTCTTTTTTCATTGTATGGGAAAGTTGATCAGCGGGGCGACTCGAGAGGGAGTTCGAGAGTCATTTCGGCATTGTTGCGGATGATGCCTATAGGGGCATTACCGGTGCGCGTGGAGAGGTCGGCGAGGATTTGCGGGAGCATCCAGATGGGTTTTTTATCGATATTGACGATGATGTCGCCTTTGAGCAATCCGGCTTTGTCGGCTGGGGAATCTTTGACAATCTCCTGAACGAGGACGGCAGGGCGCGAGCCGAGGCTGGAGTTCGCCGTACGCACGGGGGAGTTGGGCATTATCGGTTCATATTTGACGCCCAACTGTTTGGGCACGATGTCCTGATTATTTTCGATGATCCATTGAAGGTCTTTTTGAATGGAGCTTATGGGGAGTGCGTAGCGGTCGAATCCGATGGCGGAGAGTTCTCCATCGGTGTTGAAAAGAAAAGTGGGTCCGCGTTCATCGCCAGGGATGGCGAAGCGTTCTTCTGTGCGTTTGGCTTCACGATGGGGGACGACAATCCAGGATGCGGCACCGGTGCCGGCGGCTATGGACATGAGAAGCTCGCCCGGCGCGTGGCGCGAATCGGCGGTTTTCAGGGCAGTCGCGGCGGCGGTTTTTTCGAGCTTAACGATGGCCAGGCCGCGGGGGACAAGCGCACCGACGATTTTGACATTGAGCTCAGAGTCGTCGGGAGCCAGTGCTTTGAGGGGGATATCTTTTTGCCCTTCACGAATAGCGCCGCCGAGCAGGACCGCGTGGCCGTCGGGATCGATGACGACGGCGCGTGCGTCACCACTTTGAGAGAGGCGTGTCATTTCGAGGCGCATGCCGAGCATTTTCCATTTGGGCGCATTTTCGGGGTTGGCATTTTTGACGCGTTCTTCGATGAAGCGGCGGAACATGAGGTCGCGGCCGGTTCGGGGGTTGCCGGGTGAATTGCCGGGATTCACTGAACGTCCAGGTTGAGTGGCCACTGGGGAGCCACTGTTGCCATCGCCCCATTTGGGTCTTCGGACATCGCTTTTGGAGGAGTCGGGCAGGGGCGCGGGAGTTTCGATGGAGGTGCGTTCCCGTGGGCGTTCGGGACGATCAGAACGCTCGGGGCGATCCGCGCGCTCGGGACGCTCTTTTTTCTTATCGCCGGAAGGCGGTGGACCGCCGGGGCCTTCAGGGCTTTGTTGCTTGACCCATTCGTCGAATTCCTTGCGGAATGTGTCCGGCAGACCGGCGAAAGGATTGACATCGACTTTGACGCGGATCATGCCCGCGGAGACTTTGCCGTAGAGGGCCTGCGAGGCCTTGGACAATTGCTTGAGAGGTTCGGTGTCACCCGCGTGGGTGGTGGGAACAACAGGAGAATCGGCGGCGAAAGACAGAGGTGAAAGGATTCCGGCTGCCAACGCTGCGGCGGAGACGAGGGCGAGCGTTTTATTTCGCAGGTGGGGGGCCATACTCATTCCTTTCTGTTGGTCCGGTTGTGCATGTGCGCGTGAGGAAATTTCATAAGCTAAAAGTTACCGGGCTGATCAATGCTGGCCAGAGCGGTGCCGATGGCGTGTTTGAGTTCAAGCTGTTCGACAAATTCCTGGGCCTCGGTGGCACTGGCGAAGCTCTGGGTTTTGTGTTCTCCATCGGCGGTGTAGGTGACGAGATGGGTGGTGCGATCAATGACGTGGGTAATTTCGAAGGTGCGGACAGTTTCGGGGGCGGTGATGCGACCGACGGTGAATGCGCCGGCGAGAATAATGAGGCCCGCGGCGATAGTGCCAAAACGTTTGAGCCAGACGGACGGACCGATGCGCGCAACGGGGGAGTTGGCGGCGTCCTGCATGGAGCCGATCATGCGGACCGCGGCAGCTTCGGCGTCATCGGTGGCGGGATTGAAGGCTGCGAGAGCGGCCAGACGGAGCGCGCGTTCGCGTTTCATTTTTTCCGCGAGGGCGGAGGCGTTGGGGTTTTGGCGGAGCAAGGCTTCGATCTCGGCGCGCTGGGCGGGGGAAAGTTCGTTGTCCAGATATTCATCGAGCAATTGACGAGTTGTCTGGCGTGTCATATCACACCTCGATCCTTATTCATGTGACCGCTTGCCGCGGGGGTGCGGCGCGCCGTCACGGGTTTCCTGGGCCATTTTATCTTCCTCAGCCATTTGTTCGAGCAAACGAGCCCGAGCGCGATGGAGCCAGGTTTTAATTTGCGCCTCAGTGGCGTTGAGCATCTCGGAGATATCTTTATAGGCCATGCCTTGCTGTTCGCGGAGGACCAGAGCCTCACGCCAATCCTGGGGGAGAGCTTCGATGCGAACCCGCATGAGGGTGGTGGCCTCTTCATTGATGATGCGTTCGGCGGGGTCCTGCTCTTCGCCGAGCATTTCGTAGATTGCTTCATCGGCGTCCAGGGAACTGCCGAGTTTTCTGCGCCGGCAACTGATCACGTTGCGGGCGACGGACTTGGCCATGAGGCTCCAGCCGCCATCGGACCAGTCGTAGGCGTTTTTTTGCCGGAAGAGCCGGAGCAGGGCGTCCTGCACAAGATCTTCGGGGCTTTTGGAATCGCGTGTCGGCGCACCGAGCATGGCGCGGGCGAGCCCGATAAGTCGCCCCATATTGGCGTTTACGGCGGCTTCGAAGAGCCGATCTGCGGATGCTGGGCTGGCCATTCGCATTTCCTAATGCAGTCTGGAGAGATAAACGGGCGAGGGAGGGCAAAGTTGCAGTGAAAGGACCGGCCAAAATATGCGTCGGCAATTCAATGGAGGATGCGTGATGCAGAAGGCATGCGCAAATTTTTCACTTGGCTTCCAGCCAGTTGGGGCCGATGCCCAGGTCCACTTTTACGGGAACGCGGAGGGTCATGGCGGACTCCATTTCGCGTTTGATAAACGTGGACATTTCGTTGGCGCGGGAGGTGGGACATTCGAGCACGAGCTCATCGTGGATTTGCATGATGAGGCGGCAGTCGATGAAGGCGGGGGATTGGAGTTTCTTGTGGATGTTGACCATGGCGAGTTTGATGAGATCGGCGGCGGAACCCTGGATGACGGAGTTGAGGGCCGCGCGGGTGCCGAACATGCGACGGGCCTGGACGGGGGAGTTGATATCGGGGATGGCGCGCCGGCGGCCGAGGATGGTCTCCACCCAGCCGTGGACGCAGGCTTGCTGAACGCATTCGTGGGTGAATTGTTCGATGCCGGGGAAGCGACGCTTGTACGCGGTGATGTAGGCGTCGGCTTGTTCGCGGGGGATTTTGAGGACCTCGGCGAGACCGAAGCCGGTTTGTCCGTAGATGATTCCGAAGTTGACGGTTTTGGCGACGGCACGCATCTCGGGGGTGACGGCGTCTTCGGTGACGTGGTTGAGTTCTGCGGCAACGAGACGGTGGACATCATGATTGTTTTCGAACGCTTCGAGGAGGGCAGGCTCGCCGCAGAAATGAGCGAGCATGCGCAGTTCGATCTGGGAGTAATCGGCGACGATCAGCAGGTGGTCGGGCGCGGCGATGAAAGCGCGGCGAATTTCGCGGCCGATTTCGGTTTTGACGGGGATGTTTTGCAGATTGGGATCACTGCTGCTGAGACGTCCGGTTTCGGCAACGGTTTGATTGAAGTGGGCATGGACGCGCTGTGTGACGGCGTTAGGCAGTTTGGCGAGCGTATCGAGGTAAGTGTTCTTGAGCTTGGTGAGTTGGCGATATTCGACGATGAGCGCGGGTACGGGGTGCTTGTCGGCGAGTTTTTCCAGTACGGTGATATCGGTGCTGGCGCCAGTTTTGGAACGTTTTATGACGGGGAGGTGGAGGTGATTAAACAGGACGTCGGCCAACTGTTTGGGAGAGTCGTGATTGAAGGGCATTCCTGCCGCAGCGGTGATCTGGGCGGCGAGCACTACCAGTTTTTCGGAAATATCCGCGGAGAGTTTTTTCAGAAGTACGGTGTCGATGCGCACACCGTGGTACTCCATGTCGGCCAGCACGTGCATCAGCGGCATTTCGAGGTCGTAGAGCAGTTTGGTGAATCCTAGTTTTTCGACTTGCGGAGCCATCAGGTTGGCAAGCCGAAGCGTGACATCGGAATCTTCCGCGGCGTAGCGACAGGCACGATCGAGGGGGACGTCGGCGAAGCTGATTTGTTTTTTTCCAGTGCCGATGAGATCCTGAATCGGGATGGGCTGCAGACCGAGGAGATCGGCGGCCAGCGCATCCATACCATGGCTCATGCGCGTGGAGTCGAGAACGTAGCTGGCGATCATGGTATCGAACGCAGCGCCGGCAAGCGTGATGCCGGCTTTGCGCAGTGAGTTGATGTCGTATTTCAGGTTCTGGCCAATCTTGGGGATGCGCGGATCTTCGAGCAGGGGACCGAGTATGCGGCGAACGTCGGCGATGTTGAGCACCACGTCGCCGGTTCCTTTGATGGCAATGTAGAAGGAGCGGCCTTCCCGTGCGGAAAGCGAGATCCCGCAGAGATTGGACGCCATGCTTCCGAGGGCGTCGGTCTCGGTATCCACGGCGATCCATTTCGCATCCTGGGCAAGCAACTCAGTGACCAGGGCTTCGAGTTTTTCCGGAGTGTTGATGAGGATGAATTCGCCCTCGACGGGTTTGAGGCCGGTCCGCATCGGCGACGGAGCGGTTGGTATTTCGTCATCGGTAATGGCCGGGAGTGCTTTCGCAGGTTCCTCGGGTTCCAAGGCGAAAAGACCGCCGAGTTCTTCGCCGGTGTTGGTGGTTTGTGGCTGCGTTGGCGGTGTCGGCGATTTTGTTGCGGCTTTTTGGACGGTGGACGGTTGCGGAGTGGGTGATTCACCGCGATACATCGCGACCACGTTTTCCAGTTGCGCGAGCATGCGATTGAATCCCAGTTCCTGAAATAAGGGAGCGAGGCGGGGGAGCAACTCGGGCTTGACCGTGGTTTTTTCCCAGTCGAGGGGAGCGATGGGCACATCGAACTGGAGTTCGACGAGCTTGCGCGAATTTTCCAGCAGGTGCAGGTTGGCGCGAAGGGCGTCGCCAATTTTTCCTTTGATGGCATCCTTATTGGCCAGCAGCGCGTCCATGGAGCCATATTCGGCGATCCATTTGGCCGCAGTCTTGGGCCCGACGCCGGGAATGCCGGGAATGTTATCGACACTGTCGCCGGTGAGCGCGAGGACATCGCGCGCCTGGGCAGGGGTGTATCCTTTCTTGGCCAGGAGACCGGCGGCATCGATTTCTTCGTTGGTCTGGATGTCGAACATTTTGACGCGGTCATCAATGAGCTGATCGAGGTCTTTGTCCTTGGTGGCCATGTAAATTCGGCAATCCGCGCACGCGGCATCGGTGCGCACCTGGCGCACCAGCGTGGCGATGACATCGTCGGCCTCGAAGCCGTCCTGCCGGTAGATAGGAATGCCGGCCATTTCAACGATCTGGAGAATGCGGTCGATTTGCGGGGGCATATCTTCGGGCATGGGCTTACGCTGAGCTTTGTAGGATGCGTCGAGGATTTCACGTCCACTGGAACCGGCATCCATCGCCAGGATGATGTGGGTGGGCTTGCGAGTTTGCAGCAGTTTTAAAAGCATTCCGACAAAGCCAAAGGTGGCGTTGGTGGGCTCGCCCTTGGGCGAGCGCAAGCCCATCACCGCGTAATAGGCACGGTAGATCTGGGCATGTCCGTCGATAATGTAGAGGGTTCGATTCGGCGGCGCAATGTCGACAGTAACAGAATCGCGGGAAGGTATTGAGGCATCAACCTGCATGTTCCCGCCTTGTATCAATCACGCGGTTATTCTTCGGTTAAGGTTTTTTGTGGTGAAAGAGGCCCTTGAGATAGTCGGAGATCGTGAAGTTCTTGAGATCTTTGAACTCGCCGGCATCGAGAAAAATGCCGAAGCAAACGGTGCAGGCCTCGTAGTCGATATGGTGTTGATCGACGTCCACCATGCGGATCATTTTGGTCTTGCAGCGCGGGCATTCAATATCGGTGATTTTATCCATTTGGCGACCGACCCGGGTATCACCGGTATCGATGGATTCGGCGCCTTTTTTGTGCTTGAGTTGCCGTGATTCGGTGGCATCGAAGAAAATGCCTTTGCAGTTGGTGCAGCGGTCCACCGTAACTTCATCAAACGTGACTGGCTCCATGGCGGCCTGGCATTTCGGACAATTCATTTCTTTGGTCTCCAAATTGAATACGGCGAATTTTAGCGGGTGTCTTGGCGGTAGGCGAATGCGAATCTCTAGCTTGGGAATACTATAAAGAGTTTTCCTGCATTAAGCACACCAAGCCGAAAAATCGTTTTACCGCCTTGCGCCTCCTTCGCTTACATTCTTTCAGGCGCGACGTCTGGGGGCTAAAACTGGACAGTCCACTGGGTCTCCCGCACGCGGCGAAGGATGGCCAAAGGATGCTGCTCCCAATATTTTCTAACCAAGTTTCGCAATAAAGCTCAGGGATGCCTCGTTTGTCGGATATCTAGTGCGTTATTGATCGTGGTATAAGAAAAAGCTTGATCCGTAAAGTCAGGCGACCTATTGTGCGGTCGTTTGGCCAATGAGGCATCAAAACACTTTTTTGAAAAGGACTGTCAAACATGCTGAAGGACGAAACGATGAATCAGAAACGGATTTGGAGCTTTGGAAAGCTGGCCTCTGCCGCAGTACTCGCCATGGTGGTGGGAATGTCGGTCCGGGTGATCGCCGAACCGGCACCCGCGACTGCCGAGGCCACCAGCAAGAAGACTGACGACGCGACACGTCTGGATAAGTTTGGCACATTTGTACCGGCCTTCACGGAGGCAGCAATTGACTTTGATAGCTGCAAAACAATTGTGAATGGGAAAGCCGAAGCCGTGCATTACTGGAATGTGCGCCGTGCCCTGGGCTTGATTCCGACTTCGGAGAACTGGAATTACAATCAACTGGAATTGGCCGAAGGAGAGAAGAATAAAGAAACCACGTTTGGTTATTTGATCGTGCTGAAGAAGGCGATGGAAGTGGGGACGCTGGCGGCAACGCCGGCGAATTTGGGCGAAGGAAAAGAATCCACCAACAATGGCGAGCTTTTCTATGTGGGGGGCGATGTGAAGGAAGTTCCTGATGTGTCCAAAGAAGCGGAGTGGAAGAAGGTAGCGTTTGACACGCCTTCGCAGTATCTGCGGTTTAGCACCTTGCCCAAGGGCACAACCGTCAAAGCGCTCTACTTCAAAGATGTGCGCACCGCCGGCGGATCACAGTTGGTGTACCTGCACGCTTACAAGAACCGACTGGAAAATGTGACCTCCAAGGCGACCGGTAGCAGCGAGCCGAAGGAGACCGTGAAGGCTGCGGCAGGTCTGCCCAAGGGTTCGGGATGGGCTGTGGAGCTAAAGGAAGCTGCGTTGAAAACGCCGGTGAGCTATACGCTTACGTGGGATAAGCCGCAGAAATTGAGCGGCGTATTTCTGTACAGTAACGCCGACAAGTTTCGGTTGCTGACTTACACGGGTAAAGAAGGGGGCGCCGCGAACGCTGGTGCCGATGCGTGGAAGCCCATCGAATACAAGGCCGACTGGGACAATATCCACGGCTGGGAGAACTGGCACTTCAACTATCGCTGGTTGTCGTTTCCCACGCTGGAGACTTCGGCCTTACGGGTCGAAGTGAATGCAGCGGATGGCGGAACGCTTTGGATCACGGGTTTGGGCGCCGTGACGGTAGCCAAGGATTGATTCGACGATTGCAATATGGCCCCTCGGCGTTCACCGCGTCGAGGGGTCAGCGATCGGTGAAGTAATCAAGGTCCCACGAGTTGAGAAATTCGATGCGCGGTTTGTCGTTGTCGAATTCAATCGGAAGCCATAAGTAGCGACCATCGATAGCGTTCTTGGGACGCCATTGATCGGCCAAAAAAATGAATGCATCGGGGACATTGGCCACGGGGAGAACATGCGTGGCTTGCCCGCCGAAGGTAACTTCCGCGCCGGGACCGATGCACGGGTTGCCGAGTTCGGTCCACGGCCCCCAGATGGAATCCGCGACGGCGGAGCGTGCTTCGTTAGGATCCCAGCCGGTGCAACCGGATGAGAGCAGGTAGTATTTGTTTTCACGCTTGAAGAGCGCGGGGGCTTCATGAAAGCGGCCGGGGAAGAAGCGGGCGTATTTGCCGGATGTCGTGGTGAAATCGGGGCTGAGCTGGGAGATGTGCAGGACGCCGTTGTCTTCAGAAGCATGGATGTGGTAACCGACGCCATCCTCATCCACGAACAGGGTCATGTCACGCGACATCTGGCCGCCGGCGAAATCGCGGCGGTAGAGAATGTCTGTGGGATAATCAGGGACGGGGCCGCCGGGGAGATGGAGGGTGGCGATGGCGCCTGCTTCTTCGGGGGAAAGAATCTTTTTGGAGTCTTCGGCGACGTTGACGGGCCAGTGGCTGGCGTTGGGGCGAAAGGACTGGAGGAAGGTGTAAGGGCCTGTGGGCGAGTCACTGATGGCGGTGGCCGTTCGTGCGGCGGAATATTTTTTACCGCTGAACTCCAAATGGAACCACATAACGAATTTTTTCGTGGCGGTGTTGTAGATGACTTTGGGGCGTTCGATGATGTTGCCTTTGGCGATGTCGCTGGCGGGGTCATCAGAAACAGGCAAGACGATGCCTTCGTCTTTCCAGTTGTAGAGATCGGTGGAGGAGTAACAGTGAACGCCGACATGGGCTGCATTGCCGGCGGAGCCCTCGATTTTATGTTCGCCGAACCAGTAGTAGGTGCCAGCATGGAGGAGTATGCCTCCGCCGTGGGCGTTGATGTGAACACCGTTGTTGTCTGGCCAGAGTTGGCCAGGGAAAAAGGCATCGAGCGTTGCGGGGGTGGTCATGTAGGATCTTTCGTTAGCAGAAAGGGTGAAGTTGTATGATCGACAGGCTTGACGGAGAGGAAGTTACTTCAAGTGAGGGTTTTCCACAGGTTCGAGAAAGGATGGGGGGTTGCGACGGATTTCAAAGATGGATGGCTCCTGTTTTTGCCTGATACGCATACGCGCCCAACGGCGGGCCAGACGCTGCTCTGCGGTAGCGGTGTCATCAAACGATTTATCCGTGACGGCAGCCGCCGCCGAAGAACCGCCGATAAAACCGAGCGCCACGGTGGCCATACGGCGGACAATGTCACTTTCGGCTGTTAAGCCAATTGAACGATCGTTGGTGCGACTGGAAAGTTGGGAGATTAGGTCGGGGGTGGGGGTGTTGAGGTGGAGTTTGCCCAGGGCCCATATGGCGGAGGCGCGGAGGTCGGGGTCTAAGTCTTTGTTGGAAATGAACTTGCGGAGATAGAGGAGGTCTTCGGGTTGGGCGAGGTAGGCGAGGGTTTGATGGATTTGGGTGATTTCGGGGATGGGGAGG
>JBBRWV010000094.1:0-14818 GCA_038248985.1 Phycisphaerae bacterium
CTTTACCCGTCACCGCATCCACCTCCACCCCCCCCAGACCCGGCACAAACTGCCAGTTTTGCCGCACTTTCTCCCCCTTCCCCCGCCACCGCACCAGCACCTTCTCCGTATTCCGATCCTTCTCCCACCCCCCGAAATAGTTCTCAAAGTACCACAATTCCACCCGGTAAATCACTTCACCCCCTTTATCTGCGTAAAAATCGCGGGTCCGCATCAGTTCCACCAAAACCGTCGCATGTTTCTGATCCGCCGCCATCCACAAAACCCGGCTCTTGTCGTAAAACGAAGGAATCTTCCCCACAAATTCCTCAATCCACTTCCGATCCTCCCCCCTCACCTTTTTTTCTTCCGCTTCTTCTTCCACTTTTATTTCCCGCACAAATTCCATGTTCACGCCCTCCCACCGCGTCTGTTCATCCTTCGCCCCGAGCGTCCACACCACCAAATCATATCTTCTCCCCGGCAGCAATCCTCCAATCACCACCTCCCCCGTCTTTTCCTCCACCTTTCCCTCATAGACAAACTCATCCTTGCACGCCTCCCCACTCGTCTTCAACACATCCGCCCACCCCCTATCGATCGCCGCCGCCCGCATAATCGCCTGCTTGCTCTTGATTACACCCCGTATTTCCCCCACTTTCGCCACCGCGCGCGTGCTCGCCGGCCCACTCGCCGAGCTCGCATTCACTTCCGTCCCGTCCCCTAGCGCAAACCCCACCGCCATCCCAATTATCACACACCCCACACACCAAAATCCGTGTTTATTCGCGTTCATTTGCTGCTTCAACCTCGCCGTGGCTTGTCGAAAACTCTTTATCAGCGTACACTCTCCGGACTCGGAATTCGACCGTTTTGGATCCGGTCATTCCACGAAATCAGTATCCTTTAGCAAGCGAGAAATCACAATGGCAGGATTCACCGCAAAAGATGTTATGTCCCTCAAAGACCGCACGGGCGCCGGCATGATGGAATGTAAAAAAGCCCTCGCCGATGCCGATGGCGATATCGAAAAAGCTATCGCCCTCCTCCGCGAACGCGGCGTGGCCAAAGGTGCCACCCCCAAGTCCACCGAAATGAAAGAAGGCTTCGTCGCCGCCAAAATCTCCCCCGATAACAAGCTCGGCATCCTTCTCCGCCTCGGTTGCCAGACCGACTTCGTCGCCCGCAATGAGCTCTTCACCAAGCTCCTCGCCGACCTTCTCGATGTCGCCTTCAAAAACGACGTGACCTCTCCCGATCAACTCCAAGCCCTCCCCTACCCGGACAATTCCGGCCGCACCATCGACGCCGCCATCAAAGAGCTCATCGGCAGCTCCCTCAAAGAAAATATCGCCGTCACCGGCCTCGTGCGCTTCTCCACCACCAACGGCATCGTCGGCACCTACGTCCACCACAACGGCCAGGTCGGTGCCCTCGTTCAGATTGATGGAGCCGCGTCTGACCCCGTCAAATCCCTCGTCTCCGAAGTCGCCATGCACGTCACCGCCGGCATGCCCCAAGTCCCCGTCGCCGTGGATCGCTCCACCATCCCCGCCTCCGTGATCGTCACCGAAACCGAAAATGCCAAAAAAGACCTCGACACCAAAAAGCCGCCCCAAATTCAGGAAAAAATCGTCGCCGGAAAACTCGACAAGGTCTTCGCCGAAATCGTCCTCGTCGAGCAGCCCTTCGTCAAAGATGACAAACAAAAAATCCGCGACCTCGTAGCCGCCGCCGCCAAGGCCTCAGGTGCCCAACTCACTATCGTCCGTTTCGCCCGCTTCAAAGTCGGCGAAGCCTGATCCGAAACCTCTAAAGCCGCGATTGAAAATCGCGGCTTTTTTTATGTCCCTGTTTCCCCAAGACGCTACTCCTTCTTTTCAGTACAATCCGCCTCATCGCCTTACCTTTAACCCTCACCCTGCCCCATACACGATAGGACCCCCATGCCTGATCTCAAATACAAACGCATCCTCCTCAAAATCTCCGGCGAAGGTCTCTGCAAAGAAAGCGGTTTCGGCATCGAGGCCGCTGAACTCGAAGGCATGGCTGAACAGATCGCCGCCATTGCTAAAACAGGTGTCCAGATCGCCGTCGTCGTCGGCGGCGGTAATTTCGTCCGCGGCGAAACCCTCTCCAACGCCGGCCACATCCAGCGCGCCACTGCCGACTACATGGGCATGCTCGCCACCGTCATGAACGCCATGGCCCTGCAAGACATGCTCGAGACCCTCGGCCAGCCCACGCGCGTCGCCTCCGCCATCAATGTCGCCCAGGTCTGCGAGCCCTTCATCCGTCGCCGCGTCATCCGTCACCTCGAAAAAGGCCGCGTCGTCGTCCTCGCCGCCGGCACCGGCAACCCCTTCTTCACCACCGACACCTGCGCCGCCCTTCGCGCCACCGAGCTGGGCGTCGACGTCCTCCTCAAGGCCACCAAGGTCGACGGCGTCTACGATTCCGACCCCAAGAAAAATCCCAACGCCAAGCTCTTCACCCGTCTCACCTACCGACAAGTCATCACCGATAACCTCCGCGTCATGGATATGACCGCCATCTCCCTCTCCATGGAACGCAAAATCCCCATCATCGTCTTCAACCTCAAACGCTCCGGCAACATCGCCCGCGTCGTCTCCGGCGAACCCATCGGCACCCTCATCACCGTGGAGTAAGCAATGGTTCAAGGGATTGGCCCGCTCTCCGCTCGGGATTTTCAACGCGCAGCTGAACAAAGATTGACGACAGCGGATTTTCTCTGTGAAAATGGGTATAATCTAGATGCTATGTATCTTGCCGGATATGCAATTGAACGCACTCTCAAGGCTCTGATTTTGCAGTTGACCCCTTATGTCCGATCAGGCCGACACACTAAAAAAGATCACCTCGGGTAAGAAAATGCACAACTTTGAAATTTTAGCGGGTCTCCTGAAGAATATGGGCCAACCGATACCCGTGGCGCTGGTGAAAAAATTCCGTCGCTTTGAATGGTCTACAGCAATGCGATACGAAACGGGACGCACGCCAACCGGAGAAACACGCGGCTTTCTGAAAGCCGCGAAAGAAACTTGTGACTGGGTAAGAGGTATGTTGCCATGAGTCAGCAGACAATGAACCGTTGGGAAGCAATGCGAACTGACGAGACGCGATTAGTTGAAAAAGTCTTGCGCGAGGTTTTTCCACAAACCGACGCTTATCGTTTTAATTCCGCCTCGATACGTGTGCGCATAGTTGATCCACGCTTTGAAAATCTCTCCCATGAGCTACGCGACGCAATGGTCGAACCCTTGCTCGACAAACTTCCCCCAACCACTCAGGCGGACATCATTAACTTATTGACATTGGCACCTAGCGAAATCAGGGATTTTAATCGCAGATCACTTTCCAATTTGGAATTTGAGGACCCCACCGATTCAAACTTATAAGTTTGTATTTAACGTAGAATCAACCAGCCCATGTGGCTGTGCAGGAGTTTCCACTATGCCCATCGACGAAATCCTCTTCGACGCCGAAGCCTCCATGGAAAAAGCCATCGACCACCTCAAGCACGAATTCCGCGGCCTGCGCACCGGCCGCGCCTCCACCGCCCTCGTCGAATACGTCAAAATCGACTACTACGGCTCCCAGACCGACCTCCGCGCCCTCGCCTCACTCACCACCCCCGATGCCTCCAGCATCCTCATCAAACCCTTTGACCCCTCCTCCCTCAAAGACGTCATCCGTGGACTCGAAGCCGCCAACCTCGGCATCAATCCCCAGTCCGATGGCAAGCAAATCCGCCTCGTCCTCCCGGCCCTCTCGCAGGAACGACGCCTCCAACTCAGCGGCAAAGTCAAAGAAGCGGCCGAAAATTGCCGCATCGCCCTCCGCAACATCCGCCGCGATGCCAAGAAACATGTCGACAACGAGAAGAAAGAAAATCTGCTCACCGAAGATCAATCCACCCAGGCCCATGACGACATCCAAACCCTCCTTAAGCAATTCGAATCCAAAGTCGAAGACGCCGTCTCCTCCAAAACCAAAGAAATCATGGAACTCTGATCTCCCACCGGCCGGCCCCCTTCTCGCCCGCGACCACCTCAGGAATCTGCCATCCTGACAGTCGCCCCACGCCCACGTCCGAAATAGACCCGCCTCCTCACGCCCAATCCCGCCTTTTCCCCTGGCACATTTTTTGCAATTTACTTCCCCATCTCCCGACGCGCTGCGCCTAAACTGTCATACGTTGTCGCCGATGAGGAAAACAAAATGAACATGAACAAGCTCACCATCAAGGCCCAGGAAGCTATCGCCGCCGCCCAAAACTCCGCCGCTCAACTCCACCATTCCGAACTCACCCCTCTCCACCTCCTCGCCGCCCTCCTTCAGGATACCGAAGGCATCGTCCGCCCCCTTCTCGCCAAGCTCGGCACCGAGGTCTCCCGGATCGCCTCCATCACTCAGTCCGAACTCAAACGCCTCCCCTCCATCAGCGGCGGCGCCACTCTCAATGCCTCACGCGATTTCCAGGCCGTCCTCGCCGACGCCCAAAAACAGGCCGACTCCCTCAAGGATGAATACATCTCCACCGAACATTTCCTCCTCGCCCTCGCCAACATCGCCTCCAACGCCAAGGAAATTCTCTCCGTCAACTCCGTAAAGCGTGACGGCATCCTCGCCGCCCTCAAAGAGGTCCGCGGCAACACCCGCGTCACCGATCAAAATCCCGAAGACAAATTCCAAGCCCTCGAAAAATACGGCCGCGACCTCGTCGAAATCGCCCGCCAGGGCAAGCTCGACCCCGTCATCGGACGCGACGAAGAAATCCGCCGCTGCATGCAGGTCCTCTCCCGCCGCACCAAAAACAATCCCGTCCTCATCGGCGAACCGGGCGTCGGCAAAACCGCCATCGTCGAAGGCCTCGCCCAGCGCATCCTCAAGGGCGATGTCCCCGAATCCCTCAAAAACAAGCGCCTCATCGCCCTCGACATGGGTGCCCTCATCGCCGGGGCCAAGTTCCGCGGCGAATTTGAAGACCGCCTCAAAGCCGTCCTCAAAGAAGTCGAGGCCGCCGCCGGCGGCGTCCTCCTCTTCATCGATGAAATCCACACCGTCGTCGGCGCCGGCAAGGCCGATGGTGCCATGGACGCCGGCAACCTCCTCAAACCCCTGCTCGCCCGCGGCGTGCTTCACTGCATCGGCGCCACCACCCTCGACGAATACCGCAAGCATCTCGAAAAAGATCCCGCTCTCGAACGCCGCTTCCAACCCGTCGTCGTCGATCAACCCTCCGTCGAAGACACCATCGCCATCCTCCGCGGCCTCAAAGCGCGCTATGAAACCCATCACGGCGTCCGCATCCAGGACTCCGCCCTCGTCGCCGCCGCCACTCTCTCCCACCGTTACATCTCCGACCGCTTCCTCCCTGACAAAGCCATCGACCTCATGGACGAAGCCGCCTCCCGCCTCCGTATCGAAAACGATTCCATGCCCAGCGAGCTCGACGAAATCCGCCGCCGCATCATGCAGTTGGAAATCGAACGCGAGGCCCTTCGCAAAGAAAAAGACGAAGGCTCCAGGCAGCAACTCGACAAATGCGAACGCCAGCTCGCCGAGCTTCAGGAACGCAACACCAAGCTCACCACGCAGTGGGAACAGGAAGTCGGCGTCCTTCGCCAGATTAAGCAAATCCGCGAACAGATTGAACGCGCCAACAATCAACTCGAAGAAGCCTCCCGCAAAGGCCAGCTCGAAGAAGCCGCACGCCTCCGCTACGGCACCATCCGCGACCTCGAGAACCAGCTCAATCAAAAACAAGCCGCCCTCGATACCCAGCTAAAATCCGGCGGCGACAACGCCCTCGTCCGCGAGGAAGTCACCCCCGAAGAAATCGCTGATGTCGTCGCCAAGTGGACCGGCATCCCCGTCACCAAAATGCTCGAAGGCGACCGCGACCGCCTCAAGAAAATGGAAGCCTACATCGGCCGCCGCGTCGTCGGCCAGGAAGAAGCCGTCAAAGCCGTCTCCGACGCCGTCCGACGCTCCCGCGCCGGCCTCGGCGACCCGCGCCGTCCCATCGGCTCCTTCATGTTCCTCGGACCCACCGGCGTCGGCAAAACCGAACTCTGCAAAGCTCTCGCGGAGTTTCTCTTCGACACCGAAGACGCCATGATCCGCATCGACATGTCCGAGTTCATGGAACAACACTCCGTCGCCCGCCTCATCGGCGCGCCCCCCGGTTACGTCGGCTACGAAGAAGGCGGCGTCCTCACCGAATCCGTCCGCCGCAAACCCTACTCCGTCATCCTCTTTGATGAAATCGAAAAAGCCCACCGCGACGTCTTCAACGTCCTCCTCCAGGTCCTCGACGACGGCCGCCTCACCGATGGCCAGGGCCGCACCGTCGATTTCAAAAATACCGTCATCATCATGACCTCCAACATCGGCAGTTCCGTCATTCAGGAACTCGCCGATAAAGAAGACGCCGAGTGGGAAATCGAAGCCCAGGTCAAAGGCCTCCTCAAGCAGCACTTCCGTCCTGAATTCCTCAACCGCGTCGATGAAACCGTCATCTTCCATACGCTCAAAAAAGAACACATCGGCCGCATTGTCGATATCCAACTCCAGCTACTCGAAAAGCGCCTCAAATTCCGCGGCCTTTCCCTCCAGGTCGAACCCAACGCCCGCACTCAACTCGCCGAGCTCGGCTACGATCCCCAGTTCGGCGCCCGTCCTCTCAAACGCGTCATTCAGCAGGAAATCGAAAACCCTCTCGCCATCAAACTCCTCGACGACGAATTCACCGATGGCGACACCATCGACATCTCCGCCGATAAACATCAACGCTTCCACTTCACAAAAGCCCCTCACGTCGTCACCGGAGAGCTTGTAGAGTAGACGCCGCGCCGTACAATCCCCAAGTTCTTGCCTCATTTGGTCGATAGTGTCTCTGTCGCGCCGAGCGCGTTCAACACGCGCCCGGCTCTTTCTTGCCCCCGCGGCACCTCACCATATCAAAGGAATCGTAAATGGAAATTGCAGTCATCGGTTGTGGCTACGTCGGTCTCGTCTCGGGCGTCTGCCTCGCCGCCCTTGGACACAAAGTCAGCGCCGTCGATGTTGACATCAAACGCGTCGAATCGCTCCGCCAAGGCATCGTCCCCATCTATGAACCCGGCCTCTCCGAAATGATCAAACACGAAGTCGCCCACGGACGCCTCTCCTTCGATATCGGCGCCGCCAAAGCCTCCGCCACCGCCGACGTCATCTTCCTCGCCGTCGGCACGCCCCCCGCCAAGGGCGGCGGCTACGACCTCTCCTACCTCTTCGACGCCGCCAAGGAAGTCGCCAAGGCCGCCACCGGGCCCAAAACCCTCGTCATCAAATCCACTGTCAACCCCGGCACCGGCAGCAAGCTCGCCGCCCACGTCGCCGCCCACACCTCCCATAAAATCGAAATTGTCAACAACCCCGAATTCCTCCGCGAAGGCACCGCCATCCAGGACTTCATGCAGCCCGATCGCATCGTCTTCGGCGCCTCCTCCCCCGAAGGCATCGCCACCCTCCGCGAAATCTACCAACCCCTCATCGACAAAGGCTACGCCATCTTCCACATGTCCCGTGAATCCGCCGAAATGACCAAGTTCGCAGCCAACGCCATGCTTGCCATGCGCATCTCCTTCATGAACGAACTCTCACAACTCGCCCAGGTCATCGGTGCCGATATCGAATCCGTGCGCATCGGCATCGGCACCGACGCCCGCATCGGTCCCGGCTTCCTTAAGGCCGGCGTCGGCTACGGCGGCTCCTGCTTCCCCAAAGACGTCCAGGCCCTCGTTCACCAGATGAAATCCATCGGCATCGACCCCCTCCTCCTCTCCGGTATCGAAGCCGTCAACACCCGGCAGAAAAACGCCTTCGCCAAACGCATCCTTGACGTCCTCAAAGACACCCCCAATCCCGTCGTCTCCCTCTGGGGCCTCGCCTTCAAGTCCGACACCGATGACATCCGCGAAGCCCCCGCCTTCGACATTATCAAAGCCCTCCTCGAAGCCACCTCCGGCAAAATCACCATCAAAGCCTTCGACCCCCAAGCCATCGAAAATTCCAAAAAAGTCCTCGGCAACAAAATCACCTTCTCTGACTCCGTCGCCAATGCCACCACCGGCGCCGATGCTATCGCCGTCGTCACCGACTGGGCCGAATTCATCACTCAAGACTGGATCAAAATCGCCAAGCTCATGCGCGGCAACCACGTCTTCGACGGACGCAATTGCCTCGCCTCCGGCAAAGTCTCTGCCGCCGGACTCTTCTACCACGCCATCGGACGCCCACCCCTCAAACCCGGCGACATCCGCCCCGGCTCCGTTGGCGTCGTCAGCGCCGGCTGACCGCTCACTTCCCCCGCGTCGCCTGCAAGCTCAGCACCACGTACGCCGTGGCCAGCTCCGGCACACTCTCCATCCAACGATCTTTCACCGTGTTCTTGAAACTGCCGTCGGCCGCCTGCCGCTTCTTCATCTCCGCTTCAAACTCCGCTCGCCAATCACGCTTCACACCCTTCTGATCCGTGATCGTCGGCTCGCCATACGCCGCCAGCGCCGCCGTAAACGTGTGATAGTAATAGTACAATCCCTGGTCATCCCCCATGCCCGGGTTCGTCTCCAGCGTGAAATTCTTTCCCACCCAGCGCATAACCGCCTTCACCCGCGGATCATCTTTCTTCAAATCCGCATAGATCATGCTCTTCAATCCCGCATACGTGATCGACCCATACGTCCCCAAAATCTCGTTTCCCTCGCGATCCTTTTCGTTCGGCGCAAACGACTCGCCATTGATCTTCAGCGTGTCGTTCCACCGCAGCGAATAAATAAACCCACCCTCGTTCCGCCCCTTCGCCCACGCCTGGTCGTTCCCCTCCGCCGCCTGGCAACGCGTCACAAAAATCAACGCATTCTGGATCGACGGATCCGCCGCCGACACCCCCGAATCACGCAACGCCTCTACCACAAAATGCGTGTTCGACAGATCCGGACGCTTCCCCAACATCTTCTGATCCGTCGCTCCATACCCCCATCCGCCAAACCACGGATGCGCCTTGTCCACCACCTTCCCGGTATTGTCCTTATCCGCACCCGCCGCCCCGCTCTGTATGCTCTTCAATAAATCCTGCGCCTTGGTGATCCGCTCCTGATACTCCGCCCGCGGCAACTGCGCCAGCAAACTCAACACGATCGCCGTGTTGTACGTCACCTGCCCCTGGTCGTAATAACCCCCATCCGGCTTCCGGCTCTTCTCGATAAACGCCAGCGCCTTCTTCACCGCCGGATCATCCACCGTCTTGCCCGACTGCAAAAGCCCCCGCGTCACCATCGCCGTTACCCCCGGCCCAATCTTCCCCAAAAATGACCCGTCGTCTTCCTGCTTCGACAGTAAAAACTCAACCGCCTTCTTCTCCGTCTCCGTCTGCGCCCGCGCTTCCAACTTCACCGCCGCCGGCTTCACTTCCTCCGCCGCCCGCCCCACCGTCTCCAACCCCCAACTCCCCGCGCTCGTTACCGCCAAAACCACCACCGCCGTCAGCAAAGTTTTCCGCTTCATGTTTGCTCCTTCAAAGTAAATCGTCTGCCCTGCTCAACAGACACCCTCAAAATCATAACGCTGGCATTACGCCTATATTTTTAAGCCTAAAGACTTTCCGCTTGCAGATCAAGTAAAAAAGCCCGCGCAACTCCCCCACCCTTCGCGCCACACTTTTCTCCCCGTCGCCAGACGAATCCGCCCAGGCCGTCTATACTATAGATAACATTCTGCAAATTTCCCCCCCCTAATCTCGGAGCCCCCCATGAAAAAATGGATTACGCTGCTCGCCCTCCTCGCCTTCACCCTCCCCCTCTTCGCCCAAACCGGTGCCAAGCAAGGCATCCAAAAACGGCTTGACGACGCCGCCAAACAACGGCAGCAGCAACTCGAAGATGCCATGGGCGAAAAACCGCCCGCCCCGCCCGAACCACCCGTCGCCACCGCCCCCGCCGCTACCACCCAAAAAGCCCTCAAATCCGGCTGGCTTTTCAAGGCCTCCAAGTCCGACCCCACACTCAAAGTCCGCATGTTCTTCGCCCACCCCGCCATCAACCCCGCGCAAAAGCAAAAACTCCCCGCCCTCATCGTCATCCAGGAATGGTGGGGCGTCAATGACGACATCCAAAACCGCACCAAAGAACTCGCCCAACGCGGCTTCTACGCCGTCGCCGTCGACCTCTACGACAACCAGGTCACCGCCGATCCCCAAAAAGCTTCCGAACTCAAATCCAAACTCACCAACGAAGCCGCCCTCGTCCGCCTCCAAACCGGCCTCGACCTCCTCGATGAAGAAATCAAAAACGGCGTCGTCGATGCCCCCCGCATCGGCACCATCGGCTGGTGCATGGGCGGCGAACAA
This sequence comes from Phycisphaerae bacterium, assembly GCA_038248985.1. Lineage (GTDB taxonomy): Bacteria > Planctomycetota > Phycisphaerae > WQYP01 > WQYP01 > JBBRWV01. The sequence continues at coordinate 10,394 of JBBRWV010000094.1, forward strand.
GCACTCCTCCTCTCCCTCGCCGACTCCCGCGTCAAAGCCACCGCCCTCTTCTACGGGCCCCTCGTCACCGACCCCGAAAAACTCAAAAAACTCCAGGGCCCCGTCCTCGGCGTCTTCGGCAACGACGACAAACGTCCCAGCCCCGACGACGTCACCGCCTTCAAAGCCGCCCTCACCCAAGCCGCCATCAAAGACGTCACCATCTACACCTACGACGGCGTCGGACACGCCTTCGCCTCCAAAAGCGCCATCAAAATGGGTGCCTACAACGAAGAAAAAGCCCACGATGCCTGGACCAAAACCTATACTTGGCTAAACGAAAAACTTCTCACCCCCAAATAGCCCAACGCTCTCACGCAGCCTAACGCCGCCGCACCGCCGCGGCGCAGCCCAGTCGCGCAGCGCCCCCATTAATACCCCAAACCTCCTAGCCCAAGGACTACAATACGCCATGAAACGCCTCCTCCCCATCCTCACCCTCACCCTCCTGCTCGCCGCCTGCGAAAACCAAACCTCCACCCCCCTCACCTCTGTCACTGTCCCCCATAACCCATCAACCCCCACCTCCACGGAGCCCGCGACCATGCCCGAGAAAATCGAAAAAACCGCAGCCGAATGGAAATCCACCCTCACCCCCCAACAATTCCTCGTACTCCGCCAAAAACACACCGAACGCGCCTTCACCGGCGAATACGATGAAAAATTCGACCACGGCACCTACGCCTGCGCCGCTTGCGGTGCCGAACTCTTCACCTCCGAAACCAAATTCAACTCCGGCTGCGGTTGGCCCGCCTTCTACGCCGCCAAAGCCGGCAACACCGTCAAACTCACCCGCGAACCCGCCCCCGACACCCGCACCGAAGTCACCTGCGCCCGCTGCGATTCCCACCTCGGCCACATCTTCGACGACGCCCCTCAAACCCCCACCGGCCAACGCTACTGCATCAACTCCGTCTCCCTCAAATTCATCCCCGCCGCCGCCACCCCCAAAAAATAGGTTCATCTCCAATCTCTCGCAACACCCACCAATACCAGGCCAAATCTTTCCGCCAACACCCTCGCAACCCAAGGTGCTTGCTGCGCGATCCTCTCATCCCTCGTCCCCTCTCCCACCGCAAACCGCCTCCCCTGCCCCCATCTCATTTTTCAGTACTTCTGTCCGTGGCCATTCCTTCTTTGCTCTCCCTCCCATCACCTCCCGGAATGGGAAGATCAACCTCATTTCTTGCCTGTCGCTGCTTTTGTGCCCATTTCCTTTCGGTTACACTTCCCCCATGCGCTACCGCCTCTTCCACACCTTCCACATAGGCCTGCCGATCGCCATTACGCAGGGCTAACCGGACTCCCCGCTTAGCCCACGGCCGCTCGTTTTCCCCCTCATCCCCAACCCTAACTTTTCAGCGCCTCGCGCTCGGAGCCTCTATCATGTCCGAATCCACTCCCCCACCCGCCGCACCCTCCTACAAAGACACCCTCAACCTCCCCAAAACCTCCTTCGACATGAAAGCCAACCTCACCACCCGCGAACCCGCCATGCTCCAACAATGGCAGGAACAAAACCTCTATCAGCAAATCCGCACCGCCCGCAAAACCGCCGACCCCGCCAAAAAATGGATCCTCCACGACGGCCCTCCCTACGCCAACGGCGACATCCACATGGGACACCTCATCAACAAAACCCTCAAAGACATCGTTATCAAATTCCGCACCATGCAAGGCCTCGACTCCCCCTACGTCCCCGGCTGGGATTGCCACGGCCTACCCATCGAATCCGCCATCCAAAAAGAGCTCGGCCCAAAATTCCGCGAGCTCGACAAAGCCGAAGTCCGCACCAAGTGCGCCGCCTACGCCAGCAAGTACGTCAAGCTCCAAGGCGACTCCTTCCAACGCCTCGGCATCTTCGGCGAGTTCGACCGCCCCTACCTGACAATGGACCCCAAATACGAAGGCGGCATCCTCGACGTACTCGCCGAACTCGTCGCCAAAGACCTCGTCTACCGCCAGAAAAAACCCGTCCACTGGTGCACCAACGACCGCACCGCATTGGCGGAGGCGGAGTTGGAATATCAGTCGAAAAAAGACAGCTCGATTTATGTCAACCTCAAACTCGACGAAAAGTCTTTAGCTAAGCTTCCTTATCTGTGTAATGCGAAAGACGTTTCGTTAATGATCTGGACGACGACACCATGGACGATTCCAGCAAATCGGGCTGTCGCTGCGCATCCCAATCACGAATACACAATGGTCACATATGGCAATCTTGATTCCCCAGAGCGAGCGGTCATCGTCGCGGCAGAACGCGTTGGACACGTTATGCATATCGCCGAGCGTAATGGCCTACATTCCAATTTCGCGAACTGGCGCATTCTAGGGAGTGATCTCAAGGAAGCACGATATTTACATCCCCTGGACCCTTCGCGCCTCCAACCAATTGTCCTCGCCGACTACGTCACCCTCGAAGACGGCACCGGCCTCGTCCACACCGCCCCCGGACACGGCAAGGAAGACTACCAAACCGGCATCCGCGAAGGACTCGAAATCTACAACCCCGTCCTCTCCGACGGCCGCTACGACGACACCGTCCCCGAATTCCTCCGCGGCAAAACCATCTGGGACGCCAACCAACTCGTCATCGACAAACTCAAAGAAACCGGTGCCCTCTTCCACCACCAACTCTTCGACCACGAATACCCCCACTGCTGGCGCTGCAAAAAACCCGTCATCTTCCGCGCCACCGAGCAATGGTTCGTCCGCGCAACCGGCCAATTAGCCCCCGGTGAGTCACCGGGGGCCGCCTCCCTCTGGTCCACCGCCAAACACTTCATCAACTCCGTTCAATTCATCCCTGCCTGGGGCAAAAACCGTCTCGACGGAATGCTCGACACCCGCCCCGACTGGTGCATCTCCCGCCAGCGCTCCTGGGGCGTCCCCATCCCCGCCTTCTTCGACCAAAAAGGCCGCTGCCTTCTCACCGAAACCAGCACCCGCCGCATCGCCGCCTACTTCAAAGAGCACGGCGCCGACTCCTGGTACACCCACACCCCCGCCCAACTCCTCGGCCTCGAAAACGAATCCACCCAAGCCCAGGGATTGCAATCCCTGGGTTTCCCTCCCGACACCGACCCCTGCACCCTCGACAAAGGCCAAGACATCCTCGACGTCTGGTTCGAATCCGGCGCCTCCCACCACGCCGTCCTCGAATGCACCCACCCCGAACTCGGCTACCCCGCCAACCTCTACCTCGAAGGCTCCGACCAGCACCGCGGCTGGTTCCAATCCTCACTCCTCGAAGCCGCCGGCTACAAATCCCAGCCCCCCTTCAAACAAGTCCTCACCCACGGCTTCATCGTCGACGAAAAAGGCCGCAAAATGTCCAAGTCCGAAGGCAACGACATCAAAGTCAACGATGCCCTCAAAAACTACGGTGCCGATGTCCTCCGCCTCTGGGCCGCCTCCGTCGATTACCAAAACGACATCCCTCTCGGCCAAGCCCTCCTCGCCAAAACCGCCGACGCCTACCGCAAAATCCGCAACACCATCCGCTACCTCCTCGGCAACCTCTACGACTTCAACCCCCACGAAAACGCCGTCGCCCCCGCCCCCCACTCCATCGACGCCTGGATGCAATCCAAAATCAACACCTGGTCCGCCGAAGTCTACGCCAGCTACGACCGTTACGAATTCCACAACGTCTTCAAACTCCTCTACGAATTCTGCAACGTCGAAATCTCCGCCGTCTACGCCAAAGCCATCAAAGACCGCCTCTACTGTGAACTCCCCAACTCCCCCAAACGCCGCGCCTCCCAAACGGTCTGCTACAACGCGCTGGTCAAACTCGTCGAACTCACCGCCCCCATCCTCGTCTTCACCGCCGAAGAATCCTGGTCCGCCCTCCGCGCCCTCCCCGGCTGCTCCAACCTCGAACCCAGCGTCCACGTCCACCAACTCAGTCCTCAGTCCTCAGCACTCAATCCCCAAGCCGCGACCCACTGGGCCGTCCTCCTCCCCCTCATCGAAAAAGGCAACAAACAACTCGACGACCTCAAAAAATCCATCGGCCTCGGCAACGCCCTCGACGCCGAAGCCGTCATCATCGTTCCTACGGGCGTCGAAGACGATGTCTCCAAACTCATCACCGCCTACGCCCCCGAAATCGAAGACGCCCTCGGCGTCGGCTTCCACCGCATCGAGCACGGCAGTATGTGGGACATCAAAATCAACGACACCCGCAACCTCTACCCCTCCTGCGCCCGCTCTTGGAAACGCCGCCCCGACGTCGGCTCTAACCCCCTCTACCCCGACCTCTCCGCCCGCGACGCCGCCGTCGTCCACCATTTGCGCTCCACCCCCTGACCCCCTCACCCCTAAACATTCGCAAAAGCGACTCAACCACCCCCAAAAGAGGTACCCCCCCTCCGCAGCACC
>JBBRWV010000095.1:0-14807 GCA_038248985.1 Phycisphaerae bacterium
AGACGCGTCGCTTCCGAGATACGGGCGGCCTCCCTGCCGAGCCTTAACATCGTAGCCTCCTTGCCACGTTGGACTTATGACAACACCATCATGGCAGGAGGCTGCGATTTTCCCAAAACTCGTTGAACGGTATTGCCTTTAATCCCCCAAAACTCACGCAATACTCACGTAAAATCCCTGCTTATTCTATAAGCACCCCATCCCATCGCTTCATCACTCCTCTCCGCTTTGCCGCTTACGTGCCTACAAATTAGGCTTAGCCGAATTCCCCCCACTTCCATAGGGTTCCAGCTTGTCGCCTTCCCTAATGCTATAACTACCTTAGGCTGAACAGGTTACGCATCCAAGAATGCCCCCACGTGGCCCCCGAAACAAACCTTCGTCTTTTGGTATGCGCTTTGTCTTACTATTCTGCAGAAATCGCCGCCCCGTCGGCTGCGATCCTCTACCCGCGTCGAGTTCAAAAAATCCAACTCGACTCCGTTCGCCCAGCGAATATACTCGCACATTGCGATTTATTCGCTTCCGCTTAAGCTATGCTTGCGGCGAAGTTTCAACGACCCTTCCCCTTTACCAGCGTCGTCCGTGTGGACGACACAGTTGCTTTTCGCTCTTGAGGAGTCAGGTTCATGAAATGGATCATCGCGATTATCCAACCGCACCGTCTTGAGGCCGTCAAACAGAGTCTTACGGAAGTCGAAGTCTTCCGCCTGACCGTCTCCGACGTCCAGGGCTACGGCCGTCAAAAAGGCCACACCGAGTACTTCCGCGGCCAACCCATGCAGGTCAACCTGATCCGCAAGGTCCGCCTCGATATCGCGGTCAACGACAACTTCGTCCAGCCCACCATCAACGCCATCGTCAAAGGCGCGCGCTCCGGTGAAGGCGGCAAAGGACAAGTCGGCGACGGCAAAGTCTTCATCGTCCCGCTCGAAAACACCATCCGCGTCAGCGACGGCGTCCAGGGCAGCGAAGCCATCTGATTCACGACCTGCTCCCGCCCGCGCCCCCGCAAAAAAGCCGGCGTCGGCGTGCGCCTGCCCGTGAAAATATTTCCGCTGAGTACACAAAGCGCAGCGATCCTACCAAGCGCAGCGATCCCCCATGATCGCTGCGCTCTTTTTTTGCCTCCGTGTGTGCCACTACCCGCGGTCAATTTCCGCCCCCTCCCATTCACACCAGCGGCTTCCCATCAGAGTCCGTCGGCAACGATCCCGTCAAAATCATAATCCCATCGATGATCGACCAGATCAACCCCACGCACACAAAACTTAACACCAACTGCGCCACCCCGATGCCAATATAGCCCGCGTAAAGCCGGCCCACGCCGCCCGGCAGACCGATGCACGGCAAAAGATTCAAAAGCCCCGCCGCCATCTTGGACTTGTTCGTGTTCCCCGGATTCGTGCACGCCGCCAGCGGATCTTGTCGCAGACTCACCCCGCACTGCGTGCACGCCACCTGGTTCGCGTTCGTCCCCCAGCCACAGTGCCAGCAGTACTGTGCTCCCACCCGCGGCGGACATCCGCACCCCACACACACCACCGCTTGATCGGCCAGTTCTTTTTTACAGGTTCGGCAAAACATGAAGTCTCCTCAATCGAAGAATAAGTGTAGGAAAATCTCTCTCCGCGAGCAATTCGCGGACGCCTGTGGGTGGGCAAAAAACTGCCCCTGCAGCGGATTACGCTCACAAGGGCAGCTACTGTTCACATCCAAATTGCGCTGGTCCGCCAAACCAAATTAGGCCGGAACCAAAATCGCTTCCTTGTGCAGAATTTTGACGATCTTGAAGAGCAACGGGTTGGTGTATTCGTTCTCATCGATTTCCTTGCCCGCCGCCAGCTTCTGCGCGGTCTGGTAGGAGTCGATGATGCTCAAAATCCCAATCACCGCGCCCGGCAAGCAGCAAAGCAACGTTCCAATGAGGGTAGCCACCAGCGTCATGATCCATTTCTTCTGCTGGCCATTGATGATCAAGTGGCCAGTACCGAAGAGCAGCCAAGTCAAAACGGCCGCCAAAATCGGATTTGCGTCAGGCTTCGAAATCTTTGCCATGTGCCAGTTCTCCCGTTCAAAAAAGTGTTACAAAATACCAATGGGCACGCATGGGCAACCCACGAAAGCCGCCAGAGCGTGATAATGTCCCGATTCTGAGCGAATTACAACCCATCGTCAAGCGCGAATTGCGAAGAATGGACTACCTTTTTCCGCAGTGATGCACGATCGCGTAGCGCTTTGCCCCAACGGCCTCCCGCTCCCGTGCATCATTTCACAATTTTTGCGTCTTCCGGAAAAAAATCAGAATCCGATTTGCTTATCGGCTGATTTATGCTACTCTATTCCTGATCTCGTTGATCGTCGGAGGGTTTGAGACCGATGTTTAATGGAGAGAGGGCGGCCTGTTTTTTAAAGGTGCCCTTATGACTGACTGGAATCTCGACCAATCCACTTCCAATCTTTACCATTCCGGGGTTTCTCCCCATATTTCACCCACCAAAATTGATAGCAGCTTAATTCGAGCAGGCATCATCATGCTCTGCATCGTCTTCGCGCCCGCCCTTCTGGCCCTGATCCTCAGTCTGCTCATGCAATCCAGCTAAAAACCCGTGGTTGTCCCCCATCCGTTCGGCAATCGTTGATCGCAATCGCGCCATATCCATTCTCCCCTCAGCGCGCTGCTCGCGGGAGCTCGCCACTCACGGGCCATCAACCAAAAACCAGACTTGCCGGATTTCCCCCGTTTACCCCGTCCCTTGCAACCAACCCCCACTCACCCCGCCTTGCTCGCCCGCCGTTGCTTCGGCAGCATCGCCAGCATCTTCCCCGCCGGCGCATCGATCCCCAATAACTTCAACGCATCGCGCTCCACGATCCCCCGCAACGCCTCCCGCGGCACCGTCGGCATGTTCGTCCCCATCGCCATCTGGTTGATCGTGTACAGCGTCTCCATGCACTCCCCCGCCGTCGTGAACGGAAAATCTGACCCAAACAACAACTTGTCGATCACCTGAAACTGATACGCCCGCACCAGCGCATCGTACGCCACCCACGGACGCCGCAACAATCCCGATATATCGCTGTACACATTGTGATGCTTGCCCATCAACACCAGCGTCTCATCCACCCACGGATATCCCAGGTGCCCCACAAACAATTTCAAATTCGGAAAACTCCGCGCCACATCATCCAGCAAATGCGGCCGCGCATATTCCATCTTCGTCTTGGCCGACAGATGCGTCCCCGCGTAAAAAATGATCGGCAACCGCTGCGCCGCCGCCCGTTCATACACCGCCATCGCCCGCGTATCCGACGGATGAAAATCCTGCGCCGCCGGACAAATGCACAACCCCTTCAACCCCAGCGTCTGACTCGCATACGTCACCTGTTCCAACGCATCATCATCCGTCGGATCAATCCCCGCAAAACCAATGATCTTGTCCGCATGCTCCCGCGCATAATCCGCAATGTATTCGTTCGGTATCTCCGCACCCAGATAACGCGATTTGAAACCCAGCACAAATGCCCGATCCACCGGCTCCACCGCCAACAGGTGATTCGCCGTATCCGCCTGCGGCAACAGCCGCATCTTCTGCCCCGATATCACCGTCGTCCGCGATAACTCCGTCAACGCCCCGTCCCCTAATTGATCCGGGCTTTGCCAAATATGCGTGTGGCAGTCTACGATCATATTCTCACCTATGGCTTCAAACGCTTCGTTTCTCTCGCGGCAAGGTCACCTCTTGAGGTTATCGGTACTCTTACGAACATCTCGTGACCGTGATATCTTAATTTGCCGACTCCTTTCGACACAAGTTTTAAGTCAAGGTTTGGGAAAACTTTCCCATAGTGCCAAAAAATCGCCTTACCCCACCCTTCCATTCTCCTCCTTATCTACCTTCCCCAAACACCCGATACTCCCAACGAGGGTGGCTCATTGGTGAAAATTCATGAGCGAACACGATGATCTGGACGCGGAAATAGACCGAGACATGGGCTGGCATCGCGGTGAATCCGCGCGCATCCGCAAACGCGGCGACGACGGCCCCCGACGCAAAGCCGCCTACTGGCAAGCCCTCGTCGCTGCCGCTCGCGCCACCAGCCCCCTCTTCAATACTCTCGGACGCTCCCTCCGCACCCTCGCCCACGTCGCCTTCTTCCCCCTCATCTCACCCCTCGGCCATTCCAAACGCTTCGACATCCACGGCGATGCCATCCTCGTCCAACGCTCCCTCGCCCGCCGCTTATTCGATGGCGCGCTCACCCGCATCGTCCTCACCCCCGTCATCCTCATCCTCTTCTTCGTCGCCGTCATCTACCTCACCACCCACCCCCAACCCATTCAGGCCTCCAGCACCCCCGAAGCCTACGGCCTCTATTTCAAACGCGCCGTCATGACCACCTCCGACGGACAGGGCATCGCCGCTTGGTATGTCCCACCCCTCAAATCCGGTGAAATCGCCTTCAATCAGGAAGATGCCCTTCTGCAGAAATGGCCCGCCGCCATCCTCGTCCACTCCCTCGGCCAGACCCATGACGCCTATCTGCCCCTGACCCAGCGCCTTCACGACGTCGGCTTCGCCGTCCTCCTCCTCGACACCCGCGGCCAGGGTGAATCCGCCGCCGCCGCCGTCACCTTCGGCCTGCGCGAACGCCTCGACATCCTCGCCGGCGTCCGCTACCTCCACGAGCAAAACAACATCGATACCACCAAAATCTGCCTCGTCGGCCAAGGCGTCGCCGCCACCGCCGCCCTTCACGCCGCCTCCCTCGACAGTTCCATCGCCGCCGTCGTCGCCGACGGCCTGCCCCCGCGCTTCGACCAGCGCGTCAACACCATCTTCGACAACACCAGACTCCCCACCCGCTGGATGGCCCCCCTCTACTCCCTCTGCTTCGAAGTCGCCCTCCGCGAACGCGTCAGCCAGCTCGACGCCGAAACCCTCCTCCGCAGCATCCAGCGCCAACCCGTCATGTTCATCGCCTACGCCCCGCCCAAACCCACCGGCGAATTTGCCTCCCTCCAGGACATCATGGCCCTCGCCGCCAGCGTCCCCGCCCGCCACGAAGTCGTCATCGTCCCCGGCCTCGTCACCCCGCCCGAAACCAAAATCATCCGCTTCCTCGCCACCAGCACCCACTGGCGCGGCCCCAAAATCAACGGCGCCCAAGCCCTCCAAAAACTCCTCGACGCCGAGGTTAAATAAAACACCCCCTACTGCCGCACCCCAACTTCACGCACCAAAAACGCCGCCGCGCCTCCTTCTCTCACACTCGCCAAACCCGCAAATTTCTCTACACTTCCCGCACGGGTGGCAATAGTATGACGCTACCATTTCACGTGGCCAGGGATCGCATGCGCAAACATCTGACAAAATCCATGACGACCAAACCGCCCCTCCACCAACATGCCGGATATGCCGCCTTTCTCGGAGAACTCAAAACCCGGATTCGCACCGCCCAGATTCGCGCGGCCTTGTCCGTCAACCGCGAACTGATCCAACTCTATTGGGACATCGGACGCGCCATCATCCTCAAACAAGAAACCGTGGGCTGGGGCACCGGCATTATCGATCGCCTGGCCGCCGACATTCTCAAAGCCTTTCCCGGCATCGAAGGATTCTCCACCACCAACATCTCCCGCATGCGCACGTTCTATCTCACCTGGACCAGCCTCCTCCCAATTTCGGCACAGCCTGTGCCGAATTTGCCTCCCGCAAATTCCGCACCCCTCCTACGCCCCAAATTATCCCCCGCAATTTCGGCACAGCTTGTGCCGAATTTAGCCACCACCTCTCCGCCGCCCCTTGTCACTGAAATCCCCTGGGGTCACAACGTCGTGCTGATCTTCAAAGTCGATGAACCCGCGCAGCGAATCTGGTACGCCCAGCAAACTGTCAAAAACGGTTGGTCGCGCAGCATGTTGGAGCACTGGATCGACGGCGATCTCTACCACCGGCAAGGCAAGGCCGTCACCAATTTCAAAACCGCATTACCGCCCGCGCAGTCCGACCTCGCCGAGCAAATCCTAAAAGATCCCTACAACTTCGATTTTCTCACGCTCGCCCCCGATGCCCTCGAAAAGCAACTGGAAGACGGTCTGCTCGAGCACATCACCCGTTTTCTCGTCGAACTCGGCGAGGGCTTTGCCTACGTCGGCCGGCAGGTGCGCCTAAAGGTCGACGGCGAAGACTTCTACATCGATCTGCTCTTCTATCACTTACACCTGCGGGCCTTCATCGTCATCGACCTCAAAGCTGGAAAATTTGAACCCGCCTTTGCCGGACAAATGAATTTCCATCTCTCCGCCGTCGATGACCTCCTCCGCAAGCCCGGCGACGCCCCCACCATCGGCCTAATCCTCTGCCGCAAGCACAGCAAAATCATCGCCGAGTACGCCCTGCGTCATCTTCAACGTCCCGTCGGCGTGGCCGGCTACCTGACAAAACTGACCGCCAATCTCCCCCGCGAACTCGCCCGCAAATTGCCCACCGTGCAGCAACTCGAAAAAGAACTGTCCGCCAAAAACTTCCCCCAGCCACGACCCGCCAAACGAAAAGCCCACTAAGCCCAATCTCCACCGCCATCCCCCCCCGCAACGTTCCCCCTCCCCGCCGCCTCTGAACCTCTGCGCCATCCCCCCCCCGCAACCCCTTCGCCCTCCGCCCTCCCTCCGTTACAATCCTCCTACCACAACTTCCCCTTACACCTACACGGAGTCCCCCGCTCATGGACCACACCACCCTCGCCCGCCGCGTCAAAGAAACCGCCTTCCTCGAAGGCGACTTCCTCCTCCGCTCCGGCAAACGCTCCAAGTTCTACCTCGACAAATACCTCTTCGAAACCCAGCCCGACATCCTCGAAGCCATGGGCCACGAAATCGCCCAACGCCTCCCCCCCCAAACCGTCCGCATCGCCGGCCCTGAACTCGGTGCCGTCGCCCTCGCCGCCGCCGCCTCACTCGCCAGCAAAAAACCCTTCTTCATCGTCCGCAACGCCAAAAAAGACTACGGCACCGCCAAAACCATCGAAGGCAAACTCGATAAAGGCGACCTCGTCGTCCTCGTCGAAGACATCGTCACCTCCGGCGGCCAGGTCATCGAAGCCATCAAGAATATCTCCGAGCAAGGCGCTATCGTTATCAAAGTCATCGTCGCCCTCGATCGCCAGGAAGGCGGACGCGAAAATATCCTCGCCGCCGCACCCTCCGTCGCCTACGAAGCCATCCTCACCAAGACCGATCTCGGCATCTGATCCTCCATCCCCTTCCCGCCGTTGTCCCCCGCTAACCCGCGCAAGGAACCCCCATGCTCCTCGAACCCACCCGTCGCCAAATCCTCTGCGCCACCGTCGCCACCGTCACCCTGCCCGTCCTCCTCGACAACATCCACTTCGCCGCCGCCGCCGCCGATGCCCCCGATGCCGACGGCTGGCTCCCTTCCATCAAACCCGATGCTCTCGCCGATGGCACCTTCGTCCCCGTCAATGGCGCCAAAATCATCCTCGCCCGCCAAGACCACAAAATCACCGCCCTCTCCCGTATCTGCACCCACAAACAGTGCGCGGTCAAACCCAGTAAGAAAAAAGCCGGCATCCTCATCTGCCCCTGTCACAACGCTGAATACAACCTCGCCGGCGAAGTCGTCACTGGCCCCGCCAAAGAGCCACTCCCCCATCACGCCATCCGCCTCGTCAACGGCACCATCGAAGTCCACGTCAAAAACCAGGTCGCCGCGGATGCCCCCGACGCCTCCCTCACCCTTTCACCCTAACCCAGGCGGTACCCATGAAAATCTCTCCCCTCCTCCCCGCAGCCCTCGCCCCTGCCCTCCTCCTCCTCGCCGCCTGCAGCCACCTCCCCCATTCCTCAAAACACCAACCCCCCACCATCACCACCGGCACCATCAACATCGGCCAGGCCTCCCTCTACCCCGCCGGCGCCGCCAACGCCCGCTTCGCCCCCACCCACGGCTTCGTCGTCACTAATGAAAGCGGCACCGTCCTCGTCATCCGCACCACCTGCACCCATGACGGCCATCCCGTCGAATGGCGCCCCTCCCAACAACGCTTCACCTGCTCCCTCGACCGCTGCGAATACGACCTCCTCGGCCAACCTTCCCGCGCCCCCGCCCAAAGCCCCCTCAACTCCGTCCTCGCCGTCCCGCAAACCGACGGCTCCCTCACCGTCGACCTCGACAAACTCTACGCCAAGCCTGTCCCCCGCACCGGCAAAAAATAACCATCCATTCACTTTTCACCCGCCTCTGTTATACTTCCGCCCGTATCCAAAACCCCTAACTGCGAGCCTACGCATGAAGCTTGAAGATGTCATTGACGTACACGAACCCCAACTCAAACCCTACGAATCCATGTTCGTCCCCGCCATCCTCAAGGGCCTCGGCACCACCATCCGTCACCTCGGCCGCTCCATCCGGGGCACCCACCGCGTCATCCAATACCCCGAACAAAGACGCGAAAATATCGACCTCTTCAAAGGCGGCATGGACATCCAACGCTACCGCGGCGTACACCGCCTCAACCGCGACGAACAAGGACGCGTCAAATGCGTCGCCTGCTACATGTGCGCCACCGCCTGCCCCGCCCACTGCATCCACATCGTCGGCGACACCGCACCCTGGACCGACCGCGAAAAATACCCCGTCAAATTCGACATCGACGAACTCCGCTGCATCTACTGCGGCATGTGCGAAGAAGCCTGCCCCGTCGACGCCATCGAACTCACCTACGAATACGACATCGTCGGCCTCACCCGCTCCGAAATGATCTTCGACAAAGAAAAACTCCTCACCATCTACGACCGCACCGTCTCCAAAAAACCTATGTAAACCTCTCCCGCATCCCACCGCTCCCTTCCACCGCCAACCTGGAAGGTCCGCCGATGAAAACCAAAACCACCTCCGTCCGTGACGACTACCGCAATCTGATCGAGCAACTCCCCCCTAATAAAATCTCACCCCCTCAAAAAATCCGCCATCAGCGGACCCACCACCTCCGGCGCCTCTTCGTGCGGCATGTGCGCCAACCCCGCAAACTCCACCAGACGGCAATTCCCCAACTCCCGCGCCAACCGCAGCCCGCTCTCCGCCGCCAGCAGAGGATCCTGCTTCCCCCACAACAACAGCGTCGGCACCACAATCTCCCCCAACCTTCCCAAATGTAGCGCCGCAGACAAATCCCCCGAATGCCCCGGCAACTGTCGAATCGTGTCCATCAGCCGCACCCGGCTCTCCCGCTGGCTCATCTGCACCACATACCGCCGCCGCAACTCCTCATCAAATCGCCCCTTGTCCACATACCCAATCCGCTCCACTCCATTCACAAATTTCTCCCCCACCATCGGCACCCGCGACAACCGATACATCAGCGGCAGCCTCTGCGGATAACACGCCGGATTCATCAGCACCATCCGCTCCACCCGCTCCCCCTGGCTCAACGCCGCAATCAAACACATCCCCCCGCCCAAAGAATTCCCCCCCAATGACACCCGACCCAACTTTAGCGCATCCGCCACCCGCCACACCGCCTCACTCATCACCTTGATCGACACCCCTCCGCTCGGCCACTCCTTCACCGCCGAAAAAGACGAGTAATCAATCATCACCAGATCATGCGCCCCCAGCAGGTACGGTGCCACACTCCGAAACGTCCCAATGTTCAACCCCATCCCGTGCAGCAGCACCAACGCCCGCCGCGCCCCGCCCCCGTCCTCACGCCGCAAAACCCGATACGGCACCCGCCGCCCATCCACCTCCACCCCCGCCGTAATCACCCGCACCCCCCCATCCCCATCCGCCCCCGCCCCCGCACCTTTGCCTCCACCCGGCGCAAACTCAAACCACTCCCACGGCAATGCCGCTGGCTTCCCCTCTACCCGCTCCACATCCCCCCGCCCCGACACTCCATTTACGTTCATCGCATCCATCCCCTTAGTGTAGCCATTTGCATTCCCCTTCTCCTCACGTAATGCTGTTACCCGTCCCAACCGCACAATCCCCCAATAAAGACCCACCCGCTATAAGGATCCTTACGTGCTGCAATTCCCCTCCCCTGACCCCATCCCCCTCGATGTCGCCCAAGCCTTCTCCGTCCGCGGCCAAACCGTCATCATCACCGGTGCCGCCGGCTGGCTCGGCCGAAAAATCACCGAAGCCTTCGCCGTCAACGGCGCCCACGTCATCGCCTCCGACCGCCCCCTCCCCAACCTCGATCAATCCATCGCCCCCCTCCTCGACGCCGGCCACTCCGTCCATCCCGTCCCCGCCGATCTCACCATCCCCGCCGACCTCGAAGCACTCGTCGCCCGCGCCACTGAACTCGGCCACGGACACCTCGACTCCCTCATCCACTGCGGCGGCATCCCCGTCTCCAAACCCCTCCTCGAAGGCGACACTCCCGACTTCGACCGCGTCTTTCACGCCAACGTCCGCTCCACCTGGCTCCTCGCCCGCGCCTGCGTGCCCCGCATGCAAGCCCGCGGCGGCTCCATCGTCAACATCGCCTCCGTCAACGCCCACCGACCCTCCTTCCCCGGCCCACTCTACGCCAGCTCCAAAGCCGCCGTCATCAACCTCACCCAGGAACTCGCCGTCGAACTCGCACCCCACAAAATCCGCGCCAACACCATCAGCCCCGGCCCCGTCATCAACTTTCCCAAAACCCTCCTCAAATGGACCGAAAGCCTCCACCCCTCCCACCACCAAGCCTTCCTCGACCACTGCGCACCCTTCGCCGCCAATTGCGGCAACACCTCCCAGCCCCTCCCCCTCGGCCTGCGCCCCGTCGACATCGCCCTCGCCGCCATCTACCTCTGCTCCCCCGCCGCCCGCGTCATCTCCGGCGCCGACATCCTCGTCGACGGTGCCTTCCTCCTCCGCTTCCCCCCCAACGGCAACGACCCCACCTGGAACTGCATCCACGACGCCCTCCGCGCCCTCCCCGACGACGCCTGGATAAAACCCAAGCCCCAATGGCTCAAATAAAACCAGCTCCTCTCCCCTCTCCGCGACCTCCCACCAGATACCCCGCTCAATCTTCCAGCGCGGGTACCAGTAACACGCGTTCATCACCGTCCGCGCGAAGTTTCCGCTCGATCTGCGACATCAATGCCGCATGATCGGATGCTCGAACCCCCGCTCGATTGGGCACGACGACCACATACAACCAGTCATCATCCAACTTGGAGCCCGATACCTTCAGGTGTACGCCGCGCGTCTCGGCCTGCACAAGTAGCTGCTCGATCTTCTTAACGATGGGATCTATCTGCTGCATGGTTGGCATGGCTGGCCATCCTATCAAACTAAAACGAATCGAAAATGGTCTTCATGATGGATAACGCTTCCCGCGCATCGCGACCTTCCACGGTCACCGAAGGCTTGTAGTCGGCATCGATTCGCAGCGTATACAGACGCCCCACCAATTCCGATAGTTTTACACGCTTGTCCTGTGGCATGTTCGGCATGCTGGTTTCGATCAGCCGACGAATCCCCCCTGTGCCAAGTCGCCCCGGATGATTGGGTCCCTCACGATCCGGCGGCATGGTCACACCCCCGGTGAGTACCAATTCTTGGGTCACCTTGGAATACGCGGCATACTACGCCCGCGACATGCATGAACGAAAATGATCGAGTTCCATCAACTCGTTCGCGGACCTTCGGGCATCTCTTGCCAACTCCAACCACATTCACGCACCCTGCTCTATATTGTTGCCAGTCGGACGATACCCCAAGTATATGATCGCTTTCATCATCCTCCAAACCATCGGACGCTTGGAGATTCACATACAGCGTCACGATACCGTACGCGGTTCCTCTTATTTCCCGCCCATCACCCGACCTCCCCCTGCATTCTCCCCCGCCAACCTCCCCACCTTACCGATTCCTCCTCCATATCCCTCCGCCGCCCCTCCCTTCATCATTCGCCCCCAAACCCATTGTATGTTTCCACCTCTATCTTTTATGCTCCCCCTTTTCACCAAAACCCGACCGATCGGAAAACCCCATGCCTCCCCCATCCCCACTCCCCTCCCTCCACGGCCAACGCGTCCTCGTCCAGGGCCTCGGCCGCTTCGGCGGCGGCCTCGGCGTCACCCGCTTCCTCGTCGAACAAGGTGCCATCGTCACCGTCACCGATACCGACTCCCCCGAAAAACTCGCCGACTCCGTCGCCCAGCTCGCCGACCTCGCACCCCGCATCACCTTCAAACTCGGTGCCCATGACCTCGCCGACTTCACCTCCACCGACCTCCTCGTCGTCAACCCCGCCGTCGACAAACCCGCCAGCCCCCACGTCCAGGCCGCACTCGCCGCCGCCATCCCCCTCACCACCGAACTCAACCTCTTCCTCGAACGCTGCCCCGCCTTCACCATCGGCATCTCCGGCTCCGTCGGCAAATCCACCACCACCATGCTCATCTACCAAGCCCTCGCCGCCGGCCTCCACCCGCCCGTCGTGCCCTCCCCTCCCCCTTCTGACCCCTCACCCCCCGCCGTCTTCCTCGGCGGAAACATCGGCCACTCCCTCCTCGCCTCCCTCCCCGCCATGAAACCCGCCGACCTCGTCGTCCTCGAACTCTCCTCCTTCATGCTCGAAGACACCCCCCGCATCGCCTGGTCACCCAACATCGCCGTCCTCACCAACCTCTTCCCCAATCACCTCGACCGCCACCACACCATGGCCCAGTACGCTGCCGAAAAACAAAACCTCCTCAAGTTCCAAAAAACCACCGACCTCGCCATCTTCAATAACGACCACGAACTCGTCTCCCGCTGGACCCACCTCGCAAAAGGCCGCGTCGCCAAGTACACCATCCGCGGCCCCAAATCCTCCCACCTCCACCTCCTCATGCCCGGTGAACACAATCAATCCAACGCCCAGGCCGCACTCGCCGTCCTCGATCACCTCCCCGAAAACATCCGCCCCGCCTTCAACCGCACCGCCGCACTCCACGCCATCGAAACCTACGGCGGCCTCCCCCACCGCCTCCAAATCGTCCACGCCCTCCAACTCGGCCCAGGGCCCCAAAAAAGAACCGTCCGCTTCTACAATGACTCCAAAGCCACCTCCCCCGACGCCTCCATCACCGCCCTCTACGCCTTCCCCCCCGGCACCGCCATCTTCCTCGCCGGCGGCTATGACAAACACATCGACCTCTCCGCCTACGAAAAAGCCCTCGCCGAAAACGCCGCCGGCATCCTCGGCCTCGGTGCCACCGGCCAAGCCATCCTCAACACCCTCAAAAACCCTACCCACACCAACGGCCGCATCGCCTACGTCAACACCCTCGACGCCGCACTCCCCCTCGCCCTCCAATGGGCCGCACGCGATGAAAAAATCTCCGCCATCGTCCTCTCCCCCGCCAGCGCCAGTTGGGACCAATACCCCAACTACGAAATCCGCGGCGACCACTTCGCCGCCCTCGCCAAAAAACTTTCCGAAAGCCCCGCCCCATGATCCAACTCTCAGAACAAAACGTCCTCGAATATCTCCGCGCCCACCATCGCCTCGCCCCGCACGACGGCACCACCGCCGCCCGCGAAGTCCTCGTCCAATCCCTCTCCGGCGGCATCGCCAACGTCGTCCTCAAAATCCTCGACCTCGACGGCGGCCCCAAGGTCGGCTCCGACTTGCGCACCCCCGCCCAAATAAAAAATAACGCCCCCGACCCCCGCCCCAACGCCTCCCTCTGCTTCGTCCTCAAACAACCCCTCCCCAAATTCAAAACCGCCGCCGAGTGGCTCGTCGATATCGACCGCGTCCTCCTCGAACGCGATTGCATGAACCTCCTCGCCCACCTCCTCCCCGCCGGCTCCCTCCCCACCGTCCTCTGGTTCGATGAACCCAACCACATCCTCGCCATGTCCGCCGCCCCCGCCGGTGCCCTCCTCTGGAAAAAATCCCTCCTCGAAGGCCACACCTCTAGCGACGCCGCCATCCACGCCGCCATGCTCCTCGCCATGCTCCACAGTTCCACCACCCACGACGCCCCCCTCCTCGCCCGCTACGGCAACCCCAAACTCTTCATCCAGCAACGCATCGATCCCTACTTCCAAACCATAGCTTCCGCCCACCCCGATGTAGCCTCGCAAATCCACAAAATCATGAACCTACTACTCTCTTCCCAACTATGTCTCATCCACGGCGATTTCTCCCCCAAAAACATCCTCCTCATCCCCGCAGAAGATCCTGCCAAAAAAATCACCCATCCCACCCACTCCTCACTCCCCAACACCTGTCAGTCCATCGTCCTGCTCGACTTCGAAGTCGCCTTCTACGGCCACCCCGCCTTCGACGTCGCCACCCTCATCAACCACCTCCTCCTCAAAGCCTTCCACCACGGCCGCCCCTGGCGCAACTTCATGCTCCTCATCGACGCCTTCTGGCAAACCTATCTTCACACCGCCGACCGCTCCCTCACCTCCCTCATCCAGCGCGACGCCGGACACCTCCTCGCCGCCCTCCTCCTCGCCCGCATCGACGGCAAATCCCCCGCCGAATATTTAACCGATCCCGCCATTCAGCAAACCATCCGCTCCGCCGCAAAATCCATCCTCACGAATCCCGACTCCTCCCTCGACCACGCCCTCGACGCCCTCACCCTCCACTTCCCCCCCTAACCCTCCCCCCTGAACCTACCCCTCACCCCCCGTCCACCCCACCATCGCCACCCCATCACCCCCACTACCACCACCCCTATCACCCCACCCACCCACCATCCCCACACCCCAAATCCCCCCTCTACCACGGCTATTTCTCCCCCATCCACCACCGCCCCCCCAAACCCCCCCCCC
>JBBRWV010000096.1:0-14742 GCA_038248985.1 Phycisphaerae bacterium
CCTCTCCCAATTTTCCCCCTTCCCAATCCCCCCAAACCTATTACCATCTACCCATCTCTGAACCCCACCCCCTCTCAAGCGTCCAATTGCGCCCGCGCGTCCGCCAGCGTAAATACCCCGCCACCTCGATCGTCTTGTCCTTGCATGATCTCTTCCGGATCCGCCACGATCTTCGCCCCTCAAATCAGCGACCACTGAACCGAAATTCCGCCCCCAAGCTAAGGTCGGCCAGACTGGGATGCAAAATGACCCCACAATTTTCCATATTTGTAAATATTAAGAAAAAGCGGTAGCAAGAATGCCACCGCTCTCTCTCTTTTGCCCTGCCATTTGGCATTCTTGCTCCCCCTCCTTCTCCACAATTCACGTCCGCCGTCGCGCCAGCAGCCCCAATACACCAATTCCTAAAAGTGAAAACGTCGCCGGCTCAGGTATGCTCGGACCATCCGGGTCCGGCAACGATGTCGGCGGACCCAGCGGATTCTCCGGCACCCCCGGCGGCTGCTCCGGCCCACCACTCAACGGCGGCTGCGGATCGCGCGTATCCGTCTCCGGTGGACTTGGCCCAAACACCCCCGGTATCGTCGGCCCACTGCCCGGCGGTGTCACCCCCGGCACAAAAGGCCCCTCCGGCGGAAAACTCAACTCCGGCACATTGGGCTCCGGATGATAATCCGAAAGCGGCGAACTCGGCCCGCTGATCCCCCGCTCCAACGTCGTCATACTAATGATCTGATGCCAACTGAACCGCACCTCATCCAGCGAATACGTCAGCGGTGTCCCCGGAAACACCACCTCGATCACCGCCGTCCCGCACAAATAAGGATTGTTCGACGGATCCGTCAACCCCGCCTCCGCCTTCACATACATCCCTTTCCCCTGCGGCGGCGGATCCGAAATAAGCCCATGCTTCAGCCCCGACGCCTCAATCGTCACCAGGTTCCCGTCAATGCTCATCCGCCACGGCACATCAATCGGCCGCGCCGAATCCCTGACGCCCGTCGCACTGATCACGCGCACCGTCGCCGCCGATTTCCCCATGTGCGCCGTCAGCGGCTTGTGGGTGTTCATGCGAAAAGAAACGCCCCGCAACGCCTGCTCCGGCGATTTCAAAAACGGCGTCTGATTCGTCAATCGCACGATCACACGATCGGGAAATACCGTAAACGCCGCCGTAGCTTTAATGGGTTGGCCCACCGCATTGGTGGCATCATCCGTAGTGGTCACGATCTGATCAGCTCGTGCAGTTTGACCTGGCAAAAAATTGGCCATCGCCAGTACAACGCCGATCAGCAAGGCGCGGGCTGCGCGCCGAACGCTTGGGGCTGTCATGTCTCTCACTCCCAACGTGTGCCCGCATCATTCGGGTCCAATCGAACGACCGGCAAAGCCCCCAAATTCTCCCAGACTTCGCACGTAAGTGCAAGAATATTCTAGAGTTGCATCTCGTTCCGATAATCACCCACAATCCAGTACTCTCCGCCCTGATTCCCCCTCATTTTGCCCCCAAATCGCCGCGCACGCCGCCCTCATTAAGGCTACTGAACGCCACCCTTTTATCGGTGATTCACCCCCACCCATCCCGCGCCGACACCCCGCGCGTTCCCCCCTTCACACCCGAAACGCCCCGCGCGGCACGCCCGAATTCTTCTTCGCCGCCGCCGGCATGTTCGAATGCGTCGCCCGGCTCTTCGCCCGAAGCAAACGCGTCGTCCGCGCCCGCGGAATCACCCCGTAACGCTCCACTACCTGCGCCGCCGTCAGCCACTCAATATTCTTCGATTCAATCTGCCGCAGCGCCATGTCCCCTTCATACGGATCCCACATGCCCAGGCAGTCCGACACCACCGCGACCTTGTGCCGCCGCGCCAGCAACCCCAGCACCGCCGTCCGCACCGTGTACTCAATCGGCGCGCCCACAATTATGAACACGCCCACCGTCGACTCCGACAGCAGCCGATCCAACCGCGGGCACTCGAACAAATTCAAATTCGGCAAATCAAAAATGAACTGCTGAAAATGCCGAAAACCTTCCACCGGCAAATCCGTCCGGCAATCGAGCGGCCATTCCTGCCGCCGCCGCAACGTCGTGCTCGGCATCTTCTGATAGCCCGGCGTAGTCGGCTGGCAAATAATCCGCGCCGGCCCGTTCGCCGCGTGGCTGTTCATCGGCGTGTTCATGGGCATCACCTGATGATGCAGCCGCGTCGAGACGACCGGAAACTGCATTTTCTGACTAAATGAAAAAAGTTTTTTCAACGGGTCGTGGAGCTTCTCGCATTGAAATGCCGCAGCAGCCCCCTCCGCCGTCAGCAGGTCACGCTGCGTATTCAAATCCAAAATCACGGGGCCTGGGATGGTCAGCATGGCGCTGCCTCCTTCTACCTGGTCCTTCCGTTTTGTCTTGACGACTCCGGAAGGCATTGCCGGTCCATAACATCCACATACTGCTGGTGATTCATCGACCTAACCGCTACGAGACTATACGCAGAGTAGGTCAAATCCTGATGAAGATTCTGTTGAGCAGATGTACTCAACATGGAAACGCGTTTTGCCCCCCTAAACAGCGCAAATGATTCCGCTCGCTGGGCAGTTATAGCGATACCCAAAAATTCATCATTGCGCATAATTTCCCCCGTTGCCTTGACAATTGCAGTTCGCACGGTGGAATAGCCGATTCGCCTTCGGGCCTCCATCCCTCTATTGTTTGGGAGACCGTGACTCCCTCACCCCCTGCCCCACCAAGATTCGCCCCTGCGAACGTGGCGCATTGAACTCTCTTAAGGATCAGAACGTGGCCAAAACCGTCAAGAAAATCGCCCCCCCGCTTGCCCAAACGGGCCGGGCTCTCGTCATCGTTGAATCGCCGGCCAAAGCGAAAACTATCAACAAATACCTCGGCCCCAACTTCATCGTCAAGGCCTCCATGGGTCACGTCCGCGACCTTCCCGAAAAAGGCATGGGCGTCGACATCGAACACAACTTCACCCCCACCTACGAAATCCTCGCCTCCCGCAAAAAAATCATCGGCGAACTCAAAGCCGCCGCCAAAGGCGTCGACGAAGTCTATCTCGCCACCGACTTGGACCGCGAAGGCGAAGCCATCGCCTGGCATCTCGCCCACGCCCTCGACCTCAACCTCCTCACCGCCAAACGCGTCGTCTTCAATGAAATCACCAAGCCCGCCATCCTCGCCGCCTTCGACAAACCCCGCCTCATCAACGAAGGCAAAGTCAACGCCCAACAGGCCCGCCGCATCCTCGATCGCCTCGTCGGCTACAAAATTTCCCCCCTCCTCTGGAAAAAAGTCGCCCGCGGCCTTTCCGCCGGACGCGTTCAATCCGTCGCGGTTAAACTCGTCGTCGACCGCGAAAAAGAAATCCAGGCCTTCATGCCCGAAGAATACTGGAAGCTCACCGGCATCTTCACCACCGAAATGGCCGAAGCCTCCAGCATCGCCGCCGACTGGCGCGCTTTCCTCCATGGCAATCTCGAAGTCGGCGATGTCGTGCCCGATGACGGTACTGACTCTGCCGAGGCCCTCGCCGCCCAAACCCAGGTCGTCGATCCCGACAAAGACAGCGCCTCCGGCCCCACCGTCGCCCAGAAAAATGACTGGCTCCGTGATGCCGGCGCCTTCCGCGCTGACCTCGTCGAATTCGCCGGCAAAAAATTCGACCCCCAGGATTCCTCCCTCGCCAAGCAAGCCGCCGAAGCCGTCGGACTCACCCAACTTGAAGTCACCACCGTCGCCAATGACGGCACCAACGGCCCCCGCGGCATCCCCGCCAAAGGCCCCGCTCTCAACATCACCAAGATTCTCGGCTATGTCGATCCCGCCAAATCCGGCCTCACCTTCGTCGTCCGCGAACTCACCTCCCGCCAGTCCGTCAGCAAGCCCCCCGGCCCCTTCAGCACCAGCACCCTCCAGCAGGCCGCCAGCAATGCCCTCGGCTTTGGTGCCCAACGCACCATGCGCGTCGCCCAGCAACTCTATGAAGGTATCGAAATCGGCGGCCTCGGCGCCGTCGGCTTGATCACCTACATGCGTACCGACTCCCAGAACATCAGCGGCGAAGCCCTCAACGCCGTCCGCCATTTCATCGAACATGACCTCGGCCAAAAATACCTCCCCGAACAACCCAACTTCTACGCCAGCAAAGCCGGCGCTCAGGAAGCCCACGAGGCCATCCGCCCCACCGATGTCACCCTCACGCCCGCCTCCCTTCGCGGCCGCGGCCTCAGCGATGAACAACTGAAACTCTACGAAGTCATCTGGAAACGCTTCGTCGCCTGCCAGATGATGCCCGCGATCTGGAACGTCAACGAAGCCTTCATCGACGCCCGTCGCGGGCCGCAATCCGTCGCCACGTTCAAAGCCAGCGGACGCTCCCTCGCCTTCGATGGCTTCACCAAAGTCGCCGGAGTCTACACCCGCTTCGATGAACAGATTCTCCCCGTGCTCAAACAAAACCAGCCCGTCGCACCCGTGGATCTCACTCCCACGCAACACTTCACCGCCCCGCCGGCGCGCTACAGCGAAGCCAGCCTCGTCAAGGCCCTCGAAGCCGAAGGTATCGGCCGCCCCAGCACCTACGCCAGCATCATCGCCACCATCCAGGATCGCAACTATGTCGAAGCCAAGGGACGAACGCTCTACGCTTCCGACCTCGGCATCAAGGTCACCGAAAAACTCATCGAAGGTTTTCCCGACATCATGGAGACCAGCTTCACCCGCACCGTCGAAGGACAGCTCGACCAGGTGGAAGAGCAAACCAAGGATTGGGTCGAAGTCGTCCGTGATTTCTTCGGCCCACTGTCGCGCGATCTCGCCACCGCTGAAGAACGCATGACCCACGCCCGCGCCGAAGCCACCCCCAGCGAATACAAGTGCCCCAAGTGCGGTGCCATGATGGCCTACCGCCTCAGCAAACGCGGCAAACGCTTCCTCAGTTGCTCCACCTACCCCGTCTGCGATGGTGCCCAGAACGTCGACCGAGAAGGCAAGCCTCAGCAACTCGAAGTTACCAACTATATGTGCCCCACCTGCGGCAAACCCATGATCAAACGCATGGGCCGCTTCGGACCCTTCCTCGGCTGCAGCGGCTATCCCGAATGCAAGGTGATTCAAAACATCGACAAAAAAACCGGTGACCCGCTGCCCGTCCGTCCGCCCCCCGTCGATACCGGCCTCAAATGCCCCAAGTGCGGCAAGAAAAACATCGTCGTACGCGAAGGCAAACGCGGCCCGTTCATGAGTTGCAGCGGTTTCCCGAAATGCCGCACCACCCTGCCCGCCGAGCGCCTCGATGAATTCAAGAAAAGCCTCGCCGACACCAAGCAATGGCCCGAAGACATCCGCACCAAGTTCGGACCCCGCAAGGAAGCCGCCGAGGCTGAGGCCGCCGTGACCGAAGCCGCCGCCGTCAAAAAGGCCGCCCAGAAAAAACCGGCGAAACCCCAGGTCGCCAAGAAACCCAAAATCGCCGCGGCCGAAACCCCCTGACGCCCCCGCCCCCCGGTATTCAAAAACAAACGCCGGAGTGTCCGCGGTGTGGAAATACACCCTCGGCACCAGCACGTTCAGCAGTCGCAAATAAACGCACAGGCCAATCATCCGCACGCTTAAACCATAGCCTTTACACCCCTTTTTTTGTTTTTTCTGCAAAAATCTCCCCAAAATAGCCCGAATTTGTGATTTTCTGCTTGCACATCCGCAAAATAGGCTTATTTTATTGACAGTTCGCATGGATGCGGCACATCTGAACTCCGGCGACGGAATGCCGGGACCGATTACATCCATGTACATTCATGCCATGCAAAAGGAGATATCCATGGCCAAATCCCTCACCAAGTCCCAGACCATCACCGAAGTCGCCGCGGCCGCGAGCAAAACCCTCGGTACCGAAATTTCCAAAAAACAGGCCGCCGCCACCATCGACGCCCTCATCACCCTCGCCTACAAACAGGCCAAAAACAAGTTCACCCTCCCCGGCCTCGGCAAACTCGTCCTCGTCAACCGCAAGGCCCGCATGGGGCGCAACCCCGCCACCGGCGAAGCCATCAAAATCGCCGCCAAGCGCGTCGTGAAGTTCCGCGTCGCCAAGGCCGCCAAAGAAGCCATCCTCGGTGGATAACCCCCCCACGCGTCTCCACGCAAACCCGCTTGCGTGAACAATGCACATAAAAAAAGCCGGTGCGCTCCACAGAACGCACCGGCTTTTCTCTGCGCCAAAATAATCACACCTTCGGAGCCACCGCCGGACCCGCCGTCGCCACCACCCCCACCGCCGGCTCCTGCACCTTCGGCCGGAACAACCGCACACAATTCCGCCCCGCCCCCTTCGCCGCATACACCGCGCGATCCGCCGCGTTCGTCAACTGCAACGCACTCTGAAACACCCGCGTCCGATCCGTTCCCGCCACCCCGATCGAACCCGTGATCGCCAACACCTTGCCTTCAAAAGTGATCCGCTCCCCCATGATCGCCTGGCGTATTTCATCCGCCATCTGCGCCGCCGCATTCGATTCCGTCTCCGTCAACACCAACGCGAACTCCTCGCCCCCGTAACGCGCGGCCAGATCAATGTTCCGCACCGCCAGCTTCAACAATTTCCCCACCCGCCGCAGCACTTCATCCCCCGCCTGGTGCCCATGCGTGTCGTTCACCTTCTTGAAGTGATCGATGTCTATAAACAGAATCGCCAGCGGCCGCTGCAGCTTGTACGCCCGCGCAAACTGCTCTTCGAAAAATTCGTTAAACCGCGCCCGGTTCGCCAGCGTCGTCAGCGGATCCGTCGTCGCCTTGATCTGCAGCGTCTCGTTCTCTTTCTTGATCTCCTGCACCTGATGCTGCGTCTGCAACGACACTTGGATCAACGTCTGCTGCGCCTCATCCAAAATCTCCCGGTACGAGCGATTCTCCCCCAGGTTCACCTCAAACAACTTCGCCGCCTCACGCGTCGATTTGCCGATCTCACTCATCAACGCTTCAATTTGCTCCGGCGTAAACTTGAACCGCGCCGCCATCTCCTGCCGCACCCGAAAAATGTATTTCGCCGGATCCTCCGACGCAAACACCTCCCCCACAAACATCGACACATACACCACCTCCACCAGCGGCTTCAACGTCGCATCCGCTTCCGCCGGCAGGTGATGCTGTGCAATCGGCCGCGCCAGCACCGGCGGCAACTGCCAGCTCTCCGCCAGCATCCCGCCCACAATCGTATGATCCAACTCAAACTTGCTCTGACACAACTGCATCAGCCGCTCGTGATCCCCCATCGACGTCATGTACACCGCGTCATACTCTTTCCCCAACACCCGGTGCATCACCAAAATCCCAATATCCGCCAGCAACCCGCACAAAAACGCTTCTTCCTGCTGCACAATGTTCAACTTCTTGGCAATCAGCCGCCCCGCCACCGCCGAATAAATCGAACGCTTCCAAAACAACATGTAATCAAAATCATCCCCCGGATTGCTCTTCAGATTCTGCAGCAGCGAAAAACCTAACGCCAGCGTCTTCACCGCCTGCAAACCCAAAATCACCAGCGCATGGCTGATCGTGCTTACCTGCTTGGGCAATCCGTAAAACGGCGAATTCACCGTCTTCAATATCTTCGTCGACAACGCCGGATCATTGCTGATCAGATCCGCAATCTCCGAAATGTTCACATTGTCCTGCCGCGCCAACTCCAACGCCCGAATGGCAATCGCCGGCAGCGAAGGCAGCTGCGGAGAGTTCTTTAACTTGTCGAGTAAGGCCTGATTCATCGCGCGGTTCCAGCGTAAAAACGGTAAACACTCTTCACGCGCCGCACGAAAGTAAACCAACCATGCAATCTCTGCGACACGCCCAAGTGAGTGGATTTCCGGTCACCCGTAATTCCACCCATCAAGGTTATCGTCTGTCGCACCCTCAGACTTTCACTGAACTATCCCGTTTTCCCCACGCCCCCATCCGCCCCCCTCCCGGCGCTCAAATCTTGTTGAACAACGCGTCCAGCAACTTCTTCTCCAACTTCGGATCATGCCCGATAACCACCCACGCCGCCCCCACCGGCTTCACCTCCGCATAGTCCGACTGCATCGACACCCCCGACGTCCCAAACCCCGAACCCGTCACAAAAATCGGCCCGCCCAACGCCTCCGTCGGATTCGTCAATCGCTCCACCACCACCTGCACCCCAATCTCAAAAAACTCCGGCTTCCCCTCCACCGTCTTGATCGTCAACCGCACCGCACGACGCTGACTGTGCAGCGTGTTCTCCACCGCGCTCTTCACCCCCTCATTGTCCCGCTTCCACGGCTCAATGATCTGCGGCGAAGACAACGCCACCGTCGTCAACATCCCATAACGGTAATCCTTCCGCTCCAACGCAAATCCCATCCGGTGAATCAGCAGCGTCGCTTCCTGCCACACCCGGTCGTAACTCGCCTTGTACACATACCGCGTCGTCCGATTCGGATCGATCACCTTCACCACCATCCGCCCCGGACGCGTCGCCGCCTCCGTCGCCGCCGTCTGCCCCTCATCAGGCACGCTCTCCAGTTGCGTCGTCGCTTGCGCGGAACTCCCCGCCCGCGTGCTCGCCTGCGCGCTCGCTTGACTCCCCGCCCGCGTCCCCCCACCCGCCTCCCCCGGCACCGTCGTCAACGCCGCCACGTCCGGCAAGGCCTCCCACACCTCCACCCGCCGCACCTCGCGCATCGGACGTATATCGCTCTCGCATCCCGCGATAAATCCCGCCGCACACGAAACCATCGCCACAATAATCTGCAATTTCTTCATCCCCCCATTGTAATGCACAACCCCCCAGCGTGAAATCATCTCCTCCGCCCTTTACCATCCCCTCCTGACCCCACTCCCGTTATCATCTACCCGCCCGCTTCACCCTCGCCGGTGAACGCCCCGCACCAACCCCCCCATCACCTCCCCTCCTCGCCCAGGAACACAATGTCCTTCACCCGCCAAAACCTCCGCTGGTCCCTCCTCGCCGCCGGTTGGCTCCTCACCTTCCTCGCCCTCCCCCTCCACGCCTGCACCCTCAACGGCTTCATGGGCTGGCAAGGTTCACTCCAAACCTTCTTCTTCCTCCGCTGGGTCTTCCAACTCCCCGCCCACCTCCTCCGCGAGTTCCCCACCGCCGGCCTCGGCTACGCCCAAGACCTCCTCTGGCTCACCTACACCCTCCTCGGCCTCGCCCTCCTCGCCTTCGCCCCCATCCTCATCCACCGCATCCGCCGCACCACCGCCATCACCGCCCTCCGCTGCCTCGCCCCCACCATGCTCCTCACCCCCGCCACCCTCCTCATTCCCCACCAATGGCACTTCCCCCTCCCCGGCCCCGGCCTCTGGATGGTCGCCGCCGCCCAACTCCTCGTCTTCTTCGCCCTCATCCTCGTCCCCCGCCCCGCCCCCACCGCCGACCACGCCTTCCCCCTCGGCCGCAACTAACCCCCTCCGTCCCGCACTATCATTCCCCTATGAACACTCCCTCTGCCGATCTCGCCATCAGAAGGTGGCAGCCCCGCCCGCACGCCTCATGTAAAATCTTCTTTCGAAACCGCATCGTCGCCCCCCCCTCTTCCCGGAGGGATGACAGACATTCGCCCCGGCTCGCGCCGCGCACCCGGGGAAAACGCGCCCTCGACCTCCCCGATCCCGGAGAGATCGCCGCACCAGTCCCTTCCGCACCACCTCCGCCTCCCTCATTATCTTTCTCCCCCTCAACCCCTCACCCCCCTCGCCCTCCACCCTCTCACCGAATAACCAGCGGATCCGAACTGCCCCAATAACGCACCGTTATCTCGCTGTACCCCAGCGAACCTGACGCCGGCGCTTCCGCCTTTGGAATACTCGTCCCCATCGGCGTCCACAACTGCGGATTCGACGCGTCCTGACCATTCATCGTCTCCACATGCCCGTCAAAAAATCCCAGGTTCATCCGCAGCGATGCATACTTCACCCCCTTCTTCCGTGTATCGCTATGCCGCATCGAATCTCCCCGACGGTCTCCGTTCGACATGTCTATATAGTTGTACGAACGCGCATACGCCGAACTCACCCACGGCCCGTAATCCGATGACTGCCCGCCCGGTGATGTCGTGTTGTACGTCAGCGTCGTCGTGATCGCCCCCGTTCCATTCCACCACCTGCCGCCATCCGCCATGAACACCTTGCCCGCAGACGCGCCAACCTGCGAAATCTTGTTCCGGTAGCTCCCCGGTATCACCAAAAAGGTCGTCGGCAACACATACTGATATCGATAGCTCGACGCCACCGACGGATCTGTACGCATCTGAAAACCCAACGCCGTCACATACGAAATCATCGGATGCGGATTGCAGAATCCCGTCGGATACGATGTCGCCATCACGTCATTGTCCGGACACCGAAATATCTTCACCCCCGCATTCTTCACCCCCGTCAACGGCGAGACCCCCCCGTTTAACTGATGAAAACGATTCGCACGCGATGCGGCGCTCGTCCCCTCGTCAAACTTCACCCCCATCACTCGCGCCGTACCTGACATCCAATCCAATGGCTGAATGATCCCGCTCGGCATGTTCGCATCGCTAAAACCCGACGCCAGAGTCGCCACCGCCACCTCTGGATTCGACAGCATCGCCACGTTCGACGTCCGCGGTCCTCCCAATATCGCATCATCCCACTCCTGCGAATATACCACCATAGTCATCGTGATCCCCCGTAGGTTCGTCGCACACATCGTCGTACGCGCCATCCGACGCGCCCCCGCTAGCGACGGCATCAATATCGCCAGCAACAACGCAATAATCGAAATCACCACCAACAGCTCTATCAGCGTAAACCCGCTCCGTTTTCGATCTCCACTCTTCAACATGTTCAACTCCATTCTCTGACCAACCAAAAACCGCAGCCGGGAATCTAAAAAACACGCCTGGAATTCCACCAAGTAAGTCGTCTTTCGCTCCATCCCCGCATCTTCATCGCTCTCCCGTATCACCCTGCACCCCTGCTGAACTCCCCCGCGCCTCCACCTCCGCACGCGTCGGCGACGCCCGTGTAGTCATCGGCGGCCCAGGATTTCGCGCCACCACCAATCGACCGCACTCCGGACAATAGGTACGCGATGAATCTCCCACCATCTCATTCAATAACACCGGCACCGGCTTGTCCTTGATCTTCCCCTCCGCCGTCCAATAGCAAAGCTCTGCCTCCACCCCCGTGTTCTTCTTGCTGAACGGCGAATACGCCGGAAAAGATCCCACATCCTCCAAATTCACGTGGTACGCCTTCCGCGACTCCATGCAAATCAACCACCGCCCATTCAACTCCTCCGCACTCTCGCTCCTCCCCCAATAATGCGGCAACTGCATCACCACTATCACCACGGACGCGACGATCACTCCCACCATCATCCCCACCCCAATTTTGCTGTGAAGAATTCTCTGTACCATGACCGACCTCAGTAGTATCGCCCATTAACAAAACTGCTGACCAAGCCTCGTTTCGCATCAGACGAACTGTGCTCCACAGTCTCCCAAGCAATCGCCACGCGGAAACTCTACCCCCCGGCCCCTCAACTATTATTTTCGAATTGATAAGTATTAATGAAGTCCCCAAAGCAAAAAGCCGTTCGGACATTTCTCATGGTCGCCCAGTCAAGCCCCTCCCTTTGCCGGTTGTCCTGATTCCCTACCACCCACCTTCAACCCTCTCCGTCCAACTCCCATGCCCCCATCTTTCCCTCTCCATTTTACATAGAAATATGTATATATCGCGATATAGTTATTTACCAACTCACCCATTCTCCCCACCTTCACTTTCGTTTCTACAGACCTCCACCACCAAACCCGGACATACCCCCCCCCCAATCCCCACCCCCGCTACCTCCCCCGCACACATTCTCAGACCCCGCAACCAACCTCCCTCCCCGCCGCATCCCTCTTCCCCCCGGAAATCCCCCACCCTCCAGAATTCTTGCGCTTTTCCCCACCCTCCATCGTTATCCCTTCCAGATAACCCCCTCACGTCAAGCAAAAACTATTGCACCCATGCCCCGGTATGTCGATGATAGTTCTAACCTTGGAGGAATCGTCTTGAGCACGCCCCGGCGGAAATCAGCCCACTATATCTCGCCCTGGTTCTGCTGCGCCGCCCTCCTCCTCGCCTCTGCCCTCGCCTCCACTCTCGCCCTCGCCGAAACCCCCGCGCCGACACCCAACCGCACCCCCCGCTCCGCCAACGTCCTCTCCCTGCAACTCCAAGACCTGGATGTCGAACTCGACAACGCCGGCGCCAAAGCCGCCCTCACCAAACAAGACGCCCGCGCCACCGTCGGCGCCGTCGCCGTCCCACTCCTCAAAAAACAAAACCTCCTCATCGAAGAACTCGGCCGCGCCGATGCCGCCGCCGGCGCCGCCCAACAATTCAAAGTCCTCCGCAATATGGCCATGATGGCCACCCTCGGCGATGAAGATATGAACAAACGCCTCAACGGCCTCGTTAAAAACGCCGGCCCCGCCCAATCGTTCTACGCCAAAATGGCCGCCACCATGCGCGACTGGTGGATCAGCGGCGCCGACGCCAGCGCCCAGGCCAAAATCATCACCCCCATCAAAGCCCTCGCCAAACAAGCCCCCAAAGACGAGCTCCTCACTTCCTGCCTCCTCGAAATGATGTGGGTCGGCTCCGCCACCAAAGAACTCGCCACCCAGATCGAAGACGTCATCTACAAAGATATGAAAAGCGAATCCGCCCTCCGCTACAAATCCGTCCCCCGCGTCGGACGACCCTTCCTCGTCACCGGCGTCGCACTCGTTTCCGCCCTTCAACAACCCGCACCCTTCACCAGCGAAAAATGGAAAGGCAAAGTCATCCTCATGCACGTCTGGTCCACCGGACACACCGGCAGCCGACAACAAATGGAAATGCTCAAAAAGAAATTCACCGAACTCAATCCCCTCGGCCTCGAAATCCTCGGCATCGCCAACGAAGCCAACTTCAAAGATCTCCAGGCCTATGTCGCCGACAAACAAGTCACCTGGCCCCAGCTCGTCGATCCCAAAAACCCCAACTGGCAAACCATCATGAACACCTGGCAAGTCCCCCACCTCTCCACGATCTACCTCATCGATCGCCTCGGCATCGTCCGCGCCATCAATCCCGCTCCCGACAAATCCACAGAACTCCTCGCCGAACTGATTGAAGAAAAACTCCCCGCCGCCACAATGCCCAAAAAATAACGCTCCCCCTTCCGCCTGGAGTCAACATGCCTACGCCCCGCATCCTACTTACCTTCGCCACCATCGCCCTCGCCGCCGGCCTCGCCCTCGCCCAGGCCGCCAAACCCCGCGACCCCGTCGTCATCAAAATCGATGTTGAAGATCTCGAGCAAAGCCTCTTCGCAACCTACAACATCGCCGCCTTGCTCGATCCCGCCCGCCGCACGGAAATACAGGAAAAAGCCGCGCCCTATTTCAAAAAACGCCTCGCCCTCACCAAAGAAATGTTCGCCGCCGATCCCAAGGCCGACGAAAACCCCTTCTGGGTCAGCAAATACATCGCCTCCCTCGCCTGGCTCACCCTCTACGGCGATGACGACGCCCGTAAAACCCTCGAAGCCCATGCCAACAGCGCCAACCGCACCATGGCCCTCTACGGAAAACTCGGCAAATTCATGGCCACCTGGTACACCCACATCAAAGATCAGGATGAACTCGAAAAACTCCTCGAACAAGCCAAAACCTTCGCCGACCGGGCCCCTAAAGACGAAGTGGTCGGCACCTTCTTCGTCGGCTTCTGCAATGATGGCATCAAATACCCCGAACCCTTCCGCGAAAAACTCGAAGCCTTCGTCTCTGGCGAATTCCCCAGCTACGCCGTCCGCGCCTGGAAAGCCATCCCCCGCATGGGCCGCCCTTATTCCTTCGCCGGCACCCTCGTCAACGGCAAACCCTTCGACACCGCCTCCCTCAAAGGCAAAGTCATCGTCCTCCACTTCTGGCTCACCACCGACGCCCGCTACCGCAATCATTTCGCCAAGCTCGCCGAAATCTACAAAGCCTACCCCCGCGCCGATGTCGAATTCGTCGGCGTCAGCCTCGACGAATCCCCACGCTTCGCCGAAGGCTACCTCCAAGGTCACCCCGAACTCACTTGGCCCCAGTTCTACGATGCCAAACTCAAAGGCGTCCATCCCCTCGTCCGCAGTCTCGGCTTCCGCCCCATCGCCCTTCCCACCACGCCCCCCCTCCTCGAGCTCACCATCATCGACAAAGAAGGCCGCTACCGTGGCAGCAATTTCACCCTCGACACCGTCCGCGCTGGCATCAAGACCGCCCTCACCCCCCGTCCCGCCGCCTCCCAACCCACCACCACTACCACCAAACCCGCCCTCAAACCCACCACCGCCCCCGCCCAGAAATCGTGAGTCATCCCTCTTGCTCCGTCAGCGGCAGCACCATCTCCTGATACGTCGCCCGAAATCCCGCCTTCTCAAACGCCCCGCGCGCCTCAGGATTCTGATTCGCCACCATCAAGCGCAGTTGCGTCAACCCATGTTTCTCCCGTGCCCACCGCGCCGCAAACTCGATCAGTTTCTGCCCCACCCCCTGCCGCCGATACCCCTCCACCACCGCCATATCCTGTACAAATGCGAATTCCGCATACGTGTAGATCGGCACCTCCCTCTCAATACTCACGAGGATCATCCCCGCAATACCCCCCTCTTCCCCCCCCATTACCCCCCCCTC
>JBBRWV010000097.1:0-14633 GCA_038248985.1 Phycisphaerae bacterium
GCGATCCTGTTACACAAGCTGGGGCTGACGCTGCCGCGGAGCCTGGAGGTGGTGGATTTGTAGTGAAGACTTTTAGGAAAAAAGGGCCTTGGCACCATCGCCAAAGGCCTTTTTGCTCGCAAACTGCGGAAGTTGGGCTAGTGGTATCCGCTTCGTTGCCCACATCGCCCACTGGCACCAAGTCAATGGTCACCGCCGCCGAGGCCGCTCCGGCCCACAGCACACACGACGCCACCGCCAGGCTAAGCGTCCCAACCAACTTGCGTGAAAGCATGTATTTTCTCCTTCACTCACGATGCGTAGGTTGCCCACACGCACCCACAATGCCCGCGCGCCGCAGCAAAACACTTGCCGCCAGTCATGGGCAAATTTAACCGCCGGGAAATCTACACTCTCCCGCTCGGTATTCTCAACTACGTACAACCTACCCCCACCCCCCCGAATATCAATAATATTCGTAAAAAAGATGCGATTATCTGCTAATCGACCGGTCAGGTTTCTCGGCGCAGGCTTCTTCCAGCACAGAAAACGGGGCAGGGATCGATTCGCACGATTGCATCCAATCCTGCCAATTCCAATCACGCCTTCCCGGGCACGGTGACGACGCGCACGTCGGAGAGTTCGCCGACGACTTTATTCTTCTGCAAGAACTGGGCGACGAAGTAGCTGGCCTCGGGGCCGGCGGTGAGGATGGCGAGAGCGACACGCATTTCCAGTTCATTGGCCGACGTCTGGCCGGTCAGCACGATGACGACCGGAAAAGCCCGACCGTGTGGTCGGATTATCGCTTCCGCAATGTCGGCATGCAAGGCCGGTCACCCGTCGGTCATCATCGTGCTTTTCGCTGGGGTTTAAGGGGCTCTGGAGCGCTGCGCGCGGGGCTTGGTTTGGGAGAGGGGGACGGGTCGAGCGGGACTTGTGTAGAGAGTCTGGGATTCAATCCGAGGGGTTGGGGGCGGGGTGCAGGATGAGGGGTTATTTTTCGGAGGGGGATTCGCGGGTGGGGTTGTAGTTTTCGACGCGGCGGAGGAGTTGGATGAGGGCTTGGGTGTGGGTGGCGATGGTGTCGGGATCGGCGGCGGCGCGGCAGGCGGATTCGGCAGCGGCGGCGGCGTCGGTGATGGATGGGAAGCCGTAGAGGCCGCCGGAGCCTTTGAGGTGGTGGAATATTTTGCCGAGTGCGGGGAAGTCGCGGGCGGGGAGGAGGCGGAGCATGGCGGCGACTTGGGGGGGGAGATCGGCGACGAAGGTGGGGAGGCATTCCTGGAGGACCTTGTCGCCGTGGGTGACGGCGTGGAGGATGTCGGTGGGGGGAGAGGAGTTGTGGGGGGCGAGGTAGCGGGCGGCGAGGGCGAGGAAGAGGTCTCGGCGGACGGGTTTGCTGAGGTAGTCGGAGCATCCAGCGCGGAGGCATTTGGCGCGATCTTCGGGGAGAGCGTGGGCGGTGAGGGCGACGATGGGGAGGGTGTAGCCTTGGCCGCGGAGTTTGGCGGCGGCGGCGTAGCCATCGAGTTGGGGCATTTGCATGTCCATGAAGACGAGTTGAAAGGGGGAGCCGTCGATTTTGGCCTGGTGTATTTTTTCGCAGGCGATGCGGCCATTGTCGGCGACGTCGACGTCGGCGCCGGCGCGGCGGAGGTAGGCGGCGAGGAGCATTTGGTTGTCGGGTCCATCTTCGGCGAGGAGGATTCGTCCGTGGAGGAGGGTGGGAGGGGCGGCGGGGTTGGGGGATTCGGGCGCGGGGTGGAAGGTTTCGAGGTCGGTGCAAAGCTGTGGGGGGTCGAGGAGTGGTCCGGTATCGACGGTGGCGGTGAAGGTGCTGCCGCGGTGGAGGGTGCTGTGGACGGTGATGTCTCCGCCGAGGAGGCGGGCGAGTTTGCGGCTGATGGCGAGGCCGAGTCCGCTGCCGCCGAAGCGTCGGGTGGTGGAGCCGTCGGCCTGTTGGAAGGCCTGGAAGAGTTGTTGGAGTTGTGGGGGGGAAAGGCCGGGGCCGGTGTCGCTGATTTGGAATTGCATTTGAGGTTGGGGAGTGTCGAGGAAATTTACGCGGAGTCGGACGGAGCCGGAGTCGGTGAATTTGACGGCATTTCCGAGGAGGTTGATGAGGATTTGGCGGAGGCGTGTGGGGTCGGTATGGATGGTGAAGGGGATTGGGCCGTCGAACTGGACGAGGAAGGCGAGTTTTTTTTCCGAGGCGCGGATGCGCATGAGGGAGACGACTTCGGAGACGATTTGGAGGAGGGAGGAGGGGATGCAGTGGACGGCCATTTTGCCGGCTTCGATTTTGGAGATATCGAGGACATCGTTGATGACGGAGAGGAGGTGCTCGCCGTTGCGGCGGATGATATTGACGCAGTTGAGGCGAGAGCTGAGGTCGAGGTCGGGATCGAGGAGTTCGCCGGCGTAGCCGATGATGGCGGACATGGGGGTGCGGATTTCGTGACTCATGTTGGCGAGGAATTCGGATTTGGCGCGATTGGCAGCTTCGGCGGCGAGGCGTGCGTGCTGGACGGCTTCGGCGGCGAGTTTGGATTCGGTGATATCTTCGATGGTGCCGAGGACGCCGATGACGGCACCGGTGGGATCGTGGAACGGCACTTTGTTGGTGCGGGCCCAGATAAATTCTCCGGAGGCGCTCCGAACTTGCTCGTGGATGTTGAGTTTGGGGGAATTGGTGGCCATGACTTGGCGGTCGTCGGCTTCGTAGGCGGCGGAGAAATCACTGGGGGTGACCTCGGCGCTGGTTTTTCCGATGATGGTGTGGGGATCGGGGACGCCGGCGAGTTGACCAAAGAACTTGTTGCAGCCGAGGAGGCGGCTGTTGGGATCTTTCCAGAAGACGCCCAAGGGGATGTTGTCGAGGACGAGCTGGAGCATTTTGCGGGATTGGTAGAGATCGGCTTCCATGGATTTGCGTTGGGTGATGTCGATGCCAATGCAGACGAGATAGGAAGCTCCGTCGAGATCCATTCGGAGGCCGGTGAGCAAGTAGGGGACGGGGCCTTGGGGGGTGAGGACGTTGGTTTCGATGGAGGAATGACCGTGGGCATAGAGTTCTTCGAGGGCGTGGAGGGCCATGGGGCGATCGTCGGGGGCGATGAGATCGATGCCGGTGGCGTGGAGGATTTGTTCACGAGACAAGCCGGAGATTTCTTCGGCATTGCGGTTCCAGCGAACGAAGCGACCCTGTTGGTCGAGGACTTGGAAGGTGCCGGGGATGCTATTGATAACGGTGTCGGAGAA
Source organism: Phycisphaerae bacterium (assembly GCA_038248985.1). Lineage (GTDB taxonomy): Bacteria > Planctomycetota > Phycisphaerae > WQYP01 > WQYP01 > JBBRWV01. Next base: position 3,244 of record JBBRWV010000097.1, read on the forward strand.
GGTTTTTTCGCGGGCGAGGGCTGCGGTGGCGCGTTGGGCGTCGGTGATGTCCATGGCGGAGCCGGCGAAGCGGGAGATGTTGCCGAATTCATCGCGGATGGCGCGGGCGGAGTGGAGGATGCAGCGGAGGGTGCCGTCGGGCCGGCGGATGTTGTAGCGTTGTTCAAAGGCGCCGGTATCGAGCATTTGGCAATAGGCGTGGAGGAAGCGTGGGCGGTCGTCGGGGATGATCAGGACCATCCAGGCCTGGAAATCGGCATAGACCTCTGAGCAGGGGAGGCCGAAGATTTTTTCGAAGGCGGGGCTGAGGTAGATAACGCTGTAGCCATCGGCGGAGAAGATGCAGAAGGCTTCGTTGACGCTGTTGGCGAGTTGAGTGAAGCGGAGGTCGGATTCGCGGAGGTCGGCTTCGGAGCGGCGGCGATGGGAGAGTCCGCGGCGGACGGCGAACCAGGAGGCGGTGATGGTGGCCATGATGGTGAGTCCACTGAGGAAGATGGTAGAGTTGGTGCGACGAGAGAGGGATTGATGTTGGGGGTGGCGGTCGCGGATGACGTTGGTTTCGGAGGTTTGCATGGCGGCGAGGATGCCGCGGATTTCGTGCATGGTGGTTTTGGCATTGCTGGTAAGGACGATGGCGAGTGCGGCGTCGGTTTCTCCGGCGCGGCGTAAGTTGGAGGCGTGTCCGAGTTCGGTCATTCTTTGGGGGATGAGTTTTTGGAGGAGGGGCCAACCTTGGCGGGAGCGGGGATCGGCGAGGGGCAGGGCATTTTCGAGGGCCTGGAGATCGTCGGGCAGGGCGAGGAGGGCGGCATCGTAGGGCTGGAGGAAGAGGGGATCGCCGGTGAGGAGGTAGCCGCGCTGGGCGGATTCGGCATCGAGCATGTGGTTGCGGAGGTTGGCGACGCGGTCGAGGAAGTCGGCGGATCGGTCATCGCGGGTTTCTTCGGCCTGGACTTGCTGGGTGTTTTGATAAGACATGAAGGTGATGATGACGAGCAACAGGAGGGCGGAGGTGAAGCCGAGGGCGACGCTTGTTTCGACGGAGGGGAGGCGGCGGGTGTGGGGTGTGAGGTGCGTTGGCGGGACACCGTTGCGGGGTGTTGGGAATTGCTTAGATGGAAAAAAACGGTGGAACATTTTCGCCTTTAAGGGACATGCAGAGCGAGCGATCGCTGGAGGGTTAGCGGGCCCACTGGTGAAAGTATCGGGTGGATATTTGGGCTACATGGCACAATGGAGTTGAACACCCTGCAAAGGTGGTGCGGGTGGCCATCATAGACATAAAAATAGGGGTGTGGGGAAGAGTACACTCCCCTTTTTAGTGGAGGGGGGAAGCGCAATGGGGGGAGGATGGGGTGAGTTTGGGGCGTGGGGGAGGCGCGGGGTGGAATGGATGGTTTGGAGCGGAGAGGCGGGGGATCAGCCGGTAATGCCGCCGCGGACACCGGCGATGAGGCCGGTGGCCCAGCGGGCGTAGGAGTAGAGGAGGGGGATGGTGACCCAGCGGGGTTGGATGTCGGAAGGTTTGATGAGGAGGCCGGATTTGTCGGGGTATTTGGCGGGGGAGTGGCCGAGGGCGGAGACGGGGATGTAGAAGACTTCGTCGGAGAAATCTTCGGCGATGGTGACGGTTTCGGGGGTGAGTTCGAGGAGCATGCGGCGGAGTTTTTTACTGACGCGTTCGATGCGTTCGAGGTCGAGGGCGGCGAGGTGGGCGCCGCCGGGGGGATCGGTGAGGACGGGTTCGGAGATGAGGTCTTCGTCGGGGATGAGGCCGCCCCAGATGTCGGATTTGGCGACGAGGACGAGGAGTGGGCGGTCGCATTTTTGATAGGCGGAGAGGCCGGCGTGTTTTTTGAAGCGGATGGCGGCTTCGGAGAGGATGGTTTCCTGGCGGACGGTTTGCATGGGTTCGAGGATCTGGGGATCCGTGGAGCCGAGGGCTTTGCATTTTTGGCGGAAGCGGGGGTCTTGCGTGGGGTCGAAGAGGAAGAGGAGGACTTTGGCGCGGGAGAGGTGACGGGTGACGGGGGAGAGGGAGGTGTCTTGTCCGACGTTGAAGTGTTCACCGGCGTTGTCGTAGAGGCAGACGATGCGTCCGAGGCGGGCGCGGAGGGAGGCGCGGGGGTGATCGGCGCCGGGGTGGAGGCTGAAGAGGAAGGGTTTGGGGAGCTGGGTTTCCTGGCCGTTGATGTTGAGGGAGCGGTAGAGATCGCCCTGGGTGCGGGTTTTGTCGAGGACGACGGGTTTGTCGGGATCTTCGGGGAGGAAGAGGGTTTCTTCGTAGCGGTTGAGGATCCAGTTGGCTTCTTTGTCGCCGTCGGAAAAGATGATGGCGAAGTGGCTGGCGAGTCGTTGGCGGAGTTCCCAGGTCATGGCGGCGAGGAAGTTGGATTTGCCGGAACCGGCGGAGCCGATGATGGAGATGAAGGTGCATTCATTTTCGAGGAGTACGCGGGGGATGACGAGGTGGCAGGCGGGGCAAGCGATGGAGGAGCAGACCATGCCGCGGGCGTCGAGGGCTTGGCCTTCGATAGTGAAGCGAGTGGGGAGGAAGCGGAGGGCTTCTTCTTTGAGGATGGGATCGCCCATGAGGTCTTCGTGCTGTGCGACCCAGAGGACGGAGTCGGGCTTGAAGATGTGCCAGCAGTGGGGGCAGGTGACGCGTTTGATGAGGGGGACGGCGACGGATTCTTCGACGGGGATGCCTTGTTCGATGTTGCGGGAGAAGGTGTTTGAGAGGGTATCGCTCACGGGAGTCTCCGAAGTGGGGAAGGAGTGTGGGGCAAGGGACTGTTATCTTATAACGGAGGAGAGGGGATGGGTATCGCGTGACGGGGGGAATATGGAGGGGTAGGAGGTATGTGGACGTTAGCTGAGGGTGGGGCCGTGGAGGCCTTCGATGGTGGTGGAGGATTGCCAGGTTTGACGGTCGAGGCTGACTTGATGGAGGCGGGAGAGCTGGCCCTGGCGGTACATGCGTTGGAGGGCGGCGATGTCGAAGGGGCCGCTGATGTTGCCGCGGAGGCGGACCCAGTAGCGGGCGGCGGCGGCGGCGGTGGGGATGGCGACGGGGATTTCGAAATCGGAGGAGGGGAGGGGATTTTCAGTGGGGGAGGTGAGGGGGATAGGGGCCTCGTGGGGGCGCGCGGGGGTTAGGGGAGTGCGGCCGAGGGTGGGGACGGCGGCGAGGGGGATGGAGTCTTCGAGGGGGATGGGGGTGGCCGGATGGTGGAGGGGGGCGTGATGGGAAGAGGTGAGTGCGGAGAGGACTTCGGTGGCGCTGGCGAAGCGAGCCTTGAGGTCTTTGGCCATGAGGCGGGCGATGATGTCGCTGAGGCCAGAGGGGAAATCTTTGCGTATTTCGGTGAGGCGCGGGGCGTCGGTTTTGAGGGAGCAGTGCCATTGCATCCATTTGTTGGGAGCGGCGTCCTTGGTGGAGTTTCCTTCGTAGACGGCGGGGAATTGTTCGCGGATTTTGCGGGAGCCGAGGGCGAGTTCGTAGGCCATGTGTCCGAGGGCGTAGAGATCGGTGGAGGGGCTGACGCGGCCGTACTCGGAGGAGAGGAATTCGGGTGCGGCGTAGCGGACCATGGAGGCGGAGAAGGTTTGATCTTCGCCGATGCCGGTGGCGAGGTAGAAGTCGGTGACTTTGTAGTTGCCAACGCGATCGAGGAGGATGTTGGTGGGGCGGAGGGCCTGGTGGAGGAGGGGGGGGGTGAGGGCGTGCATGGCGGCGAGGGCGAGGGAGATTTGGTGGAGGAGATTATGGACGGCATCGACGGGGGCGAACTGGTCGGTGAGGGTTTGAGCGAGGGTGTTGGAGGAGTGTTCGAGAGCGATCCAGGGGATGCCGCCGCCGTTTTTGGCAAGTTCAGCGATGCCGATACTGTAGACGGTGACGATGTGAGGATGGACCGTGAGTTGGGCGAGGGCTTTGACTTCGGCGAAGAAGCGTTGGGCGGCGCGGTCATCGCCGGTGGGAAGGGGGGCGAGGACTTTGAGGGCGACTTCGCGTTCGATGTTTCCGGGGAGTTGTTCGAGGGCGCGGTAGAGGGCGGAGGCGGGGGTTTCGTCGAGGATTTCTTTGATGAGGAAGCGGTCGATTTTTTTCATTTTTGGTACCTGTGGCGAGGGGTCAGGGGTCAGAGGTCAGACGGGGAAGAAGCAAGGAGCTAAGGAGCAAGAAGAGGGGGTGGGTTATTCTTTGCGGGGGCTGGTGACGTTGAGGCGGCGCTGGACGAATTGATGGAGGGCGGCGGCGAGGTGGTCGTGATCGGGGGGGGCGGATTTGGGGTCAGCATTGGCGAGGGATTCGAGGGCGTGGGGATAGTCATTGGAGGCTTGGAGGATTTGGGATTTTTCGTTGGTTTTGGCGAGGAGGATCTGGAGGCGGAGGTACCATTTGCCAGCGCCTTTTTTGTCGCCGGCGCGTTCGGAGCGCCAGGCTTCGCGGAGGAGGTTGGGGATTTCGGGGGGGAGGTTTCCGGAGGCGGCTTCGGCTTGGGCGAAGGGGAGGAGTTGGTTGTAGGCGGTGGTCCAGTGGAAGGAGTCGGTGGATTCGCCGAAGGGGTCAGCAACGAGGATGAAGAGGACGAAGGCCATGAGGGCGATGGTGGCGTAGATGAGGAGTTTGCGTTTATGGACAGGGGCGCTGCTGCCGGGGGTGGATTCGACGCGGATGAGGGTGTCAGGGCCGAGTTGGATTTCGTCTTTGGCACGGAGTTTGATGCGGCCGATGATGCGGGTGTTGTTGAGGAGGGTGCCGGTGGAGGAGAGGTTTTCGACGTAGTAGTCATCGCCATTGCGGATGATGACGGCGTGTTCGAAGGAGACGGAGGGGTGGGTGAGTCGGAAGTGGGCGCGGGGCGAGCGTCCGAGGACGGTTTCGCCGGCGGAGGCGCGGAAGTCCATACCGGATTCGACACCTTTGATGACTTTGAGGAGGCAGTCCATAGGTACCTTTGGGGGTGAGGGGTGAGGGGTGAGTTTAGTCGATGAGGTTTCCGGTGCGGAGGTATTGAACGATGAAGGGGGCGAAGAGGATGATGACGGCGGAGAGGAGTACGAGGGTACTGGGGAGCATGACGTAGACGCCGGCGGCACCGGCGGTGGCCTGGGCGGCGAGGATGCGTTCGGCGTTGATGCGGTCGGCGAGGCGTTCGAGGGTTTCGGCGAGGGGCCAGCCGAGTTCTTCGGATTGGACGACGGCGTCGACGAGGGAGGTGATGTCGGGGATTTTGAGTCGCAGGGCCATTTTTTTGAAGGCTTCGGAGCGTGGTGAGCCGACGTCGATTTCCGCGAGGACTTGGCCGAACTCGACACCGATGGGGTGATTTTCGTAATCGCTGACGACGCGTCCGAGGGCGATGCGCATGGAGGTACCGGAGCGGAGCATGAGGACCATGAGGTCAAGCATGTAGGGCATGGCGCGCATGATTTCGAGTTCGCGTTCTTTGGCGCGGGATTTGAGGTGGGCGGCGAGGCCCATGAAGCCAAGGGGTAGGCCGAGGAGGGCGAGCCAGACCCAGGAGATGCTGAAGAGGGCGGCGGCCATGAAGCCAATGAGGATGGTGAGGAGGATGCCGAGGTAGACGGCGACGGCGAGGAGTTCGTCATCATCGAGTCCGCCGGGGTAGCCGGCGCGGATATAGGGTTCGTGGAGGTATTCGCGGAGGGAGTCGAGTCCGAGGCGGTTGACGGTGCCGCCCATGGCGGAGATGAAGGGCATGGAGAGGCGGAGCATTTCGGAGTTGCGGAGGGCTTGTTGGCGCATGTCGGCGCGGCGCATGGAGGTGGAGGTGGCGCCGCGGAGGGTTCCGGCGGCGCGGGTGCGTTGGGTGACGCGGTAGGCGGCGATGGTGAGGAGTGCGACAGCGCCGCCGAAGCAGGAGGCGGCGGCGATTTTGAGAGCAAGTGCGAGACCGACGTTCACGGGGTACTCCGGGGCGAGGGGTGAGAGGTTAGGAGATCGGGGCTTTCGGGTTAGACGTCTGATTTGGTGATGCGGTTGGCGATGTAGACGCCGGAGCCGGCGAGTGCGCCGGCGATCATCATGATGGCGAGGCCTTGGGAGGTGGTGAAGAGCATGACGACGGCGTCGCGTTTGACGAGGGAGATGATGAGGAGCATGACGATGGGGGCCATGAGGAGGACTTTGATGTTGGTGCGTCCTTCGGAGGTGTGGGCTTCGACGGTGCGGCGCATTTCGCGGATTTTGTCGAGGCTTTTGCTGATGCGTTGGAGGGTTTCGGAGATGTCTCCGCCCATTTCGCGGTTGAGCATGAGGGCGGAGGCGAAGAGGTTGAAGTTGGGGAGGTTGAGGCGGCTTTTGGCTTCGAGGAGGACTTGTTCCATATCGGCGCCGAAGCTGTATTGGTTGGCCATGACTTTGAATTCGGTGCGGATGGGGGCGGGGGCGCTTTCGGCGAGGCGTTGCATGGATTGGACGAGGGTGAGTCCGGCGCGCATGGAGTTGCACATGGTGCTGATGGCGTGGGGGAGTTGGAGGTCGATTTGGGCGCGGCGTTGCTGCCAGGCGTTACTGACGTAGAAGCGGGGGATGAGGAGGGTGGCGGCCCAGAAGAGGAGGGCGATGGGGGCGGCGGGGAGGAGGATGAGGAGGAAGACGAGGAGTCCGGCATAGGCGGCGTACATGGTCCAGACGCGTTTTTCGGGGTCGCGAGCTTCGGGGTCGAAGCGGAGGGTGCTGGCGCGCATCCATTCGACGTGGCTGAGGTAGGTGCGGGTGAGGAGCCCGCGGAGGGCGTAGATGAGGAAGGCGATGGAGAGGCCGGCGAAGGCGACGGCGGCGACGAGCATGAGGTTATTCATACGGCACCGTGGGGAAAATGGGAGGAAGGGGAGATCATCCGGCTTTCACCTGTTCAAACCAGTTATCGAGGCGGAGGTGGCCTTTTTCGACCATTTCGCCGAGGAAGCGGGGCATGAAGCCGGTGGCTTTGAGTTGGCGCACGCCGGGGGAGATTTCGATGGAGCGCATGATGTCGCGGGTTTCGACTTCGCCGGTGACGGGGTGGAGTCCCATGACTTCGCTGATCTGGCTGACCATGCGTTGGCCGGTGCTGGTGCGTTCAGTGTGGACGATGAGGTGGAGGGCGGAGGCGATTTGGCGGCGGACGGCGGTCATGGGGAGTTCGGCACCCATGAGGACCATGGTTTCAACGCGGGCGACGGCGTCGGCGGTGGAGTTGGCGTGGATGGTGGTCATGGAGCCGGAGTGGCCGGTGTTCATGGCCTGGAGCATGTCGATGGCTTCATTGCCGCGGCATTCGCCGACGATGATGCGATCGGGGCGCATGCGGAGGGCGTTTTTGACGAGGTCGCGGGTGGTGTATTGTCCGGCGCCTTCGGCGTTGGCGGGTTTGGTTTCGAGGCTGACGACGTGCTCTTGCTGAAGGCGGAGCTCGGCGGAGTCTTCGATGGTGACGAGGCGTTCGTGGGAGGGGATGAAGCCGGAGAGGACGTTGAGGAGGGTGGTTTTGCCGGAGCCGGTGCCGCCGGAGACGAGGATGTTGGCGCGGTAGAGGATGCAGGCTTTGAGGAGGACGACGGCGGGCATGGTGATGGATTTCCAGCGGAGGAGGTCATCGACGCCGACGCGGTACTGGGGGAATTTGCGGATAGTGATGCAGGGGCCTTTGATGGCGAGGGGTTCGATGATGGCGTTGACGCGGGAGCCGTCGCGGAGGCGGGCGTCGACGAGGGGAGAGCTGCGGTCGATGCGGCGGCCGAGGGGAGCGACGATGCGTTCGATGATGGAGAGGCAGCTTTCTTCACTGGGGAAGGATTGGGGTACGCGGACGATGCGGCCGTTGCGTTCGATGTAGATTTGGCGGGGGTTGACGACCATGATTTCGGTGATGGAGGGGCTGCGGAGGAGGTCTTCAAGGGGGCCGAGGCCGAAGATGATATCGTAGAGGACTTTTTTGAGGACGGAGATGATGACGTACATGCGTACGTTGTCGAGCATTTCCTCCCAGACGTCGGAGAAGGCTTTGGCGTAGGTGGCGTCGACGAGTTCTTCGGCGTTGACGGGGATTTGTTTGCCGGTGTAGATGCCGGCCTTGTTGAGAAGTTTGAGGACGGCGGTTTCGACGGGGCCTTCGAGTTCGGCGTTGACGCCGATGTGTTGCCAGTCGGACATGGATTGTTTTTCCTGGGTCATTTTGCGGATGATCCAGTCATTGACGCGGTTGCGCATGGCCATGCGGCCGATCATGAGGGTGAGGGGGCTTTCGAAGACCTGGGCGCGGAAGTCATTGAGGAGGAGGTCGTCGATGATTTTGTTGAGCTGATCGATGCGGTTCTGGGACATGGTGGTGGCGGAGATGGCGCCGAGGCGTAGATCGAGGCGGCGGAGGACGTTGGCGTGGAGGACGTTGAAGAGGTCGCGGATTTGTTCATCGGCGGCCTGGGATTCTTCTTCGCGTTCGGTATCGACGAGGGTGAGGACGAACTCCATGATTTTGATGACGGCTTTTTCGCGGATGGATATTTTTCCGCCGGGATCGAGGGGTTTGTCGTTGATTTCGACGGGGTTGGCGCCGGGGAGGATTTCGATTTCCCAGCCAGCTTCGCCGCGTTCGACGCGGGCGTGGAGGGCGCTGACGAAGCGGGATTCGAGGCGGATGTCGCAGGTAGGGTCGCGTCCGATGGTGAAGCCGGCGGGGGAATCGAAGGCGACGGTTTGGCGGTTGGTTAAGGTGTTTTGGACTACGACCCGCATAGGCACTCGAAAAAAAGGGGGGAGGGAAACAGGGGAACGCGACGGGGGAGGAGACAGATGGGTTGGGGGAGGATTCGCCGGTGCTAGTTGGGGGTGGCGGATGGTGGGGCGGCGGGTTGGGAAGCAACATTGGCAAGGATCAGGGTGATGGGGGCGCGGAAGGCGTTGCTAAGGGAGGTGATTTCCTTGGCCTGGGCTTCGGTCATTTCGAGGGTGACGGTTTGCTGGCTTTCGCTGGAGTTGGCGGCATCGTATTGTTCGACGGCGGTGATGGCGACGCGGGAGCGGGCGAGTTGGGTGCCGACGGCGACGACTCTGAAGGAGGCGCCTTCGCCGGCGGAGATGGTGTTGATTTGGACGCCGGTGGAATTGGATTGGGTTTGAGTGATGAGGACTTTGACGGAATCGCCGGGGACGAGGAGTCCGCTGAGGCCCTGGGCACCGCGGGCGGGGATGCTGATGAGGCAGAGGCCGGGGGTGAATTCGAGTTTGGCGGAGGTGGAGAGGTCGGCGAGCATGACGGGTTGGCCGGCGAGGACGCGGCGGTTGAGGCGTTGGCCTTTGTAGGCTTCTTTGACGGCGGGGGTGAGGACCTGGGAGGCGAAGCCCTGGAAGAGTTTGGGGACGGAGACCTCTTTGAAGTCTTTGTCGGGTTCGAGAGGGGTGTTGGCGCGGAGGTCACGGGCGGCGACGAGGATGGGGGTGGGTGTGCCGCCGCCGCCTTTGGTGGTGGTGTCATCGATGTAGGCGAAGGCCATGACCATGGCGAGCACGCCGAGGATGATGGCGGCGAAGAGGAAGATTTTACTGGCTTTGTTGTCGGCCATGGAAACTCCTGGGTTGGTGAATGTGCGTTGCGCCGCGGGTGGCGGACGCCGAAAGTGATGTTGACGCGCTTAATACTAACTGCACAGGAGAAACGCCGCCAACGGTGATTTGTTCCAGCGGTGCATCGCGAGGCGGAGAAAGGGCGCGGGCGATAAGGATGTATCGGCCAAGGGGGGAGGATGTCTGGACTGGGGAGGGGCGGCCGGGGGTTATTTATCTTTGAGGGGTATGACGGTGACGTGGCCGCTGGTTTCGAGCATGGCGACGTGTACGGAGGCGGGGCTGGCGCAACCGCCGGCGCGGATGGCGGAGTGGAGTTCGTGGATGCGGTATATCTCGACGCGGACGAAGTTCAATGCGGAGCAGTTAGGGAAATGGCACAACATTTACTTGGCGCGGGGGAAGGATCATGCGGGGAATGTGTATGGCGACCCGGGGAAATCTTACGACGAATTGGCGCGGTATCAGGAGTTATCGGGGAAGAAGGGGCATTGATAGCGCCTACACGGCCTGGTAGCGGATGAGGAGGATAAGGACGTCGAAGGCGACGGCGAAGACCAGGGTGACGATGGCGATGGCCAGATATTTTTGTTGCCAGATTTTGCGACGGCCGTAGGCGCGGTCTACGATGGGGAAAGCCCGGGAGACGACGAGGAGGGCGCAGATGAAGGTGAGCAGGTGGGGGAGGGCGAAGGCACCGAGGAAGATGAAGGTGCGGGCGGAGAGGACGAGGATGTCGTGGAGGGAGATGCGGAGGAGAGAGATGCCGGCGATGGTGGAGGGGAGGGGGGCGTACATGAGCAGGGCGTAGGCGAAGACGGGGATGCAGGCGAGGATGATTTCGGCGATGAGCCAGCGGCGCAGGGAGGCGCGGAGTCTGTGGAGGGCGTGGCGAATTTCATCCTGGGTCATGATGAGTCCCACTTGTGGTCGCGGAAGGGGGTTGGGCGGCAAGTTGCGCGGCGATGGTGCGAATGGCCTGAGGATACGCGATACACTCCTGTGTGAAAACCCGGGCGGCGAGGGATTCGGGGGTGTCTATAGGTAATACGGGGCAAGTGCGTTCAAGGATGATGGGGCCGGTGTCATAGGAGTTGTCCGCGAAGTGGACGGTGCAGCCGGAGGTTTTTTCGCCGGCGGCGAGGACGGCTTGGTGGACGTGGAGACCGTGCATGCCCAGGCCGCCGAAGCGGGGGTGGCCGGCGGGGTCTTGGAGGGAGAGGAGTGCGGGGTGGATGTTGAGGACGCGGTTTTGGAGAGCGTGGGGGATGGTCCAGAGGGAGAGGAAGCCGGCCATGCAGACGAGGTCGACGTGGTGGGCTTGGAGGGCGGCGGTGATGCGGGCGGAGAAATCTTCGAGGGAGGCGGAGGTTTTGCGGGTGAAGATTTCGACGGGGAGGCGGAGATTTTTGGCACGCTGGATGCCGAAGCAGGTGGAGTTGGAGGCGATGACGAGGGAGATGCGGGCGTGGAGGTCGCCCCGGGCGATGGTGTCGGCGATGTTTTGGAGGGTGGTGCCGGAGCCGGAGAGGAGGATGGCGAGTTTTGTTTCGGGCATTTTTTCTTTCAATGAGGAGGGGGGTTAACCACGAAGGCACGAAGACACGAAGGGAGGGGGAAGTTTCTAGGTTCAAGGGTCAAATTTCAAGTGTGGGGGACGCTGTGTCAACGGCAGATAGAAATGTCCGCTTTAGGCGGCGCGAATTACCACCCCTTGTAGCACGGGTTTGCGCCACTGGTGATTCGCCGCTGGACGGCGATTCGGCGGGTTCTTTACACTGCTCACGCCGGCGGGAGGACAGGGCAACGC
>JBBRWV010000098.1:0-14624 GCA_038248985.1 Phycisphaerae bacterium
GGAGGAGAGGGAAATGGGCGGGAAAAGGAGGGTAACTTGGCTGAGGGCTAAGGATGTCAGTTTTGGTACTTTCAGGGGGCGCGGGTGGGGGGGAGGGGGGTGAACGAGTGATAGGAATTTTGATTTCGGGTGGGCGTGGTGGAGTGGGGCGGGGGTGAGGGATTTATAAGGTGGTTGCGCCGATTGGGTTAGAGATTGGTGCGGTGACGGTGGGGGAGATTGCGGTGAGTATTGCGGCGGAGTTGGTGGCGGTAAGGAGGGGATTTGGGGGAAAGGTGGTGGGGCGGATGAAGATGGGAAGGGGGAGGTGGATGGGTGGTTGGATAGGGGGAGTTGACGTGGCAAGGTTCAAGGTTCAAGTTTCAGGACTGGACAGTATACTGATGGGGTGCATTGGCGCTGAATGTGTTTTTGAAATGGGGAGTGTGCTAGATGAGTTTTGCGGTACAAATGGAATCTCCCCCTTTGCGGGAGGAGAAGGATGGCAGCTTGCGGGTAGGGGGATCGCGTGTGTTGCTGGAGTTGGTGGTTCGGGCGTTTGAGGATGGGGCAACGGCGGAGGCGATAGTGCAGCGGTATTCGACGTTATCGCTTTCGGATACATACGGGGTGATTGCGTATTATTTGCGGCATAGGCAGGATGTCGAGGCGTATATGGCGAGGCGGGAAACACAAGCGGAAGAAGTGCGGGAGCGAATCGAGGGTCAGCAGGGGGATTTGGGTGAAATTCGACAACGGCTGCAGACGCGTCGGGAGCTTTGAGGGAGCGTGGGGCTGCTGGCGGATGAGAATTTCAATCGGGACATCGTGCGTGGGCTGCTTTTGCGGATGCCGACGTTGGATGTGGTGCGGGTGAAGGATGTGGGATTGATCGGGGTGGACGACGCGGGGGTATTGGCGTGGGCGTCGGAGAATGATCGGATTATTTTGACACATGATCGCGCGACGATGCCGGATTTTGCGTATGGTCGACTGAGGGAGGGACGAGCGATGCCGGGGATGTTTGTATTAAATGATCGTCTGCCTGTTCGGCGTGCGATGGAAGAAATTTTGTTGATGGTGGAATGCAGTGGGCGGGGTGAGTGGCGGGCGGGTGGTGTATTTGCCGTTGTAGGGGAGGGTAACGAATAAATGGCCACGAAAGGCACGAAAGACACAAAAGTTGGAGTGGTTTTTTTGCGGGGATGATTTTGTTTTGTTTTTAGTTTTGTTTTTACGATGAAGTTGTCGGAGGCGGCGATTTTTCGGAGGATGGGCAGGGCTTCTTTGGAGAGAATTCAGGAATGGATCAGGCGGCGATTGGTTTGCGGGTGAAGGCGACGCGGGCTTCGTAGCCGAGGGAGGCGAGGATGCGGAGCATGAGATCGGTGGAGACTTGTGCGGTGTTGCGGTTGAGGATGGCGGTGAGGCGCGTGCGGGATGTGTCGGCGGTTTTGGCGACTTGGGCGTGGGTGAGGCCGGAGACGGCGACGACTTGGATGATTTTATTGTTGATCTGGCGACGGACGTGGAGTTCGGCGGCATCGGCGGGGGAGAGGTTGAGGGCGCGCGCGAGTTCAGTGGCATTGCGGGTGATAATGGGTTTAGTTTTTGGCATTGAGAAGTTCCTTCAGGCGTTTTTGTGCGAGTTGGGTTTCGGATGGGGGCGTTTTTGGTGTTTTTTTCTGGAACGCGTGGAAGACGAGGACGGCCCGGTGGTGTTTGACGATATAGAAAGCGCGGTAGATGCCAGAGGCATCTTTGACTCGGAGTTCGCAGGCACCGGGTGCGACGGAGGGCATCGAACGGGAGAGAGGCAGGGTGAGAAATGCGCCGTGCTGGAGGTCAAGGATTGCGCTGCCGAGGGCGACGCGGACATCTTGGGGGAAGGAGCGGAGGGTGCGAAGCGCAGCGGGGTGGAAGATCGCGGGTTGCATGGGTGGATTGTCTCATATTTGGGACATTGGATCAAGAGGCCTGCGGGCAAGATGCGTGCGTCATGAACGATGACGGGGCCGCGAAGATGCGGGGGGCCGTTGATAAGGTGTGGGAATTGTTTTTGGGGGTGGGGGGTTAGCCGAATTCGTCGCCGCGGAAGGAGTGGCCGAGGTAGGTTTGACGGACGAGAGGGTTGTTGATGAGTTCTTTGGGGGTGCCGGCGGCGAGGACTTTGCCGTCGGAGATGATGATGGCGCGGTCGCAGACTTCGAGGGTGCGTTGGACGTTGTGGTCGGTGATGAGGATGGCTTTTCCGAGGGAGTCTTTGAGTTGGCGGATTTCGCGTTGGAGGTCTTCGACGGCGATGGGATCGACGCCGGAGAAGGGTTCGTCGAGGAGGATGAGGGAGGGGTTGGTGATGAGGGAGCGGGCGATTTCGAGTTTGCGTCGTTCGCCGCCGGAGAGGGTGACGGCTTTTTGGTGGCGGGTTTTGGTGAGGCCGAACTGTTCCATGAGGCGGGCGGCTTCTTCGCGGCGTTGGAGGGCGGATTTGCGGGTGGTTTCGAGGATGGCGAGGAGGTTTTGTTCGACGGTCATGCGTTGGAAGATGGAAGGTTCCTGGGAGAGGTAGCCCATGCCTTTGCGGGCGCGTTGATACATGGGGAGCTTGGTGATGTCGAAGCCGTCGAACATGACTTGGCCGCCGTCGGGGACGACCATTCCCATGACCATGCGGAAGGTGGTGGTTTTGCCGGCGCCGTTGCGGCCGAGGAGGCCGACGACTTCGCGGTGTCCGACTTCAAAGGAGACCTGGTCAACGACGGTGCGAGCGGCGTAGCGTTTGATCAGGTTGGTGGCTTTGAGGAGGATCATGCGGGGTGCTCGGAAGGGGGAAGATTTTAGGCCAGGCGCCCGGTGCGTCGGCGGACTCTTGAAGGATGCCGCATTGTGCAGACGAAGGGGGGTATTGGCAAGGCAAGTGAGGCGGGGAAATTGAATTTGATCAGGCCGGGGGAGGGATGAGGGAAGGGGAAGGTGGAGGATTTAGGGATTCGGATTTGAGGAGAGGTTTTCCGCAGTGTCGGCAGAAGCGATCTGGGGGATCATGGAGCCAGCCGCAGTTCTGGCAGAGAGGGCCGCGGGGCGGATCGATGGATTCATCGCCTTCGACGATGCGGGCGACGCGAGCGACTTGGGCGCGGAGGAGGTACCAGAAGCCGAGGACGAGGGTGAGGGTGGAGACGATGAGGAGGGCGTAGGCGAGGATGACGCGGAAGGGGGAATCGGCTTCGATTTTGAGGGCGGAGAAGATGGAGGAGCCGAAGATGAGCGAGCCGGCGACGGCGGTGAGGACGCCGAGCGTGAGCATGACGCGAGCGGCGCGGCGAGCGCGGCGGCGTTTGCGGATGACGCTGGGAGGGAGGCCGACGTCGTGAGGGTGGATGGGTTTGGGGAGGTGAGACATGGGGGAGAAGACCCTTTGGAAGGGAGTTGGTTAGGAGATAACCCCAGGAATGATAGGCGGGAATGGGGTGGTGTGCATGGGTTTGGAGAGGGGAGGGTGAAATACGGAGGCATGAGGAGGGATATTCTGGAATGGATTCAGCATCACAACGAAAAAGGGTGGTAAATGGCGGAAGTTTGGGATTGTTTTGTGTATATCAGGCGATATACTAAAGTGATGCCAAGTGACGTGAGATTTGCGATCGTTGCAAAGATGCTACAAGCCAAGGGCTATTATCTTGACCATGTAACAGGTTCGCATCACATTTTCTACAGGCCCGGTGCGGGATCGTTTAGTGTTCCCGTGTATCAGGGGAAGGTGAAATATGTCTATGTCCGGAAAATTGAGAAAATCCAAGGTTGATCCGCATCGCCCGTTCGATCCCGCCATTGTTCGTGAGGCGAAGGCCATCGCAGATAGGTATCAGCTTGTAATTTGGAAGGAAGACGGACATTACTACGGCTGTGGTGTGGAGCTTCCGAACAGTTTTGGAGATGGAAAGACCATTGATGCGTGCGCTAGTCTTACACGGGAAGCGTTCATATACACCGTTGCGACGCTGTTGGAGCACGGGAAAAAGGTGCCACCGCCAGCCATTGAGGAAATTCGGACGGAGCAGATTAATGTACGGTTGACATCGCGGGAGAAGTTGCAGTTGGAGACGACGGCGGGGCAGAAGGGGTTTAAGGGGGTTTCGGATTATGTGAGGTCGGCGGTGCTCTTGGGCAAATAAGCTCAATTGAGGCAAGACTATCTGTTGTTCCGCGAGGTGCTCCATCGCAGGCCCCACATCACGTTTATTCCCACTCGACGGTTCCGGAGAGTTGGAGGAGCGATTTCGTTGATGACATATCGAATGAATAAGTGTCGGCGGGTTCAATATTTAAGGCAATCGGGCCGGGCCGTAGAGGTTGTGGGCGCGGCCTGCGCAACGAAGCCAAAGGATGCGACGTCCATTGACGGGATTCCGCAGTTCATTGACGAAATTTGGATCAGCGACACCGACTTCCGGGGTAATGGCGAAGTCGATGACGACACCGTCAATACGCAAGTTGCAATTCATGCTTGCGTATTCCTTATACCATCCGTGGTCACCGCCGGTGTCAGTGAATGTTCCATCCGACTGTAAGCCGAGGCTGTACTTGGGATTTCCGCCTACCGAGTTCCAAGTTGTACGCGCGGCGTCGGCGTAGTATTGCTCATAAAAGCTGATGATCTTTCCAATCGCTTCGTGGTTGGAAGCATCTGAAATATCGATGGCGATTGAGTCGCCAAAAACCGCGGTCACTTGCTGGTAGTTATTGGGGCCAGAGAATCCTCTTGTGAGTTTCTTCTGCCACACCAGTTTTCCGACGGGCGAGGCGGGAAGGGCTTTTGAAAGTGCGTCAATTATGGGTTGGGCGGGCTCGCGTGCGAGTTGGCGGGCATTCCCGAAATAATAGCCCAAGGACGCACCAGCACCGGCAACAAATAGAAAAGCTATGAACCAACAAAAGAGCTTTGAACCAACACGAGTGGACGACATAGCTGCTCCTTAAAAATGGTGGTGAAAGTTCATTCCCACTCGATGGTGCCGGGGGGTTTGGAGGTGATGTCGTAGACGACGCGGGATACGCCGCGGACTTCGTTGACGATGCGGTTGCTGACGCGGGCGAGGACGTCGTAGGGGATGCGGGACCAGTCGGCGGTCATGAAGTCGGTGGAATCGACGGAGCGGAGGGCGATGACATGCTGGTAGGAGCGGCCATCGCCCATGACGCCGACGGCGCGGATGGGGAGGATGGCGGCGAAGGTTTGGGCGGTGGAGCGGTAGAGATTTTCGGCGATGATTTCTTCGAGGAAGATTTCGTCGGCCTCGCGGAGGATGGCGAGTTTTTCGGGGGTGATTTCGCCGATGCAGCGGACGGCGAGGCCGGGGCCGGGGAAGGGGTGGCGCCAGACGATGTGTTCGGGGAGGCCGAGGAGGAGGCCGAGTTTGCGGACTTCGTCTTTGAAGAGGTCGCGGAGGGGTTCGACGAGGTCGAAGCCGAGTTCAGCGGGGAGGCCGCCGACGTTGTGGTGGAGCTTGATGTTGGCAGCGGTGCCGGCGTGGCCATGGCCGGATTCGATGACGTCGGGATAGAGGGTGCCTTGGGCGAGGAATTTTGCGTCGGGGATGGAGAGGGCTTCGCGTTTGAAGATGTCGATGAAGACTTTGCCGATGATTTTGCGTTTTTGCTGAGGGTCGGTGACGTCGGTGAGGGGTTTGAGGAAGTCATTGGTGGCGTCGATGACGCGGAGATCGATTTTGAAGTGATCGCGGAAAGTGGATTCGACGGTTTGGCGTTCGTTTTTTCGGAGGAGGCCGTTGTCGACGAAGATGCAGGTGAGCTGGGTGCCGATGGCTTTGTGGAGGAGTGCGGCGAGGACGGAGGAATCGACGCCACCGGAGAGGCCGCAGATGACGTGGGAGGAGCCGACCTGCTTGCGGACGGTATCGATGGCGGTGTCTATGAAGTTGCCCATTTTCCAGGAGCCATCGGCGTGGCAGATGCGGTAGAGGAAGTTTTCGAGGATTTGCGTGCCGTGGGGGGTGTGGGTGACTTCGGGGTGGAACTGGACGCCGACGAAGGGTTTGGTTTTGTGGGTGGCGGCGGCGAGGGGGCAGGTGGGGGTGGAGGCGAGGGGGACGAAGTCTGCGGAGAGCTCGTGGACTTGATCGCCGTGGGACATCCAGACGGTGGTGTCTTGCGGGATGCCGTGGAGGAGGTCGCCGTGGAGGGTGGGCTGGAGTTGGAGTTTGACGCGGCCGTATTCGCGGGCGGCGGCGGGGGCGACGCGTCCGCCGAGGACGTGGGCGAACATTTGCATGCCGTAGCAGATGCCGAGGATGGGGAGGTTCATGTCAAAGATGGCGGGGTCGCACTTGGGTGCGCCGGGTTCGTAGACGGAGGAGGGGCCGCCAGAGAGGATGATGCCGACGGGGTTGAGGGCGCGGAGTTCGGCGACGGAGATGTCGGGGCGTACGAGGACGGAGTAGACGCCGGCTTCGCGGACGCGGCGGGCGATGAGCTGGACGTACTGGCTGCCGAAATCGAGGATGGGAACAGTTTGACGGTCGGAGATAATGGTTTTCATGCGGCGATAATACCGGAAAGGAGGAAATCGCAAAATGGCGGCGGGGGGAGGATGGCGGGGCGTGCAAATAGGGCGGGGTTGGATTAAGTTGAGCGGCGTGATTGTGAATTGCAGGAGAAGTAGCGGTGCCGAATAATCGATTGGGATTGACATTTGTGGCGGCGAAGAAGGCGGGGCGGAAGTTGCTGTGTCCGTTTGTGACGGCGGGGTATCCGTCGTTGGAAGCGACGCCGCATGTGATCAAGGCGATACAGGATGCGGCGGGGGAAGGCGGGGCGGTGGTGGAATTGGGGGTGCCGTTTTCGGATCCGGTGGCGGATGGGCCGGTGATCCAGGCGTCGTTTACACATGCGTTGGCGCAGGGGTGTACGGTGGATGGGGCGTTGGCGACGGCGAAGGCGGCGCGGGCGTTGGGGGTGACGTTGCCGATCGTGGCGATGGTGAGTTTTTCGATTATTTTCAAGCGGGGGACGGAGGCGTTTGGGCGGGCGTGCGTGGCGAATGGGATTGATGGGGTGGTGCTGCCGGATATTCCGCTGGAGGAGGTACCGGGGGTGGTGGATGTGTTGGGGGATATGGGGTTGCGGACGATTTTGCTGGTGGCACCGACGAGCCCGCCGCAGCGTCGGGCGGCGATCGCGCGATTGTGCGACGGGTTTGTGTATTATTTGAGTGTGTCGGGGATAACGGGGGAGCGGAAGGAACTGCCGGCGGATATTGGGGCGAACATTGCGGAGTTGCGCGGGTATACCGAGACGCCGATTTGCGTGGGGTTTGGGATTTCTACGGCGGAGCAGGTGCGGCAGGTGGTGGCGGTGGCGGATGGAGCGATTGTGGGGAGCGCGTTGATACGGCGATTGAGCGAGAAGGAGGCGGGGACGGTGGCGGAGGTGGCGCAGGCGGCGGGAGATTTTGTGCGGGAGTTGGCGAAGGGGTTGAGGTGAAGCGGGGCGTTATTCGATAATAGGGGATTTACTTTTGGGGAAATTGCGTGTCGAGGGGGGATTTTTCGCGTAGTGGGGGATGAAATCCGGTTTTGCTGGTTTGGCTGCCGCGAATAAGCTATGGTGATTAAGGCGCTAGCGGTGATGGCCGATAATAATGTAAGCCATTGCGGCATCTAGAGAAACAGACGGCATGGGGGCAGAAATTTTTAGTTTTTTGGGCCTGCGGTGCTAACCCCGGGTCGTTGGAAGGGTCTATCTGCATGAATCAGCGTTTGCCAAGCGATGATGCGCAGCAAGCTGAGGTGAAGCAAGCAATGGCGGCAGCGCAGGAGCTGACGCTGGTGCTGGCCGCCAAAGCGGGTGATCGCGGAGCGTTTGGGCAACTGGCGCAGTTGTATCAACGGCAGTGTGCGGCAGTGGCTTTGCGGCTGCTGGGTAACACGCATGATACGGCGGAGCTGGTGCAAGAGGCGTTGATCAAGGCGTATCGCTGTTTGCATCAGTTGCAGCAGTCGGAACGATTTGGTCCGTGGCTGATGCGGATCGTGACGAATCTGGCGTTGAATTTTCGCCGGGGCCGAGCACGAAGGCAGGCAATCTCGCTGGAGCAATCTTCGGCGGGAGCCGATGGAGAAGGTGGCGAAGATTTGCGGTCGACAATCGCGGGACGCGATCTGGACCGGCCGGAAGTACCGATGGCGTCGGCGGATCTGGGTAGTTCGATCCAGCGGGCGCTGGATGCACTGCCGGAGAAACAGCGACTGGCGCTGGTGATGTTTGCGATTGAGAAGATGCCACAAAAGGATGTGGCCGATATATTGAATTGTTCAGTGGAAGCGGTGAAGTGGCATGTGTTCACGGCCCGCAAGAAGCTGCGAGAACTGCTCGATGGGCAGATATGAAATGGGAAAAAGTAGCAGGTATGTCAGTGAAGAGTGATACACAACATCTGGAATTTTTGATCAGCCAATACGTGGATGGCACGCTGGACGTGAATACGCGTAAGACGGTGGAGCAGGAGTTGGTGCGCAATCGGGACGCGCGGGAAATTTATCGGCAGCAGCAGGAAGTTCAGGATGTGTTGGATGATTACGGCAACCGGCTGCCGTGGATCAACTGGGACGAGTTCGACAAGACTTTGGCGACAAAGCTGGAGAATGAAACGATGGGCAGCGGGGAGCGGGCGTGGTGGGTGCGGTGGGGAAAGTCGATGTCAGTGGCGGCAGCGCTGTTGATCGCGGTAGGGGTGGGGTATTCATGGCGGGCGTGGTCGGGCGGGGAGGGGACGCAGGAACAAGTGAACATGGCGGTGGGTGGTCCGGCGAACGGGCCGAGCAAGACGTTCAGCATCAATGAGGATGTGGTGGCGCGGGGTGCGGGGGGCGTGGGGAGTTTGAGCGAATTCAGCGTGGAGATGCCGACGCGGAGCGGGAGCGTGGTGCGGAACCGGGTGGATATTTCTCCGCCGCCGGAGATGGCGGCGAAGCTGGCGTTGGATGACATCATCAAGATTGGGACGGGGGTGCAGGCGCAGCCGAGTTCGGTAACGGCGGGAGCGGAACGGCGGGAGACCCTCGTCGATCTGGTGCCGTGAGCAGGCGGGCGCGGGCAGTGAGTGTGCGGGCGGGGTGGGAATTTTTGATCAATCAGAGGACGTCATCGGCGGGAGAATAGAGCCGCGGGTGCGCGGGCATGCGCGTCTGGGCGCAGGGCCCGCACATGTAGAAGCGTTTGGCGCCGGTGTAATCGATATCGTCGGTGTCATCGCCTTCGATCCACTGGCGGCAGGGGCTGTTTTGGGCGCCGCAGAGGGCGCAGCGGGTGGGCGAGCCGCCATCCTTGAGGAAGAGTTCGTCGGAGAGTTTGGGGAGGCGTTTGGTTTCGCCGCGGCCATGGGCACCGGCGATTTCATGAGCGAGGTGGTGGCGTTTGAGCCAATCGTTGATGGACGGAACTTCTTTTTCATCCGAGAAGCGAATCCAGGTGCGGAATTCCTGATCGAAGAAGAAGCCGATGTCTTCGAGGCGTTCCTGGACGAGGGGATCGGGCCAGGCGGTGAGCTTGATAAGTTTGCGGGGTTCCATAGCGGCAAGTTTGGAGGTTCACGGGACAAGTATCAAGCGTGTGGGCGGGAAAAAGAGAAAATAGAGAATTGAAAAACTTGGACGGTCGGGAATTGGCGGGTAGGCTTGTGAGGGTTCTGGATGGCAGGTTCGACGATGAAGATAGCATTGGACGCGCGACCACTGGTGGTGCGGCAGATGGGAGGGACGGAGCAGCGTGCGCGGGCACTGGTTTCGGCCTTGGTGGAGCTGAAGGCGGACCATGAGTACCAGTTGATGTTTGAGCGGGTGACGAATTCAGCGGACTTCGATTTTGAATTTGTGAAGGCCCTGCCGCCGAATTTTGTGGCGGAGGAGATCGGCAACTTTAGTTTTCCGACGCGTTTTCCGTCGGCATCGCGGATGCTCAATTCGCTGGCGCGGACGATCAATCGGACGGGCGCGAACGTGTATCATTCTTTTGCGCCGATGGTGCCGCGAACGACGGTTTGCCCGGTGGTGCCGACGGTGCATGATCTGAGTTTTGAGTTGGATCCGGTGGTGCGGCGGATGGTGGCGGGGCGGCAGTTGCGGGCGCAGACGCGGCAATCGGTGGAGTATGCGAAGCGGATCGTGGCGGTATCGAGCCAGACGAAGTTTGACATTGCGTCGGTGTACAACGTGGAGCCGGATGAGATCGATGTGATATTCAACGGGATCGACCCGGTGTTTACGCCGGATGCGGGGTTGCTGGAGCGGGGCAAGGTTCATGAAGCGAACGACATTCGCGGGCCGTACGTGTTGAGCGTGGGCGCGGATATTCCGCGGCGGAACTATGCGCGCCTGCTGACGGCAATGCAGTGGGTGTGGAGCCAGGGGATACGGGTCAAGTGGGTGCTGGCGGGGCGGGCGGATTGGAATGTGTCGGACATTTATGAGGCGGCGCGGCTCGCGGGGGCGCAGGATCGCGTGCGATTTGTGGCGTCGCCCACCAATGAAGAGCTGGTGGCGTTGTACCGGGGGGCGACGATCACCTGTTGTGCATCGAGTTTTGAGGGGTTTGGGCTGAGCGTACTGGAGAGCATGGCGTGCGGCACGGCGGTGGCGTGTTCGGACATGCGGAGCCTGAAGGAAGTGGCGGAGGATGCGGCGTTGTATTTTCCGCATGATGATGCCGAGGCGATCGGCGAAGCGATTGCGGGGTTGATCGAGGATGTGGAGTATCGGCGGCAGTTGAAGTATCGGGGTTTGCAGCGTGCGGGGATGTTTACGTGGAAGGCGGGGGCGGAGTTGACGCTGAAGACTTTGGAGGATGCGGCGCGGAAATAGGATGCAGGTTTTGCGGTTCAGGGTACAGTTTTTTGGGATCAGGGATTTGGAGTTGTGATGAATCAGCCGATGCGCGAGGCCAATCTTGTGAAGCGGGGGCTGCGCGCGTCGTTGCTGGGGATCGTCGTAAATATTGCGCTGGCGGTCATCAAGATTGTGACGGGGGTGGTGGGGAATTCGTATGCGTTGGTGGCGGACGGGATTGAATCGACGGCGGATATTATTTCTTCGATTATCGTGTGGACGGGGCTGATGCTGGCGCGGAAGCCGGCGGATAAGTCGCATCCGTATGGTCACGGGAAGGCCGAATCGTTGGCGGCGCTGGTCGTCGCGGCGGCGTTGCTGGCGGCGGCGATTGTGATCGCGGTGCATAGCGTCGAGGAGATTCGGCGGCCACATCATGCGCCGAAATGGTTTACGCTGCCGGTGCTGGTGGGAGTGATCCTGATCAAGTGGGGGATGTTTCGGTACGCGGGCAAGACGGCGGAAACGCTGGCGAGCACGGCGCTGAAGGGCGACGCGTGGCACCATGGAAGCGATGCGTTGACGTCATTGGCGGCGGGGATTGGAATCAGCATCGCGCTGATCGGCGGGCCGGGGTACGAGCCGGCGGATGACTGGGGGGCCTTGCTGGCGTGCGGCGTGATTGCATTCAACGGGCTGCGTTTGGTGTGGGTGGCGGCTGATGAATTGATGGATCGCGCGGCGTCGCCGGAGTTGGTGGAAGCGGTGCGGGTGCTGGCGGCGTCCGTGCCGCGAGTGGTGAGCACGGAGAAATGTTTTTTGCGGAAATACGGGCTGGGATACATCGCGGATATTCATGTGATTGTGAGCGGAGACTTGTCGGTGCGGGAGGGGCATGTGATAGCGCATCAAGTGAAGGATGCGTTGCTGGCGAGCGATCTGAAGGTGCTCGGTGCGTTGATTCACATTGAGCCGAGCAGGGAGCAGAGCGTGCGTACGGCTTCGTGATGGCGGTGGGGCTGGGAGGGCGGGAGCCGTTGCCGTGAAAGTTTATTTGACTGCGGTGGCCGGGCATTCCGTTTTCGGCAGTTGGGGCACCCACGGTACACGGCGATTTTTTTTTGATCCAGTAGGCCCAGAAGATGATGGCGGGGATGAACATGAGGAGGCTGTAGAGTTCTCCGGCGCTGGCTTGCAGGCCGAGCAGGTTGACGGAGGTGTCGCCGACGCGGAATTGTTCGCCGATGATGCGCATGATGGGGTAGAAGGTGAGGAAGGCGCCGGAGGCCATGCCGTCTTTTTTCCAGAGGCGTCCGACAGTCCAGACGATGAGGAAGAGGAGGAGGCCTTCGAGCGCGGCTTCGTAGAGTTGTGACGGATGGCGGGCGGGGAGGATGTCGCGGAGGGCGATGCGTGCGGCGGTGCCGATTTCATCGGAGCGGCGGACGAGTTGGGCGAGTTGATAATTCGTGAGTTCGCCAA
The DNA here is from genome assembly GCA_038248985.1 of Phycisphaerae bacterium. GTDB lineage: Bacteria > Planctomycetota > Phycisphaerae > WQYP01 > WQYP01 > JBBRWV01. The sequence goes on from JBBRWV010000098.1 coordinate 12,303, forward strand.
GGTTGACGCCGGAGCTGGCGGCGGCCTGGGCCACTTTGAAATGAGCTTCCTCGAGCAATTGCGGATTGATGGTGTTGATTTTGTTGGTGGGCGCGTAGATTTCGCTGGGGAACTGGACGGCCCAGGGGACGGTGGTTACGCGTCCGTAGAGTTCGCCGTTGATGAAATTGGCGAGGCGGCCGAAGAGGAGGCCGAGGGGAACGACCATGCAGGCGGCGTCGCCGACGTTGACGATGGAGGTTTTATTGCGGCGGGCGAAGAGGATGAGGGTGAGGATGGTGAAGAGGATGCCGCCGTGTGCGGCCATGCCGCCTTCGTTGACGCGGAGGACGCCCCAGTAGGGGAAGGAGTTGGTGAAACTCCAGAGGAGCGGGGTGACGTGATTTTCGAGGCTTTGGGGAAGATCGTAGAAGAGGCAGAAGCCGAGGCGGCCGCCGACGAGGACGCCCCAGATGCAGACGGCGAGGGCGAGGTCGGGGATTTTTTCGATGGGGAGGCGGAGCATGCCGTCGCGAGCGAGTTTGCGCACGAGGAAGTAGCCACAGACGAAGCCGAGGAGGTAGGAGAAGCCATACCAGCGGGGCTTGATGAAGAAGAATTCGAAGATGATGGGATTGAAATCGTGGAGGTAGTAGGCGAGTGGGGCAAGCATGAGGAGGATCCTTTGAATGAATCAGAGGACTGAATCAGAACTTGGCGGACGCGGGAATGACGGCTTTGGGAGCGACCCCAGGAACGGTGCGACCGGACCAGAGCGAGAGAAGCTGAACGGTGTTTTCATCGAAGGAGATGGTGGTGCCGGCGGGAGTCGGTGGGGCGTAGACGAGCCATCCGGAGAAGCCGATGCCGCGGAGTTTTTCGAGGAAGAGTTTGGCGTGGACGTTGCCGGTGCCGAGAGGGACGGGGGCGCGGGAGCCGAGGTGATCCCAGATGCGGACTTGGTGGATGCGGGAGTTGAGGGTGTGGACGCTGAGGGTGGGGGATTCGGCGGTGAGGGTGGATTCGGCGACATCCCAGGCGATGGCGGCGCGGGGGCTGGCTGCGGTTTCGAGGATTTGCCAAAGTTCGCGGGGATTGATGAAGCTGCCGCCGTTTTGGAGCGCGAGAGAGAGTGGGGAAGTGGCGGAGGGGAGGGCGGCGCAGGCATCGGCGAAGTGGGCACCGGCGCGGCTGATGACGGCGCTGCGGCTTTCTCTGCGGGCGACGGTATGGCCGAGGAGACGGACGAGGGGGGCGTCGAAGAAGGTGGCGAATTCGGCGGCGCGGGTGATGGAGAGTTTGGCCCGCTGCCAGGCGGATTCTGCGGCATGGTGCAGGGCGATGTGGGTGGCGATGGAGCTGACGGCGAGGCCGGAATCACGCAGGGCCTGGCGGGTTTCATTGGCGTTGCGGAGGAGGAGGCTGATAGAGCCGTCGTCGGCGATGCCGGCGAGTTCGACGCCGTCGAAGCCTGCGGATTTTACGGCGTCCAGGGCGCGGGGGAGATCGAGAGTGTCGGTGAGGCCGAGTTTGCAGCCCATTTGGATGGTCATAGAGTCACGCTCTTGGGAATGCACATTTCGAATCACACTTCTTCGGCCAGGATGGCGGAGAGTTGGCCGCTGACTTCGCCGATTTGTTCGGGCGTGAGGTGTGGATCGATGACGTGAACGGGTTCTTCGACGCTGCGGAGTTTCATGAGCCAGATGTGGGGCGGATGCGGGATTTCGGCAGTGGGAGCGGGGATGGGAGCGGTGCCTTCGTATTTGAGGATGCGTTTGCGCATCAAGATGAGGGCGAGGACGAAGCGGAAGCGGACTTCTTCGGCGAGGGTGGGTTCGGGACGGGAGCCGAGGCGTTGGAAGAGGTCGACGAGGACGGAGTCGTCGACGAGGAGTTTCTTTTTTTGCTCGGGGACGGGGATGACGGTGCGCCAGTGGCTGAACATGGTGAGGGGGGATTCGGGGCGTTTGCCGGCGACCCAGCAGGGTTCGCAGAAGTCGACGCGGAGGAAGGGGCTGGGGGGTTCGGAGGCCTTTTCATTGGGTTTTTGGGGCTTTTCTGGGGAGGCGGCGACGGGGTGGGGTTGGAGAGGGCGCTCGCAGAGGGCGGCCCAGCAGGAGGTGTTGGGGGTCAAAAGGGTGTGGCAGGCAGCACATTGGCCGGAGGAACGGCCGACTTGCCAGGACGTGTGAGTATTGAGCATGGTCATAGGGGGAACATCGTAGTCGATAGTAGGACGATGCAAAACTGAGTGGGGGGGTGAAGGGGCTATTTTGTGGGGAGAGTGGCAGGGAGGGAGGGGGTGAGGACGGGGTCGGAGGGGGGGGTAATGGGGGGGGA
>JBBRWV010000099.1:0-14511 GCA_038248985.1 Phycisphaerae bacterium
CCATTTCCCCCGCCCCGCCCCGTCCCCTTTCAACATCTGCGCCATAAATCCCGCCATCAGCGGCACTAACAGCGGATACGCCGGCAGCAAATACCGGTTCCGAAAAATATTCCCCATGATGAATGTCACCAGCAAAATCCCCGTCCACACCCCCGCCCACCGAATTTCCTCGCCATACTTCACTCCAAACGCCTTCACCTCCGCCCGCCTTCCCCAGCCCAGAAAAATCATAACTGCTGCCCACGGCAAGAGATCCACCACGAGCATCAATGGATACTGCCCCAGATTCTCCACGATGTACCACTTCGATCCCGCCGTCCGCCCACCCACCTGGTCCGTCCAAAACTGTACCAACGCGCCCCACCCATGCACCCAAAAAATCAACACGAACCACCCTAACGCAAAAACAGCGCCCATCAGCATCCCCCAAAAATCCACGATCCGCCCCACTCTCTTCCACCATCCTTCCCCCGCGAAAATGACCGGCCCGCGCCACAAAAAAATCACCCCGGTGAGCACCATCAGCAAAATCGCCATCCCGCCCTTCGTCGCACACACCATCCCCAACCCGCCCCAAAACAACCATCGGCTCCACCGCCGCCCCCATCCGCTGTCCCCCTCAAACCCCACCAGGATCCGCACCAGCCCATACAAACACACTGAAACAAAAAATCCCTGCAGCATGTCTGGAGTCGTGCGGATTGACGTGTTCAACACATGCACGTTGCTCACCATCAACCCCGCCGTCAGCAACCCCACCCACCGCTCCTTCGGCAGCATCCGCTTGGCAATCGCCGCGGTCAGCAAAATCGTTCCGCAGCCTGCCACCAAAAACGGCAACCGCGTACACGCATAATTCACCCCCCACACCCAATTGCTTGCCACGATCACCCAGTAGGTCATCACCGGCTTGTTGAACCGCAACCGCCCATCGCCAAACCGCGGCGTCAAATAGTCACCGCTCTCCCGCATCCCCATCACCGCATCGGTATAAAATCGCTCATCCCCCCGATACCCCGACAACACCGACAACAGCGGCAGCGACACCAAAAAAAATACTCCCACCAACACCCCTATCCATTTCCATTCCCCCTTCAACTTCCCATCATCCATCGCGGCCAATCCCATCATTTCATTCCCATCGTCCGCGTGCCAAATTCACCGCGCCATTCACCGGCAACTCCAGTCCTTAAGCGTCCCAGTCTACCTTGTACATTTCTTCCCGTCTCTGTCATAACTACGCCTTCTCATCGTTGCTCTACTGGGCGCTCCCACATGTCGCCCCCGTTCTCAGGAGACTCGTATGAAATCGTCCACCCCCGCGCGTTTTCTCACCGCCACCCTGGCCCTCCTCCTTGCGGCCAGCTCCCTCCTGTCCCTCTTGGCCCAAACCACTCCCCCCGCCCCGCGCCCGGCCGCCGCTCTCACCTACCCCCGCGGCTTCGCCCCCGCATTCACCGCTGACCACATCGACATGAATCTCACCCAGCAATTCCGCGACGGCAAACCAGCGCCTGCGGACCCTGCCCAAGTCGCCTGCGCCCTCTCGCTCACGCCCCCCGAAGGCAACTTCGAACAAGCCCGCTGGGAAGCCGGCAAAATCGCCAACGGCGAAAACGCCACCTTCGATTACCTCCTCGTGCTCAAAGCCCCCACACCCGTCGGCACCATTTCCATCGAACCTCCCAACTACGGCGACAACGCCGGCTCACGCAACGGCGGCGAACTCTATATCCTCAAAGAATCCGTCGCGGCCGCACCCAACGCCGCCGACCCCGCCCAATGGACCAAGATCGAATTCCCCGGCATTCAACCTTTCCAGCGCTTCGCTGTCCTTCCTCCCAACTCCAAACCGCGGGCCTTCCTTTATCGTGACATCCGCAACGCCGGCGCTTCTACTGTGACACACTGGAACTTCCACACCAACCGCCTCGCCAACGTCACGGCCCTCGCCAAAGTTTATGGCAATCCCAACGGCACGGACCCGGACGGCATCCTCCGCGGGACCGGCTGGACCAGCTTCGCCACCTCTCCCACCCGCACCAAAGCCCCGCCCCACAACGCCAAAAACCCCGCCTGGTACATCCTCTCGTGGGACAAACCCCAAGATCTCACCGGCCTCTTCTTCAGCTCCAGTGCTACCGCCATCACCGTCTACCGCTTCAAAGGCGACGCCTCCGTCAACCCCGCGCTCGCCCCCTCATCTGATTGGGAAGCAGTCGATCCCGCGGCCGTCCGTGAATGCAAACACCAGTTCCAATGGTGGGCCTACTTCACCCGCTGGGTCGATCTCCCGCCCGCCCCCACCCGCGCTATCAAAATCGAAATCACCGCCTGCGATGGCAGCTTCGCGTGGATCAACGCCATCGGCTCCATGATTAACCTCAAAAACGCCGCGCCCCCCGTCCTCCCTGTGCGCGATGACGCCCCGCCCTTCCGCATCCCCGCCGCCCTCGCCAAAGAAGGTCAGAGTGCCATCGTCATCGACACTGCCGACGGCGTCCGCGTCAAGAATATCCTCGCCCAAGTCGAAGTCCCACAAACCGCTCCGGAGTTCGCCTGGGATCTCCGCGGCCCCGACGGCAACCTCGTCGCCCCCGGCAAATACCGCTTCAAATCCATCACCGGCCCGCTCCCCCAACTGGTCTACCGCAACACCCCCTACCCCAACATCCAAAATTTCTTCTCCGACCGCGTTCCCTGGCTCACCGGTCACTCCGGCCCCAACGGCTGGCTCTCCGACCACGCCGGAAACTGGGCCTGCACCTCCCTCGGTGATCGCGTCTACTTTGGCGCCTCGGTCTCCGAAGCCGGCGTCACCCTCATCGAAACTGACCTCGATGGCAAAAAACTCTGGGGCGGCAATTACTTCGGTGCCTGGGTCGGACCCGAAGCCCTCACCGCCGATCACGCCCAAAATACGATCTTCGTCTACGCCACGGACAAAAAAGTCTACCGCATGAATCCCACTACGCGCAAAATTGACCAAATCTTCCAGGCCGGCGTGATCGAAAACAACGTTGACCGCCGCGGCTACTTCACCGCCTTCGCCGCCCACGACAACAAACTCTACATCTCCTACGCCGGCGGCATGCCGCTCCTCGACAACGCCGCCGGGGCAGACGCCCTCGATATGGCCAACTGCACCCCCAACCCCGACGCCGGCGATTTAGTCCGCCTGCTCCGCATCACGGGACGTCCGCCCGGCCGCGGCGTTGACCCCAACTCCAAACAACCCCTCGGCAGCGGCCGCCTCTTCCTCGAATCCACCTACTCCAAAGACCCCCTTCAATACTCCGTCATCGCCTTCAAAAAAGCCGCCCCCCTCGGCAGCATCATCCTCCCCCATCCCTCCGCCACTGAAAAAATGGAAATCAGCATCCTCAAATCCGACGCCCCCTATCCGCCGCGCCCCGCCACCGATGCCGACTGGACGGCCCTCCCTGACCAGGGCCGCGCCAATCGCTGGGAATGTCTCACCACCCCGCCCAACACCCTGACCCGCGCCCTGCGGTTTAAATTCACCCGCCCCGCCGCCGATGCCGCCTCCAAAGATTCCTGGTTCGCCCGCCTCGATGGGCTCCGCCTCCTGAACCGCCGCTTCCAGGACCTCGCCGTCTCCGCCAAAATCCGCGTCAACTCCGGCACCCTCACGCCGGCCGGTGAATGGGACGCCCAACGCAAAGACGCCATCGGCGACGACAAGCCCGGCATTTACCTGATGGAATGGGACACCCCGCAGAAATTGGATGCGCTGGCTATCAAGGAAATCGACGGCGCCCGCGCCGAAATCGACATCTGGACCGGCCCCGCCACCGGCCCCATCGCCCTCGACGCCGCCGCCGGCTGGAAAAATGTCGCCTCCTACAAGCCCCCGCGCCGCACCGCCGATTACTCCGGTAATGACAACCAGTTCGCCCGCTACATGGATGGCTACGTCGAGTTCCGCGAGAAAGGCGAACTCGTCACTCTCACCACCCGCGCCCTCCGCATCCGCATCACCGAACCCTGGATGGACAACGCCGACGGCGGCTGCCTCCGCCACGATGGCCGCTCCGAACACGGCGTACACATCACTGAGTCCTACATCATGAATCTCGACACCCGACGCTGCAAAATTTACGGCGTCATCCCCCTCCAATCTCTCGGCGGCGCTCCTGCCTTCGACCCCCTCCTCTACGAACGCGTCGAAGTCCGTGATGGCACCACCGGCAAACTCCTCCGCGAACTCCCCACCCAACTCGGCTGGGGCGGCATGGCCTTCGGCCCCGATGGCAACCTCTACTCCATCAACGGCAACCACACCTCCATCGTCAAAGTCAATACCGAAACGGGCGCTTCCACCATCGTCGTCCCCGCCTGCGATCCCTCGCGCGCCACCGTCGGCCCCGATGGCAACGCCTACGTCAAACCCTGGGCCGAAGATGGTTCCTCCCCCGCCGTCCACGTCTACAGCCTCGCCACTGGAAAACTTCTGCGCACCCTCGGCAAACCCGCCAACAAAAAAGCGGGCCCCTGGGATCCCCAGGCCCTCGCCCCCGACGTCAACTGCCTCGCCGTCGATCGCAACCTCCGCCTCTGGTATCCGGAAACCCTCTCCAATCCGCGACGGGTTCTCCAGTTCGATTCCAAAACCGGGGAACTGCTCAAAGAAATCCTCGGCCACACTTGGTACGGCGGCGCCGGCACGCTCAACCGCTACGACATCTCCCGGGCCTACTTCGGCGCGACCGAATTCGAAATCGACTACGCCAAAAATAAATCCCGCATCCGCCGCCTCCTCACCAATGCCATGTACGCCGGCGATCTCGTCGCCGTCCGCATCAACAAACACACCTACCTCGTCTCGGCTCCCCTCAGCCAGAACGAACGCCAAAACACCGCTTTCGTCTACCTCGCCGATGGCGAAGCACCCATCCGCCTCGTCGCCGCATTCGGCGATGCCAACTTTTTTGCCCCTCTCCGCGCCAGCGCCATCGTCTCGCTCCTCAACGGCAAAACCCCCAAAGACTTTAAATTCATCTGGTCCGACCGCAACGCCAACGGCAAGGTCGATTCCGACGAAGTCCAGTTCACGCCCAAAGCCCCCGATGAACGGTCCGTCTACCTCGCCGCCTTCGATTCCCAACTCGGCTGCTTCGCCCCCGATGGCCGCTACCAACCCAAAGAATTCCTTGCCGACGGCACCCCCCTATTCGAACGCGCCCCCACTCCCCCCTTCGCCCGCAGCGCCTACTACAAACTCGCCAACGGCAACTACCTCATCATGCACGGCCAGTTTTCGCCCGATTCCCCCCAGGAAAATTACGTTGTCGATCCCACCGGCAAAAAACTCTGGGGCTACCCCGCCGGCAGCGGCGTCTCGGGCCTCAACATCCCCGGCTGGCAACCCGGCAACGTCTCCAATGAATTGTGCGTCATCGGACACGAAATCGACCCCGGCCCCCTCGGCGAATTCGTCGTCACCTCGGCCAACGACGGCCAATGGCGCATCTGGACCTCCGACGGACTCCTCGCCGGACAAATCCTCCTCCACAAAACCGACTCCCGCGCCCAGTTCCTCTCCATGCCCGACATCAAACCCGGCTCCCGCCTCGACCCCCTCACCGCCAGCCAGGAACACTTCCACGGCTTCTTCACCAAAGATGAAAACACCGGCAAGTACTACATCATCACCGGCTTCACTAGCATCAACATCCTCGAAGTCCAGGGGCTTGACCGCTTCACCCGTGTGACCACCGACTTCACCGTCACCGCCGCCGACCTCGACCGCACCCGCGCCTGGGAAGCCCAGCAGGTCCGCCGCCTCGTCGAAAACCGCCCTCTCGCCCTCCAGGCCCGGGCACTCGACGCCGCCAAAAACGAAGCCCCCAAAATTGACGGCCAACGCAAGGAATGGGGCGAACCCTCCGCCACCATGGGCAACGACAACGCCCACTCGTTCTCCCTCGCCTACGATGACAAAAACCTCTACCTCTGCTGGACCGCCAAAGGTCTCGGACCCCTCAGCAACGCCGGCGGCGAATTCCAACGCACCTTTAAAACCGGTGCCGCCGTCGATTTCCTTCTTGCCACCAACCCCGCCGCCGACCCCGCCCGCACGAAGCCGGCCGCCGGCGACCTCCGCGTCCTCATCACCATGGTCGACAAAAAACCCCGCGTCGTCCTCTACCAACCAATCGCCGCCGCCGCCAAACCCGCCGAAGCCTGGCGCACCTACACCCCCGCCGGCGGCGAATCGCTCTTTCAACGCGTCGTCGAACTCCCCGCCGCCTCCGTCGCCCTCTCCGGCGACAAAGACTTCACCCTCGAAGCCGCCATCCCCCTCGCCGATCTGGGCCTCGCCCCCAAAAAAGGCCTCCGCCTCAAATGCGACTGGGGCTTCCTCACCACCGGCGACGGCACCCAGGTCAAACAGCGCCTCTACTGGGCCAACCCCCAAGCCACCGGCACCAGCGACGAACCCACCGAATCCCGTCTCGAACCCCAATACTGGGGCCAGGTCACCTTTTAACCAATCCCAATAGAGAGGCTTGAAAGGATAAAATTGTTGAAATAATTTAAGATATGCAGCGGCGTCCTGGCTGGTTGCTGATCACGGACTAATCAAGCATTGGACGCAACAAAGGATTGCATGTCACACCGCCCAGTGGCGCGGGACCGCAAGAACCAAACCCTCTAACCCCCGCAAGCGTCATTGGTCCTCGGTCATTCGTCATTGCCTCTCCCCCTCATCCTTTAAAATCTGTGTGCAGGCCCCGCAGGTCGCACAACCCTTTTTCCATTGTCGCGCCCATCCGCCAAACCCTCCCCCATTCCGCACCCCCGGAGCTGAACGAATCAACTATTTAACAAATTAGCCAAATTGCCACCACCTCCTACCCAATCCTCCCAAACTACCCCCCCCTACCTGCCTCATCCCCCCTTTTTAGGGCTACAATACCCTTGCCCATCTTAACGAGTAGAGACAACCAAACTAATACTGTGTATTTTACTCATTCTCAACGATAATAGCTCACGACAGACACACAGCGGTCCCAAATCGGGGGCTTGTGAAAATATTCCCAAATACCATTGAATTTCTCCCCGAAAACTCCATACTAATTGGATTCCCCCGTCCTAATTTCAAAGGAGTCTCCCCTTGTTTCCCCTCGCCTCCCTCCTCACGCTCGCCTCCGAAACCGCCGCCACCACCGCCGCTAACTCCTCTTGGCTCACCGCCCTCTTCACCCAGGCCGATGGCAAAATGGAAGTCGCCCACGCCGTCCTCATCCTTGCGCTCGTCATCGCCTCAGGACTCGTTCTTGGCTCCTTCCGCGTCTTTGGAATCTCCCTCGGCATCGCCGGCGTCCTCTTCACCGGCATCGCCTTCGGACACTTCAACCTCACCATCAACCACAAAGTCCTCGAATTCGTCCGCGAGTTCGGGCTCATCCTCTTCGTTTACACCATCGGCCTCCAAGTCGGCCCCGGTTTCCTCTCCTCTCTTCGCAAAGCCGGACTTCCCCTCAATATCATGGCCGCCTCGATCGTCCTCCTGGGCGTCATCACCACCCTCGGCGTCGTCTACACCACCAAGGCCGCCGGCAAACCCATCGAAATGCCGGTCGCCGTCGGCCTGCTCTCCGGTGGCACCACCAACACCCCCTCCCTCGCGGCTGCTCAACAAGCCATTCGCGAAGTCCTCGGCTCCGCTGTTCCCGTCAAAACAGCCGTAGTGCCCCCTCCCGCGCCCACCACTTCCGACCCCGCCACCGCCGACTCCGCCACCGCCGTCACTCCCCCCGCCACCCCCCACGTCCGGACCGCCCAAGAAATCGACGAACTCAACAAACTCCCGGGCCTCGGCTACGCCGTCGCCTACCCCTTCGGCATCCTCGGCATCATCATCACCATGCTCCTCGTCCGCGTCGTCGGCCGCGTCGACGTCCAGCAGGAAAACGAACTCTTTGCCAAAATGAACCTCAAAGGTTCCGGCATCGAAACCCACAACTACGAAGTGACCAACCCCAATATCAGCGGCAAGCGCATCGAAGAAATCCCCCAACTCGCAAACTCCGGCATCGTTATCTCCCGCGTCCTCCATAATGGCAAACCCGCCGTCGCCTCCCAGGATTTCGTCCTTTCACTCGGCGACATCGTCCACGCCGTCGGGTCCAAAGCTCAGCTCGAACGCCTCACCTACATCATTGGCGCACCCAGCTCCGTCGACGTCAAAAAAATCCCCGGCGACATCATCGCCAAACGCGTCGTCGTCACCCACCGTGAAGTCCTCGGCAAAACCCTCGAAGAACTCGACTTCGATGACCGCTACGATGTCACCATCACACGCACCAGCCGGGCCGATGTCGAAATCGCCGCCACCCCCGGCTTTCGCCTCCAGTTCGGCGATGTCCTCCTCGCCGTCGGCAATTCCGAATCCCTCAAAAAGCTTTCCTCCGAAGTCGGTGACTCCGTCAAAAAGCTCGACCACCCCCACATCATCCCCATCTTCATCGGCATCGCCCTCGGCGTCATCGTCGGATCCATTCCTTTCACCATCCCCGGCATTCCCGCACCCGTCAAACTTGGCCTCGCCGGCGGCCCCCTCCTCGTCGCCATCATCCTGGCCCGCATCGGACAAATCGGACCCCTCACCTGGTTCATGCCCCGCTCCTCCAACCTCGCCATCCGCGAACTTGGCATCACCCTGTTCCTCGCGTGCGTCGGGCTCAACGCCGGCAACGCCTTCATCAAAACCCTCGTCGATGGCGATGGCTTCTACTGGATGGCCTGTGCCGCCGCCATCACCATCCTCCCCCTCCTCCTCGTCGGCTTCATAGCGCGCCTCATCTACAAGATCAACTACGTCACCATCTGCGGCCTCCTCGCCGGCTCCATGACCGACCCCCCGGCCCTGGCCTTCGCCAACCAAATGACCAGCGGCGAAGCCCCCTCCGTCGCCTACGCCACCGTCTATCCCCTTACCATGCTCATGCGCGTCGTCTCCGCCCAGGCCCTGGTACTCATCTTCTGGAAAATGTAGCTTCTCCTCATCGTCTCTCATTGGTAATAGAGACCCCGGAAAACTCTTGCGCTTTTAGCGACATTTGTATATAGATATTTATATATAATACACATAACAAGAAGCCTACTTGCGGATCGCAAACCCACCCGCGCCGATGGCTTCTTCGCTCATGTTAACGCACTCCTTGACTGGGCAGATCTCGCCTCTCTCCCTCGTCGGTGTCTTCACGGAACAGAAACTTCCGGCCGAACTCTTGGGCCGGGGTCAAAGCCCAGTTGACGGAGCGGGGATGCACGAAGGCTGTTTGGGAGGTTGGGGAACGCAGGCGTCTGGTGAGGAGCAGGTTTTCCGGTGGTCTCAATTGCCCATTTTCAATTGGGGGTTGGCGTTTCATGGGGGAAGGTTGGGGGATCGGTGGGGATTTATGGGGCGAGGGATTGGGGAATTGTTGTAAAATTGTTGTAAGGTTGGCGGGGTGGGGACGGATTTATGGGTGGATGAGCTTGATGGATGTAACAATTTCAGAATCGAAACCGGCACGCGAATTTCGCGGTGACGGGGAGTTGCTGGCGGCGTTTGTGGAGAAGCGGGATGAGGGGGCGTTTGCGGAGGTGGTGCGGCGTCATGGGGGGATGGTGCTCGGGGTGTGCCGATCGGTGTTGGGGAATACGACGGATGCGGAGGATGCGGCGCAGGCGGTTTTTTTGACGTTGGCCCAGAAGGCGGGGAGTGGGGCGGTGCGGGGGCACGTGGTGGGGTGGTTGCATCGGGTGGCGTGGTATGTGGCAGCGCGTGGGGCGGAGGCGCGGGCGATACGACTACGTCATGAGAAGGAGGCATCGCGGATGAGACATGAGGAAGGACGGCCGGAGGAGAAGAGGCCGCGGCTGGAGGAATTGCATGCGGGATTGGAACGGTTGCCGGAGAAGTATCGGGAGGCGTTGATTTTGCATCATGTGGAGGGGCGATCGCAGGTGGAGACGGCGGCGCTGGTGCGGTGCAGCGAGGAGGCGGTGGCGGTGCGGTTGCATCGAGGTCGGGAGATGTTGCGGAAGCAGTTGGCGCGTGCGGGGGTGGTGGCATCGATGGGGTTTTGGGGGACGACGTGGGGTGTGTCGGCGATGGGGGAGACGACGTCGATGTTTGTGGAGAGCACTTCGACGGCGGCGGGGATGATGGCGAATGGGGCGGTGGATTCGGTGGGGGTGTCGAGGCAGGCGATGGGGTTGATGAAAGGAGCGATGGATATGCTTTTTTGGAAGAAGATGCGGAACGTGGCGGTGGGAGTGGTGCTGGCGTTGTTGCTGGGTGGGTTGGTGGGAACGGTGGTGATTGTGCGGGGGGCAAATGGAGAGCCAGCGGCGGAGAGACGGGTGGAGAAGGCGGCGGAGGCGGGTGGGGCGTCGCAGGCAGTAGCGGAGGTTGTAGCGCGGGAGCGCTATGTCACTGGGCATATCAGCCGAATTGGCGCGGGGGGGATTGCGATCAAGCGGCAGAACAACCAGGTGGTGACGGTGGGCATCACGGCGGGGACGGTGGTGAAGGTGGACGACCAGGTGGTGACGCGGGCGGAGTTGAAGTTGGAGATGAGCGTGGCGGCGATCCTGGAGACGGGGCCGTCGGCGACGGAGATACTGGCGTATTCATCGGATGCGAAGATTCCGCGGAGATAGTTGGTGTCAGAGATGGCCGGCGGGATCCGGCGGGTGGAAATAGTTGGTTTGCAGTTGTTGAAGAAACGATTCCCTGAGTCGTCTCGGGGAGATTTTGGCGCGCGTTTTTTGATAGAGAGGTTCTCATGATTGGAAGCAAGGCGTATTTTTCGGCAGTGGTGGCGGTGGTGGCGTGCGGCGTGTCCGTGGCCTCGGCTCAGATGTCGTTTAACCTCACGAATGGAGGAGGGGCGACGCCGCAGATGATGGCGGGGTTTCAGGAGGCGGGGGCGATGTGGGGGGCGTTGTTTACTGATCCGATCACGATCAATGTCCGGGTGAATGCGGCGAGTTTGGCGGTGGGCGCGGTGGGGCATACGGAAACGTATTACGACCCGTATACCTATACGAGCGTACGGGCGGCGCTGGTGAATGGGAAGCAGAGCGCGGATGATTTTTCGAGCAGCAGCAAGTTGCAGGCGGGGCCAGCGATTTCGATGTTGATCAATCGGACGGCGAACAATCCGAACGGGGTGGTGAGCGCAACGCCGTATTTTGATACGGGGTTGGGTGGGCCGGGGCAGGCGGGGACGGAGAACAACAGCACGATTCGGGTGACTTCGGCGAATGCGAAAGCGCTGGGATTGATTCTGGGGAATACGGCGGGGCTGGACGGGATTGTTACGTTTTCGAATCTGGCAATATTCGATTTTGACCGGAGCAACGGGATCAGCGCAACGAAGGTTGATTTCGTGGGTGCGGCGGTGCATGAGTTGGGGCATTTGATGGGATTTGTGAGCGGGGTGGATGTGCTGGTGGGAAATGGAGCCGCGCCGGGGCTGGCGGATAACAAGCTGAAGTTTGTGACGCCGCTGGATTTGTTTCGATTTTCTTCGCGGAGTATTGGAACGGGGGGCGATGTGGGGGTAATTGACTGGGCGGATGATTCAACGAAGAAGTATTTTTCGGTGGACGGGGGAGTGACGGAAGTGAGTGAGTTTTCGACGGGAGCAACTTACGAGGCATCTCATTGGAAGTACAACATGGGATTGGGCCTCATGGGCCCAACGGCGGGAGCGGGGAATTTGCTGTCGTTGTCGAGCAATGATATTCGGGCATTTGATGTGATGGGGTATGACCTGGCGGTGCCGGAGCCATCGACGGCGGCATTGTTGGGGGCGGCGTGTGTTGGCGGGTTGGTATGGGGAAGGCGGCGTCGGGTGAGGCGGGGGTGAGGCGGGTGCTGGCAGCTGGGCACCCATGGGCGACCTCCAGTTTTCGCTGAGTGGCAGGTGGGGTCAGGCGGCGCGAAGGGCTTCGAGGCTGGTGGCGAGGAGGTAGTTGTTGGGGAATTTGATGCGGGCGTTGGCGGCGAGTTCCATGAGGGTGGTGAGGTCCGTGCGGGCGGTGTTGGTACGGGCGCGGACTTCTTCGAAGACGGCGGTGAGGGTGGCGTCGAGGCCGGTGGCGGTGCAGGAGACAGCTTCGATTTTGCCGGAGATGTGGAGGATTTCGAGGGTGCGGATTTGTTTGATGAACTCTTCAAGGCGGGCGCCGAGTTGGAGGAGGCGGGTGGCGGCGTCGCGGGCGATGCGGGTGGCGGAGTCGACGCTTTGAGTGACGACGTGGGCGAGGAGGGCGACGCGGTGGCGGGAGTCCGGGGAATCGGCGTTGTGGAGTTCGCGCAGGAAGGAGCGCATCATTTCGGTACTGAGTTCGCTGGCGGCGATGTGAAATGCGGCGGCGCGGAGGATGGCGGTGACTTCGTGCATAAAGTGGCAGACTTCGCTGACGGTTTGGGTGATGTTGGCGGCGATGCGGCTCATTTGCTGGGCGACGACCTGAAGGGTGCGGCCGTTGGTTTGGAGTGCGGCGGTGCGGATCTGGGCATTGAGGGAGATAAATTTGAGGGATGTGCCGAAGGTTTGGAGGAGGGCGGCTTGTTGGTCGAGGGCTTTTTCGAGCGTGAGGAAGGAGGCAAGGGAGTTGTAGAGTTGGTGGACCTGGACGGAGAGCTTTTCGCAATGTTGTTGGAGGGTGGAGCTTTTTTCGGTGTTGACGAGGGCGTCGTCATGGGTCGGGTGGGACGACGGGGGAAGCAGGTGGTTGCGAGCAGCGACTTCGATGAGGAGGGCGTGTTGCATGAAGGCGTCGTAGGTGGGGAAGCCAAGGGAGAGGAGGGCGGCGTCGAGCTGGGGGCGCGAGGCGGCCATGGCGTGGGCGCTGGTTTCACCGCGAGCGATGATTTCGGTTTCGGTCTGGAGCAATTGTTTATAGAGGTTTCCGACGATTTGGAGGAGAGGGCTGGTGGGTTTGAGGCGAATGGAGAGATAGCCGTTGGGGATGGGGGTGATGATGGCGGTGACCCAGTAGAAGTGTCCATTGGCAGCGAGATTTTTGACGTAAGCGACGGTGGTGATGCCTTGGCGGAGATTTAGCCAGAGAAGTTGGAAGACGCAGCGGGGCATATCGGGGTGGCGAATGATGCTGTGGGGTGCGCCGATGAGGATGGAATTTTCGTGACCGCTGATGCGGGTGAAGACTTCGTTGCCAAAGGTGATGATGCCCTTGGGGTCGGTGGTGGAGAAGAAGAGTTCTTGCGGGGTGAAGGCGCGTTCCTGGTCGACGGGGATGATTGTTTTGGTACTCACAAGATATCCTTAGTGCGAACAGGAATCACCTGATTTTGAGGTGCGTTTATACATCGGGTTCATTTCTGCGACGCATCAGTTAGGCACCTAGAAAGGGCGGGGCGCGGCAGATTGGCGAGAGGCGGCGGACTATGACCGGGGGAGAGACCAGAGGGAGGCTTGGGTGAGGAGGCGGGGTTTGCCGCCAGTGGAAAGGATGGTTTTGGCTTTGCGGAGTTGGGCGGCTTTATTGTGGAGGCCGAGGTGGTTGGCGAGGGATTCAGCGGCGCAGAGGGCGTCGGCGGTTTTGCGGATGTTGCGTTGGGCGAAGGTGGTGCGTGCGGTGAGGAGGAGTGCGTCGAGTTCGGGGGAGGGGGCGTCGGAGGGGTTGGAGGGGGAGTCGCCGGGCTGGCCGAGGTTGAGGGAAGGAGGTGAGGGCATGGGAGCAGTTTACACGTTATAGGGGAAATGCGGAGGGAGGGTTCGGATATTGGGGGGGAATCTGGTAGAATGGGGGAGATTACTGAAGGGTAACCGTATGAAAGCCACCGTATTCAAAGTCGGCATGTTGGTTGAGCATCCGAACCGTCCGGAATGGGGCGTGGGCAAGGTGAGCGGGGTGGAAGAAGATCGTCTGCACATTTTTTTCAAGGGCAATCTGGAGAAGAAGGCGAAGGTGATTTTGCGGTCGATTATTTCGCTGACGGTGGCGGAGGATCAGACGGACCCAGTGCTGGATTCATTGCCGGAAGCTTCTCAGGAAGATGGCGGGTGGGTGTTGCCAAAGAATTATGAGAAGAAGATGGCGGCAGCGGCGAAGTTGGCGGCGGTTGGCTGATGTGGGGATGTGAACGGAGGAGTATGTTTCGCTTGCGTTGGGGTGGCGGGCGAAACATACTTCGTTCATGCAGACGACGGATATTTTAGCGAATCATGCGCATGTGTTTCCGGCGGCGATGAATGCCGGGGGGACGGTGGAGTGTTTGCTGCGCCTGATGGATAGTTGTGGTATCGCGGAGAGCGTGTGTTTGGCACCTTTTGCGAAGCAGATGAGGGGGGCGATTGTGTGGCTGGCGGGGGAGTTGAAGAAGGGAGGGCCTTGTAAATCACCTGAAATTAGCGTGATGTCACTAGCGGCGATCGCCACGTCAGTTCCCGTTCCGATCGCAATTCCGACATCGGCTTGAGCTAATGCTGGAGCATCATTAATGCCATCGCCCAC
>JBBRWV010000100.1:0-14266 GCA_038248985.1 Phycisphaerae bacterium
GGGGGGCGAGGATGCAGCGGGGGTGTCCGGCGGCGTCGCGGATGAGGCGGGCGGGGGCGAGGTGGCCGGCGGCGGCGTAGGCGGCGAGGAGGGCGGGGCCCTGGTCGAACTGCATTTCCTGGATGAGGAGTCCGTCGGGGTGGAGGAAGGATTTGGAGCCTTCGAGGATGCGGCGGTGGAGGTTGAGGCCGTCGGGGCCGCCGTCGAGGGCGAGGTGGGGTTCGTGATCGCGGACGGTGGGGGAAACATCGGCGAGGGCGGCGGAGGGGATGTAGGGGGGGTTGGCGGCGATGACGTGGTAGAGGGTGGGCGCGGGGAGGTTGGCGAGGGCGTCGTAGAGATCGCCGACGACGAAGGTGATGCGGTCGGCGACGCCGTGGGCGGCAGCATTTTTTTGGGCGACGGCGAGGGCGGCGGGCGAGATGTCGGTGGCGGTGATGATGGCGGAGGGGAGATTTTTGGCGAGGGTGATGGCGATGCAGCCGGAGCCGGTGCAGAGGTCGAGGATGGCGGGGGAACTGGCACCTTCGGCGGACCAGGCGTTTTTCTGGCGGACCTGGGAGATGACGTTTTCGACAAGGGTTTCGGTGTCGGGGCGGGGGATGAGGACGTCGCGGGTGACGGCGAATTCGAGGGAGAAGAACCAGGCTTTGCCGACGAGGTAGGCAACGGGGGTGTGATTGGAGCGGAGTTTGACGAGTTCGCGGAAGGTGGTGATTTGAATATCGGGGGGGACGCGGTCGTACTGGGTGTAGAGGGCCATGCGGGAGCAATTGAGGGCGTGGGCGAGGAGGAGTTCGGCGCTGAGGCGTGCTTCGTCGATTTGGCGGCGGTTGAAGAAGTCGGTGGTCCAGGCGAGGAGGGAACCGACGTTCCAGATGGGTGTGGAGTTTGCGGACATGGCGAAGTTGTAACATGATATGATGAGCCGTCAAACAGGAGGAGGTGCGGCGAGGCGCATGGAGCAAGAGAAGCTGAGTCAAAACACGGATCACGCATGAGTGAAAACAAAAAGCAGTTGAAGGCCCTGGAGAACGGAGTGGCGGAAGAATCCGACGAGGGAGCGGCTGCGCACAGCGAGGCGGAGATGGGGGAATACGGGTTGGCACCGCAGGTGATGACGCGGGATGTGGCGCCGTCGGCGGCACCGCCGATTGCGCCGCCGCCGCCGGGGGGGGCGCTGGGGCCGGTGGGCGGTTCGATTCACGTGGGCGGGGGGATGCGGCAGAACTTGGGGCGGCGGTACGGATTTTTGTGCACGTATTGTTCGAGCCGGTTGGAGGCGGTGGAGTCAATGGCGGGGCAATCGGGTACGTGCCCGACGTGCGGGAATTCGATTGTGATACCGATATTGGATTCGCGCGGGCGGTTGATCGATCCGACGAGCGGGCTGGTGATCAAGCAGGACCCGCATCCGGTTCATGCGTATGCGGCGGCGGGGCACAAGGCGCCGCAGATCGTGACGAATGAGGCGACAGGCGAGAGGTACATTCAGTGCCCGCGGTGTCCGCGGCAAAATCCTCTGTCGAGCAACAACTGCCAGGGATGCGGGCTGCCGTTTACGATGGAGGGGACAACGGGGGATGCGATCAGCGGGACGAACACATGGGCGGTGGCGTCGCTGGTGCTGGGGATTGTGTCGATCGCGGGGGGGTTTTGTATTGCGGTGCCGCCGATACTGGCGGTGGTGTTTGGATTCATTGCGTTGCGTAACAACAGCAATTCGGGCGGGCAGGGCGGCGGACAGGGGTTGGCGATAGCGGGGTTGATTTTGGGAACGATTGGGTTGATTCTGACAGGTGTGGTGTGGCTGGGGATGCTGCGTTAATTTTGAGACATGGAATAACAGGGAATGCGTGAAGAAGGGATCGGTAAGGAAATGACGGAGAACACTTTGAGGGCACCACTGACGCCGCCGCAGTTGCAGGGGCACACGGGATTTGCGACGAGCCTGGCGTTGTTGCTGCTGCGATTGACGCTGGGGTACGTGATGTTTTTTCATGGGGCGCAGAAGATGTTGGGATGGTTTGGCGGGAAGGGTATCGAGGCGTTTGCGGGGGCGGCGGCGTTGCAGCAGTTGCCGGTGTTACCGCCGATTGCGTGTGCGTGGATGGCGGCGAGCGCG
This sequence comes from Phycisphaerae bacterium, assembly GCA_038248985.1. Lineage (GTDB taxonomy): Bacteria > Planctomycetota > Phycisphaerae > WQYP01 > WQYP01 > JBBRWV01. The sequence goes on from JBBRWV010000100.1 coordinate 2,126, forward strand.
GAGGTTTTCGGGGGGATATTGTTGATGGTGGGATTGCTGACGCGGCTGGCGACGCTACCGGTGATTGTAACGATGGTGGTGGCGATTTTGACGGTGCATGGGGCGAATGGTTTTGCGGGTTTTCGCGATCCGGTGAAGGGGATGCAGGCAGGGTATGAATACAACCTGGTGTTGATCACGATGGCGACGGCGCTGTTGCTGACGGGGCCGGGGCTGATTTCAGCGGACGCGTTTTTGTTCCGGCGTGGGTTGTGGGCGCGGGGGCCGCAGCCGCTGGAGAATCCAATCAAGGGGAGCTAGACAGGAAGTGAAAAATGCGGCCGAGAATTCTTTGGGAATTCTCGACCGCATTTGTTTTTGCGGGTGGGAGGTGGAAGAGGAAGTTACGTTTTGGCCATTTTGCGGAGGACGGTTTGGAGGATGCCGCCGTTGCGGTAGTAATCGACTTCGACGGGGGTGTCGATGCGGCAGGTGGTGAGGAAGGGGATTTTTGTGCCGTTTTTTTTGGTGGCGATGACCTGGATGTCCTGGCGGGCTTTGACGTGGTCGTCGACGAGGATGTCGAAGGATTCGGTGCCGTCGAGGAGGAGGGATGAGGCGTTTTGATTGGGTTTGAAGGTGAGAGGGAGGACGCCCATGCCGACGAGGTTGGAGCGGTGGATGCGTTCGAAGGATTCGGCGATGACGGCGCGGACGCCGAGGAGGAAGGTGCCTTTGGCGGCCCAGTCACGGGAGGAACCCATGCCGTAGTCTTTGCCGGCGAGGATGACGAGAGGGATGGCGGCTTGTTTGTAGTTGAGTGCGGCGTCGTAGATGAATTTGACGTGGCCATCGGTGAAGTCGGTGGTGAAGCCGCCCTCGGTGCCGGGGGCGACTTGGTTTTTGATGCGGGTGTTGGCGAAGGTGCCGCGAGTCATGACGCGGTCATTGCCGCGACGTGCGCCGTAGCTGTTGAAGAGGGAGACGGGGACGGAATTTTCGAGGAGGAATTTACCGGCGGGGGAATCCTTTTTGATGTTGCCGGCGGGAGAGATGTGGTCGGTAGTTACGGAGTCGGCGAATTTGCCAAGGACGCGGGCGTTTTTGATGGGTTGGATGGGGCCGGGGGCACCGGCGAGATTTTCGAAGAAAGGAGGTTCCTGGACGTAGGTGGACTGGGCATCCCACTGGTAGATGTCGCCGGTGGTGGTGGAGACGGCCTGCCATTCGGCGGAGCCATCGAAGACGTTGGCGTATTGTTTTTGGAACTGGGCGCGAGTGACGCAGGCGGCGACCGTGTCGTTGACTTCTTTTGCAGTGGGCCAGATGTCTTTGAGATAGACCGCCTGGCCTCGGTCATCATGGGCGATGGGGTCTTTGGCGAAGTCGATATCGACGGTGCCGGCGAGGGCGTAGGCGACGACGAGCGGGGGCGAGGCGAGATAGTTGGCCTTCACATCCGGATGGATGCGGCCTTCGAAGTTGCGGTTGCCGGAGAGTACGGCGGCGGCGACGAGGTCGTGTTCATTGATGGAGGCACTGATAGCTTCGGGGAGAGGTCCGGTGTTGCCAATGCAGGTGGTGCAGCCGTAGCCGACGAGGTTGAAGCCGAGGGCGTCGAGATCTTGGGAGAGGTGGGCCTTGTCGAGGTAATCGGTGACGACCTTGGAGCCGGGGGCGAGGGAGGTTTTGACCCAGGGTTTACGGGTGAGGCCGCGGGCGTGGGCTTTTTTGGCGACGAGGCCGGCGGCGACCATGACGTCGGGGTTGGAGGTGTTGGTGCAGGAGGTGATGGCGGCGACGACGACGGAGCCGTGCTTGAGCCGGAAATTTTGGCCGTCCATGAAGACGGGGAAGCCGCGCCAGCCGTCATTGTCGGAGAGTGCGGCGGCGGTTTCCGTGGGGGAGGCGGAGCCGGCGGTGCCGTGGGGAAGTTCCGGGCTGGGTTTGTTGCCGAGTTGGCCAGCGGGTGCGCCGCCTTCTTCGACCCATCCGCCGGTAGGGTTGTTGAGAAGGGTGGTGGCGTTGGTGGAGGTTTTGCCGTAGGTTTTTTCGAGATCGGTGGCCCACTGGGATTTCATTTCGCTGAGGGCGATGCGGTCCTGCGGGCGGCGGGGGCCGGCGAGGGCGGGATCGACGGTGGCGAGATCGAGTTCGAGGGTGGAGCAGTAGGCGATTTTGCGGGAGTCATCGCGCCAGAGGCCCTGGGTTTTGCAGTATTGCTCGACGGTCTGGATAAGTTTTTCATCGCGACCGGAGAGGCGGAGATAGGTGAGGGTGTGTTCATCGACGGGGAAGAAGCCGATGGTGGCGCCGTATTCGGGGGCCATGTTGGCGATGGTGGCGCGATTGGCCAGGGGCATGGTGGAGAGGCCGGGGCCAAAGAATTCGACGAATTTGTTGACGACACCGTGCTTGCGGAGCATTTGGGTGACGGTGAGGACGAGGTCGGTGGCGGTGACACCTTCCTGGAGTTTGCCGGTGATTTTGAAGCCGACGACTTCGGGGATGAGCATGTAGATGGGTTGGCCGAGCATGACGGCTTCGGCTTCGATGCCGCCGACGCCCCAGCCGAGGACGCCGAGGCCGTTGATCATGGTGGTGTGGGAATCGGTGCCGACGAGGGAATCGGGGAAGAGGGTGCCGTCTTTTTCCCAGACGATCTTGGCGAGATATTCGAGGTTGACCTGGTGGACGATGCCGGTGGCGGGCGGGACGACGCGGAAGTTGGCGAGGGCTTGCTGGCCCCATTTGAGAAATTGGTAGCGTTCGGTGTTGCGTTCGAATTCATGCTGGGAGTTGATGGTGAGGGAAGTACCAGAGCCGAAGGCATCGACCTGGACGGAGTGATCGATGACGAGGTCGCAGGGGACGAGGGGGTTGACCTTTTTGGGATCGCCACCGAGGCGGAGCATGGCGGCGCGCATGGCGGCGAGGTCGACGACGCAGGGGACGCCGGTGAAGTCCTGGAGGACGACGCGGCCGGGCATAAAGGGGATTTCGGTTTCGCCGACGTTCTGGGCGTTGTAGTTGGCGAGGGCGCGGACGGAATCTTCGGTGACGATGAAGCCGTCGAGGTTGCGGAGGCAGGCTTCGAGAAGGACCTTGATGGAGTAAGGGAGATTGTCAACGCCTGCGGGGGCGATGGAATTGAGGGAGTCGAGGCGGTAGATGATTTTGTTGCCCAGGGGGGTGGGGAGGGTGGTTTTGGCGGCGGCGCGAAGATCATTCACGGACATATTTGGCTCCATCGACGGGACAGGGAAACGGGGATTTCAGCAAGCAGAGCATTGTATATGGGGGGTAAGAATTTCGCGATGGCGCAAGGGAGGAGACACGAAACGTTGGTGAATGGGCGATACCGGCAGGGTTTACGGCGGAGCAACAGGGGCTATTTTTGCGGCATTTTAATTCAATCACGACGGAGAATTGTTGGAAGCTGCGGGGGGGCGCAGGCAAAGGAGGGGGTGTTTACGTTTGAGGGCGGGGGCATGATTGCGGGGTTTGCGAAGGCGCATGGGGTGAAGATGGTGGGGCATACGCTGCTATGGCATGGGTCGGTGCCGGAGTGGTTTTTTGCGGATGGGGAGAAGGCGGCTTCGCGAGAACTGGTGTTGCAGCGGTTGCGGACGCACATTCATGCGGTGATGAAGCGATATCGGGGGACGATTTATGCGTGGGACGTGGTGAATGAAGTAATTTGGGAAAAGCAGGAGGAATATTTGCGGCCGACGAAATGGCTGGAGACGGTGGGTGAGGATTACATTGAGCAGGCGTATCGAATCGCGACGGAAGCGGATGGGGCTACGGAGGGGAATTACAACGATTACAACATTGAGCAGCCGGTAAAACGTGAGAAGACGCTGCGGTTGTTACGGGAGTTGAAGGCGGCGGGGGTGCGGGTGGATGCGGTGGGGATTCGGGGGCATTGGGAGGTGGACAAGATTCCATTTACGCAGATTGAAGAGTCGATCGAAGCGTATGCGGCGGCGGGGTACAGGGTGATGATTACGGAGTTGGAGGTGGATGAGTTGCTTTGGGAGCAGCCGGAGAAATGTTTGAAGTTGCCGGAGGGGGCGTTGGCGAAGGCGATGGAGCGGCAGGCGGAGCAGTATGCGGAGTTGTTTCGGATATTTCGGAAGCACCGGGACAAAATTTCGCGGGTGACGTTTTGGAATTTGCATGATGGGCGGAGTTGGCGGACCAATTGGCCGGCGAAGGGGCGGATGAGTCATCCGTTGTTGTTTGATCGGGAGTTGAAGGGGAAGTTGGCGCTGGAGGCGGTGGTGAAGGTGGGGGAGGAGAAGGCTGGGAACGTTTGAGATGTGTGCGCCCCGGCGTGAGAGCGGGTGCTAAACGTTCTTTGGGGGGCGGAGGTTCAGGCGGGTTGGTGGGAGCAGGCGATTAGTTTTTCGAGGGTGTTGTGGGCTGCGCCGGTGTCGATGGCTTGGGCGGATTTTGTAACGCCTTCTTTTAAGGAATTGGCTTTTCCGGCGACCCAGAGGGCGGCGGCGGCGTTGAGGAGGACGATGTCGCGGGCGGGGCCGTGGTGGCCGGCGAGGACGGAACGAACGATTTTGGCGGACTGTTCAGGGGAGGCAATGATGAGGTGTTCGCTGGGTTGGGTTTTGAGGCCGACGTCTTCGGGGGTGAATTCGTAGCGGGAGGTGGCGGTGCCGTTGGGAAGGGAACCGTCATACTGAGCGATGTGGGTGGGGCCGCCGATGGCGATTTCGCAAAGGGTGCCTTCGACGGGGTCTTGGCCGCAGACGACCAAGACGCGGAGAGCGCCGAGGCGGACGAGGACCGCGAGGAGTTTGTCGCCGAGGGCGGGCGAGCGTGTGCCGACGAGTTGGCGGCGTGCGCCGGCGGGGTTGGTGAGTGGGCCGACGAGGTTGAAGATGGTGGAAAAGCCGAGGGCCTGGCGGATGGGGGCGACGTGTTTCATGGCGGGGTGGTGGCGGGGTGCGAAGGCAAAGCAGATGTTGGCTTCTTTGAGGCAAAGGGCTTCCTGGACGGGGTTGGTGTCGATGTTGACGCCGAGTTCGCGAAGGACGTCGGAGGAGCCGGATTTGGAAGTGACGCTGCGGTTGCCGTGCTTGGCGACGGGGGCACCGGCGGCGGCGGCGACAATGGCGGCGGTGGTGGAGACGTTGAAGATGTTGGAGTGGACGCCGCCGGTGCCGCAGGTGTCGATGACGTCTTCGGGAGCGTCGATAGCGACGACGTGGCGGCGCATGACGATGGCGGCGCCGGCGAGTTCTTCGACGGTGGGTTCGCGCAGTGCGAGGATGGTGAGGAGGGAGGCGGTTTGCACGGGATCGGCGACGCCATCCATGATGTCGGCGAAGGCGGATTCGGCCTGATCAGAGGTGAGCGGGGTGCCGCGGTGGAGTTGGAGGAGAAGGTCTTTCATGATGGGATTGTAGTGGCAGGAGCGAAGCGGATAAATGGTTAATTTGGCGATTGATCGAATGGGGCGGCGGGTTCACTTGACGACGCGTGCGCCTTCGCTGGCGACGGTGGCGAAGGTGGTGGCTTTTTTGCCGTTGCTTTTTTTGGGATATTCGGCGTCGTTTTTTTTAGTGAGAGGCTCGACCGCGGCGGCCTTGCAGAGGGCGACGATGCAGCCGCCGAAGCCACCGCCGGTCATGCGGGCGCCATAGACGCCGGGCACGCTGCGGGCGATTTCGACAAGTGCATCAAGCTCGGCGCAACTGACGGCGTAGTCATCGCGGAGGGATTCATGCGAGCCGTACATGAGCGTACCGCATTGGGTGTAGTTTTTGGCGACCAGCGCTGCGGCGAAATCGACGGTGCGTTGAATCTCGGTGATGACGTGCTTGGCGCGGCGGAAGACCGTGGGGTCCATGCCGATGCGGCCGTCTTCGAGCATGTCCATGGTGGCATCGCGCAGGCTGTCAACTGCGGGAAAGCGTTTGCGTATCCAGGTGACGGCGGAGGCACATTGATGCCTGCGCGCAGTGTATTCGCCGGCGACGAGTTCATGTTTGACGTTGCTGTTGCTTATGACGATGCGCAGGCCGGGGTCGTCCAGCGGGACGTGGCGGGTGGCACGACTGCGGCAATCGAGCAGCAGGGCGTGGCCTTTTTTGCCCATGGCGGAGATGAACTGATCCATGATTCCGCAGGGCATGCCGGGGTAGTTGTGCTCGGCCCATTGGCAGGCCAGCGCGAGCTCGACGAGATCCAATGTGGCGTTGTTGACGGCGAGGAGGGCCAAGGCGGTGGCGACTTCAAAGGAGGCGGAACTGCTGAGGCCGCCGCCGATGGGGACGTCGGAGGCGACGAGGGCGTCCATGCCGTGGGTGAGGAGTTTTTTCTGACGGAGGATTTCCGCAACGCCTTTGGCGTAGAGGGCCCAGGTGGGGCCTTCTTTGGGGACGGAGCGATCGATGGGGAATTCCACCGTCACATCCTGACCTACCGAATGCAGGCGGACTTTGCCATCGGTGCGTGGTTTGCAGACGATGGCGGTTTCGCGATCAATGGCCATCGGGCAAACAAAGCCTTCGTTGTAGTCGGTATGCTCACCGATGAGGTTGACGCGGCCGGGAGCGAATACCTGAATGAACGGCGTCTTGGCGGCATCGGGAAACAGGGCACCGAACTGCTTTTGCAACTGGGTGATATCCATTGAACACTCCGGGGTAAAGAAAGGCAAACAAATCAGCCAGGCAAACGGTGGCGATGGGGCATCGTAAAAAGTCCGGCGGCGCAAGGCAAATCGACGAAAGGTTACCGGACGCGGGCGATGACGCGGGGCGCTAGTTTAGCGGGCGGCTTGCCAGTATTCTTGGTGGCGGATTTTTACTGCTGGAGATGCCATGGCCAAGTTGCTGCGAAAACGTGCGGATATTGAAAAGATTGTGGAAAAATCGCTGCGCAAGCAGCCAATTGTGGATATGCACACGCACCTGTATCCGCCGGGATTCGGCACGCCGGCACCCAACAAAGGTGGCGTGGGCGATCCGAAAGGATTGCTGTTGTGGGGACTGGATGAAATGTTGACTTACCATTACCTGGTGGCGGAGGTCTATCGCATCGTGCCGGCGACGGTGTTGCCGTACGAGGATTTCTGGAAGATGCCGAAGGTGGCGCAGGCGGAGCATATCTGGAAGCATTTGTTTGTGGAGCGCACGCCTATTTCCGAAGCGTGCCGGGGCGTTTTGACGTCGCTGAATTTGCTGGGGCTGGAGATTTCCAAGAACAGGGACCTGGCAAAACTGCGCAAGTGGTTTGGTCAGCAGGATCCGAGCAAGCATATTGATAAGGTGATGGAAATCGCCAACGTCGAATCGATCACCATGACCAACGCGGTGTTTGATGACAACGAACGCGAGCGCTGGTTGAAGGAGCCCGCGAAGCTGAGCGACCCGCGATTTACGGCGGTGCTGCGGATTGATCCGATGTTGTGCGACTGGCCGGCGGCAGCGCGGAAGATGGCCGAATGGGGTTTTGCGGTGGGCGACGGCGTGAATTTTTCGGAGCAAAACCTGCAGGAAGGCCGACGTTTTCTGAACGAGTGGATTGAGCGGCAGAAGGCGATTTATGTAGCGTTGTCATTGCCGCCGGAGTTTCAATACCCGGCGAGCCCGCAGGATACCGTTGGGCGGGCGGGGCAGACGGTTCTCGAGAAAATAATACTGCCGGTGTGCGCGGAAAAGAATCTGCCGTTCGCAATGATGATTGGTTCGAAGCGGGCGGTGAACCCTGCACTGCGGGATGCGGGCGACATGGGGGGATTCAGCAGCGTGGCGTCGGTGGGGCGATTGTGCAACGAATTCCCGCAGAATAAATTTTTCTGCACGATGCTGGCCCGCGAGAATCAGCATGAGCTGGCGGTGGCGGCGCGGAAGTTCGGCAACCTGATGGTCTTTGGCTGCTGGTGGTTCCTGAACAATCCCTCGCTGATCGAAGAGATGACGCGGATGCGGATTGAACTGTTGGGAACGACGATGATTCCGCAGCATTCCGACTGCCGCATTCTGGAGCAGCTTTTGTACAAATGGGAGCACAGCCGCAAGGTGATCGGCAAGGTGCTGACGGACAAGTACGCGGACATCGCCCACACGGGCTGGGCGCTGACGGAGGCGGACATCAAGGCGGATGCGGCGCGACTGCTGAAGGGAAATTTTCAGGATTTCGTGAAGCGATAACCCGCTTTTGCGGTCGCGCCATTTCACAACAACAACGTGCATGCAGGGAAAATATCCCCTATCATCGCGGCCTCAATTGCCGCCCCGGATGCGAGGCTTTCCTGCGAAAGGTTTTACATGCGTATCCTCCTGACGACCACCAGTTTTCAAGACACTCCCGGAAAGCATCATGAAGTTCTGGCGGCATCGGGCTTTGAAGTAGTGTGTGCGCGGGGGCCGCTGTCGGAAGAGCAGATTCTCGAACTGGTGACGCAGGGTGGCGGCTTTGACGGGCTGCTCAATGGCGACGATCTAATCACGGCCCGGGTGATCGATGCGGCGTTGCCGCGGCTCAAGGTGATTGCCAAGTACGGCATCGGGCTCGATTCGATTGATGTGAAACATGCGACGGCGAAGAAGATTCCGGTGCTTTATACGCCGGGAGTGAATCACACGACGGTGGCGGAGCACGCGTTTGGTTTGATGATCGCCATCGCCAAGCATTTTTGGCCGCACTTGAAATCCACCAAGAGCGGCGGGTGGAAGCGGATCACCGGATCGGAACTGGCGGGCAAGGCGATTGCCGTCCTCGGCGTGGGGCGGATTGGCAAGGAAGTGATCAAGCGGGCGGAGGCGTTTGACATGAAGCCGATCGGGTTTGATCATTATTGGGATGATGCTTTTGCGGCCCAATACCAGGTGACGCGGGCGCACACACTGGATGAAGCGGTTATACACGCGGATGTGATCAGCCTGCACATGAACCTGGACGACAGCAATCGTGGTATCTTCAACAAGGATTTGCTGGACCGCCTGAAAAAGGGCGCGGTGCTCATTAACACCGCGAGGGGCGGATTGGTGAATGAAGAGGATATTGCGAATGCTTGCCGGAGCGGGCATTTGGGTGGGTATGGGACCGATGTGGTGGGGCATGAGCCGATGACGCAGCCGCATCCTTATGATGGGATCGATAACATTTTGGTGACGCCCCATGTGGGGTCGCGCACGTTTGAATCCGTTGAGCGGCAAGCTCTGCGAGCGGTGCAGAATATTGTGGAGTATCTCAACGGCGGCAAAGATTTTATTCCGGCGAACAAGTTTTAACGAACAGAAAATCGGCAATCGACATTAAAGGAATTTTTCATGGCGAATGAAGCAGTAGCGGATGTAGGTTTGATTGGTCTGGCGGTGATGGGTGAGAATCTCGCTCTTAACATCGCTGATCACGGGTACAAGGTAGCGGTGTACAACCGCACGACCGAGGTGATGAAAAAATTCATTGCCCGCGAGAACCCGCCGGGGGGATTGGTGGGGTGTGAGTCGCTGAAGGAATTCGTGGCGGCGATCAAGAAGCCGCGGAAGATCATTATTTTGGTCAAGGCGGGCGGGGCGGTGGATGCGGTGACGAAGCAACTTTTTGAAGCGGGCGTCGAGCCGAACGACATCGTGGTGGACTGCGGAAATTCGCTGTGGACGGACACGATCCGCCGCGAAAAAGAGTATGCGGCCAAATGCAAATTCTTTGGGTCGGGCGTGTCCGGTGGCGAGTTGGGGGCGCGCTTCGGCCCGGCGATGATGCCGGGTGGCGATCCGGATTCGTGGAAGCATCTCCAGCCGATCTGGGAAGCTGTGGCCGCCAAGGTGGATGCGAAGACCGGCAAGCCATTGGAAGATTATGCCCCGGGAAAACCGGTGATCGGCGGCGTTCCGTGTACGGCCTATCTGGGACCGAATGGTGCCGGCCACTATGTGAAGATGATTCACAACGGCATTGAATACATTGATATGCAGCTCATCTGCGAAGCCTATACGCTGCTGAATCATTTGCTGGGCCTGAAGGCGCCGGAGCTTTCGAAAGTTTTTGCAGAATGGAACCAGGGCGATCTCGATTCGTACCTGATTCAAATCACTTCGGACATTTTGCAGCAGCCGGATGCGATCCATAAAGGCAGCTACCTGGTTGATTACATTCTGGACACCGCCGGACAGAAAGGCACGGGGAAGTGGACATCGGTTAACGCGTTGGACATGGGCATTCCTGCCAATTCGATCGCCGAGGCCGTGTTTGCACGCTGTCTGTCGGCGCTCAAGGAAGAACGCCTGGCCGCCAGTTACGCCCTCACCGGCCCGGTTCCGATGGATCACAATTTTGACAAGGTCGCGCTCATCAACGCGATTCGTGAAGCGTTGTATTGCTCGAAAATCTGCGCGTACGCCCAGGGCTTTCAATTGATGCGGGAAGCACAGAATGAATACAAGTGGAAGCTGAACTTCGCGGAGATCGCCTCGATTTTCCGCGGCGGATGCATCATTCGTGCCCGCTTCCTGCAGAAGATCACCGACGCGTACACCCTCAATGCGGATTTGGTAAACCTCCTGCTGGACCCCTATTTCAATGGACAGATCAAACAATGCCAGCCCAACTGGCGCAAGGTGGTCTCGCTGGCCGCCATCAATGGCATCGCGGCACCGGCGTTCATGTCGGCACTGGCGTATTACGATGGGTACCGCTCCGCACGGTTGCCGGCGAATCTTCTGCAGGCACAACGTGATTACTTTGGCGCGCACACTTACGAGCGCGTCGATTCTCCCCGCGGCAAATTCTTCCACACCGACTGGCCCGAAAAAGGCCGCCCGCAAACGGAAATTGTGCCCGGATCCGGCGGCGGCCACTGAGCCCCCCTGCCGCCCTCCGGCGCGCGCGGAAAAGCGAAAAACATTCCCCTCTGCACGGACGCCAAGAATTGTCCGACATGAGTTCTGCTTCGCGCGCTCATGGACTATGCGGAATTCGCCCGGCGCTGTAGCGTACCGAATCCGCCGTGGGCGGATTCTTGCGTGTTGACTCTGCCCTGTTGACTCTACGTGCCGGACCTCAGTCTATGCCCGCTCATTTTCCCGCCAACACTCGGCCTTACAACTCTCTCCCCGACGCGCGCCCGTATCTTGCCGACCTTTGCGTCCTTGCTTGCCAAAGACTGGCCCAACAACCGTACCATTAACATCGTTTGTCAGAACCACAGTGTTCCCGCGGGTTACTTTCTGACGCCCATGGTGGATTCGTTCAATGCGTATCCACATTTGCTGCACCAGCAACTGAAACGCCGTTTTCCGCATGCGGTAGTCAACGTCATCGTAACCGCCATCGGCGACGAGAACTCCGAGCAGGGCGCGGCCCGCTTTGCCACTGACGTCCTGACGCATCGCGCCCCGATCTTGTCACCCTCGACTACGCCCTCAACGACCGTCGCATCGGCCTTGGCCGAGCACGTGTCGCGTGGTCCGCCATGATCGAGCATGCCCAGGGCCGCCATGTTCCGTTGATGCTCCTTACGCCCACGGCCGACAGCACCGCCAACCTTGCCGATCCCGCCGATCCACTCAATGAACATGCCTCGCTCGTTCGCACGCTGGCGGCGGAGTATCAAGTTGCGCTGGTCGACAGCCTGGCAACATTTTCCGCCCATGCGCAAGCCGGGCGTCCGTTGGATGAACTGCTTTCTCAGTTCAATCATCCGAACCGCGCCGGTCATGAGCTGGTCGTCCACGAATTTCTTAAATGGTTTCCGTAATCAACCTGTTATACAATCTTTCTTTAGGGAGTTTATTTTTACATGCCCACCAACTACCTCGTCCCCGTCAAAATGCACAATGATCTCGTTGCCGCCGCCTATCGGCATCGCGGCTACACCGCCGATGAAGCTGCCGCCGGCGCCAAGTTCTCGGAGATCACCGCCTGGCACGGCATCAAAACGCATAACGCCATCAAGGCTCTGCACCTCGATGAGCTCTTTGGATCGAAAGCCGGCGGCTGCAAACCTGCTGCCGAGATCGAAGTCATCCCCTCCAAGTTCAAGGCCGTGGAACGCTGGAACGCCAACCGCAAGCTCGGCCAGGCCGTGGGCTTTGCCGCCATGGACCGCGCGATGAAACTCGCCGACGAATACGGCACCGGTACCATCGCCGTCGACAACGCCTTCCACTACCTCTGGGGCGGCGGCTA